>JBCBXA010000009.1:0-55526 GCA_039816825.1 Pseudomonadota bacterium | reverse complement strand
GCGTCCTCAGCTTGACCTTGCGGGCGTGGTGCTGAACCGCGTCGGCAGCGACCGTCATGAGGGTATGCTGCGGGACGCCCTCGCAATTGTCGGCGTGCCAGTGCTCGCGGTTCTCCGGCGGGACGAAAGGCTTGCTTTGCCGTCGCGCCATTTGGGCCTCGTGCAGGCTGCCGAAACCGAGGAACTGGATGAGTTTCTGGACCACGCGGCTGACCGACTGATGCAATCGGTGGATCAAGCGTTCCTGGTTGAGATTTCAAACCGTTTCGCCGCACCGCAAACCGCAGATGGCCGAGCAATAACGTTGCCTCCACCCGGACAGCGCATTGCGGTGGCTCGAGATGAAGCGTTCGCTTTTTTCTACACGCATTTCGCCCAAGATTGGCGGCATGCCGGTGCGGAACTGAGCTTCTTTTCGCCGCTGCGCGATGAAAGGCCCAACGACGATGCGGATGTCGTCATTCTGCCCGGTGGCTATCCGGAACTGCACGCCGCGCGTCTGGCATCGAACGAACGGTTTCTGGAAGGTCTCCGTCAGGCTTCCTCGGGTGCGAGAGTGTATGGGGAGTGCGGTGGTTACATGGCTCTGGGCGAGGCGCTTATTGATGTCGATGGAGAACGCCACGAAATGGCTGGACTGCTTCCAGTCGTGACGAGTTTTGAGAAACGCAAGCTCAACCTTGGCTACCGGAAGGGCTCCATATCGAAGTCTTGCCCGGTATGGGCTGACACGGCGTTTCGAGGCCACGAGTTCCACTATTCGCAGCAAGTTTCACCCACATCCGACATGCCATTAGCTGTTGGCGTTGTGGATGCTCGCGGCGAAGCCGTGCCATCCGTGGGTGCTGTGGTTGGCAACGTCGCGGGTTCTTACCTGCATCTGATCTGCGAGCGCCGTGATGGGTGAGGGGAGAAGCCTCCGCCACGGGGGACGGCTGAAGGCTGCCATGGAGCGTCATGGTGGCGAGGCGACGGACTGGCTGGATCTGTCCACCGGCATCTCCCCCTTTGCCTACCCGTTCACGCCGCCCGGATCAGCCAGTTTCAAGCGGTTGCCTGAGGCCGCCGATGTTGACAGTTTGCTGGCTGCCGCGCGGCGGGCGTACGGCGTTCCTAACGAAACTGCGCTGGTTGCTGCTCCCGGGACCCAGGCGCTAATCCAGCTGGTGCCACGGTTGTTTGAGCCTGGTCGCGCTTCAGTTGATACTATGGGTTATCAGGAGCATGGGCGCTGCTGGTCACTGGCGGGGCACCGCGTGCTGGAGAAGCAGGATGTCATCGCCGCTGTTCTGGATGACGACAGTGTGCAATTCGCCAGCATCATCCATCCGCACAATCCCTTGGGCAGCTTTGCCGATACCGAAAATGTCGTGGCCGCCGCAGGCGCCTTGGCCTCGCGCGGTGGCCTTCTAGTGATCGATGAAGCGTTTTGTGATGCTTCTCCTGAGCGATCCTTTCTGGACGCCATACCAAACGGTGCTCTCGTTCTGCGGTCGTTTGGCAAGTTCTACGGGCTTGCTGGAGTTCGCGTTGGTTTTGCTGCAGGCGAGGCCGGTCTGATCGACAGGATCGCGGCCCATCTGGGGCCTTGGGCTGTTCCTGGACCGTCCATCGAGATTGCCGCAGAAGCGCTGCGCGATAGGGAGTGGCAGGCACGCCACTCAAGGCGGATCGCCAAGATCTCAAGCCAGCTGGCAGAAGGGCTAAGTGGCTTGGGTTTTGAGCTTGTGGGGCGGACAGAGCTCTTTGTGACCGCTCGTCGTGCTAATGCGACGGATGTTGAACAGCGTTTGGCGGAGCAGCGCATTCTTGTGCGTGGCTTCGATCAGGACCCATTCATGCTTCGGTTTGGTTTACCGGCAGATATGGATGCCATGACACGCGTGTTGGCCGCGCTTGGTGAGATCTGAGTCCTGTGTCCGGTCTCCATATTCTCCTGTTTGGCCTGATGATTGATCGACTTGTGGGCGATCCGGACTGGCTCTGGCGGCGTCTGCCTCATCCGGTTGTGGGTTTTGGCAAAGTGATCGATGTTGCCGACAAGGCGCTCAACCGCCCATCATTGCGGCCAATTGTGCGCCGGTGGACAGGCGCTCTGTTTCTCGGCGGGGCACTTCTTCTGGTGGCCGCTCTGGGCTTTGTCCTTCACTGGCTTTTCGCCCAACTGCGCCCGATCGGCTTCGTTGCTGAGGTTCTGCTGGTTGCAGTCTTTCTGGCTCACAAGAGCCTGGCAGACCATGTGGGGCGCGTTGCGGTGGCCTATCGCGCCGAGGGGGCGTCTGGCGCTCGCCTGGCTCTTTCGATGATCGTGGGCCGCGATACCAGCCAGCTCGAGGAAAATGGTCTTGCGCGGGGTGCGATAGAGACGCTGGCAGAGAATTTTTCTGACGGTGTTGTTGCGCCTGCCTTTTCGTATGCGCTCGCCGGCTTGCCCGGTTTGCTCGCTTACAAGTTCCTCAACACGGCCGACTCCATGATTGGACACAAGACACCGCATCATCTTCACTTCGGCTGGGCTTCAGCACGGCTTGATGATCTTGCGAACTGGCTGCCCTCACGACTTTCTGTTGTCTTCGTTGCCCTCGCTAGCTTGTCTGGTGGGCGCAGCGCTGTCCGTCAAACCGTTCGTTGTGCGTTGCGCGACGCGGGTCTGCACCGCTCGCCAAATGCCGGTTGGCCGGAGGCGGCCTTTGCCGGAGCGCTTGACTTGCAGTTGGGCGGGCCGCGAAGCTATGCTGGTGAGGGTGTCGTAGCCGCGCCATTTATCAATGCTTCAGGTCGCGCGACGGCCTCGATGGACGATGTGAAACGGGCGCTCATGCTCTTCGCATGGTGCGGCAACGTCTTTATCGCGTTGGTTCTGTGCTTGATCGTCATACTCTGACATTTCGACACTTTCCGCGATGCGCTTGCGATCTTCCCTAGGGTAATATATCGTCTACCAACCGGTTCATCGCTCCGGGGGGAAGCTATGAGACTTATTGCAACACTCATCGCCGTTCTTGCACTGGCATGGGCCATGCCCGCCGAGGCTGGTCGCGTCACCGCAAAGATCGACGTTTCCGAGCAAAAGATGCGTGTCTACCAAAATGGCAAGTTGCGCCACGTCTGGAAGGTTTCGACTGGACGCAAGGGCTACCGCACGCCGCGCGGGACATACAGCCCAAAGCGGATGTATAAGCGCTATTTCTCGAAGAAGTATCACGGCTCACCCATGCCTTATTCGATCTTCTTTCGCGGCGGATATGCCATCCACGGCACCAATGCGGTGTCCAAGCTGGGCCGTCCTGCGTCTCACGGCTGCATCCGCCTGCACACCAATAATGCCGCGCGCCTCTACTCCATGGTGAAGCGCCATGGCGGACGCATTGTCATCACGAACTGAAGACCTCCAGTCCGGTTCGAATGAAAAGGCCCGGTGCACACTCTGCACCGGGCCTTCTTAGTTCTGATTTTGCGATCGCTTAATATACGTCGCGCAGGTAGCGTTTTTCGCGCTTTAGGTTGGCCACATAATCGCGCGCGCCATCGGCGCTGAGGCCACCTTGTTCGGCAACGATGTCATGCAAAGCCTCATCGACGTCCTTGGCCATTCGAACCGCATCACCACACACGTAGAAGTAGCCGCCTTCTTCCAGCCAGGCGAACAGCTCTTTGCCGTGCTCCGCCATTTTGTGCTGAACGTACACTTTCTCTTTCTGGTCGCGCGAGAAAGCGAGGTCTAGCTTGTGCAGCACGCCTTGCTCCTGCATTTCCGCAAGCTCGGTCTCGTAGATGAAGTCCTGTGCCCGGGTTTGGTCACCAAAGAACAGCCAGTTCTTGCCCTGCGCTCCGTCGGCCCGGCGATCCTGAAGGAAAGCGCGGAAAGGCGCGATGCCTGTGCCTGGTCCGACCATGATCATTGGAGCATTCGTGTCTGCTGGCGGACGGAACGCCTTGTTCTCGCTCAGGAACACGCCTGACTTGCCGCCTTCACCTACGCGGTCTGCCAAGAAGGTCGAGGCCACACCGCCGTGCTCCCGCTGATAGGCTTTCCAGCGTACTGTGCCGATGGTCAGATGGATCTGATCCGCATGCTCTTTCGGGCTCGAAGAGATGGAGTACGCGCGGTGCTGAAGCGGGCGGAGCAGCGACACGAACTCATCGGCTGAGAACTTGACCTTGCTGTACTGGTTCAAGACATCAAGCGTGTCGCGATTCCACAGGAAGTCGTCCAACGCTTCTTTATCGTCGTTCTCGCGAATGTGGCTGAGATGGTCGTCACCGGCCATTTCGGCCACGCGCCAGATAAAGTCTTTGGACGGTGTCAGGATCTCGTACTGGTTGGTGAGAAGCGTGTGGATCGCTTCGCCACCGACATTCGCGCCGGCATCGACGCCCAGGCGATCCAGGAGGTCGTCTACGAGCTTCGGGTTGTTGATGGGCATGATGGCCAGCGCGTCACCGGCAGCGTAGGTGATGCCGCTGTCACCGAGATCGAACTCGAAGTGACGGATCTCTTTCGCTGACTCCTCGCCGGACAGAAGATGGTTGGTCGCCACCACTGCAGGGAAGGGGTTCTTGCGGTTCCATTTGCTCTTCTCGCGCTTGGCAGCGGCGACTGGAACAACGGCTTCTGCGACCGTCTGATCGCCGAACGGCTTAATGGTCGTCAGGCTTTCTGTGACCCACTCCTCCGCTGCGTCCTCATAGTCCACATCCAGCCAAACGCCGTCCATAACGCGGTTGCCACCCAACTGGTTCAGGCGGCCATCAATGTCTTTGGCGGCCTGACAGAACCCGTCATAAGACGTGTCGCCGAGACCCAGCACGGCGAAGTTGACCTTCTCCATCCGAGGAGCTGTTTCGGCCTGCAGGGCGTCCCAGAAGAGCTGCGCATTGTCTGGCATCTCGCCTTCGCCATAGGTCGACGTGACGATGAGCACGCGCTCCATTTCCGCCAGAGCGGCAATGTCGACATCGTCCAGAGCGTGGATCGTGCCGTTCAATCCGGCTTCGGTGGCTGCAGCAACAAGATCGTCTGCAACGCCTTCGGCATTGCCGGTTTGTG
Source organism: Pseudomonadota bacterium (assembly GCA_039816825.1). Taxonomy (GTDB): domain Bacteria; phylum Pseudomonadota; class Alphaproteobacteria; order Rhizobiales; family Rhizobiaceae; genus JBCBXA01. The sequence goes on along the minus strand of JBCBXA010000009.1, from coordinate 50,476 downwards.
TGCCGACTAAAATGTCGAGCTCCAGCAGGCCAGCGCTTGCGTCAGCTTGTCCGCCGGTTGCTACGAGGCGGGTGGACATGCCCGCCATGAAGCCGGTTAACCAGGCTCTCTGGTCTTCATTGAACGGAGCGTCGTCGGGAATGAAAGGAAATTGCATCGTCATTGTTTACTCGCCCGCTTGGACAAATGGTAGGTCAGCGCCATTGCGACGCAGTGTTTCAGGGCCGGCTCGTTCGCCGCTGTGAGTTCTCGAACTCGGATTTCCCGGTTTCCAATGAAATCCAGCTGATCCGGATATTGGGTGCGAAAGCGCTCCACGAGATCGGTGTTGCAGATGAACATGAGGCCTGTGGAACCGTCCTCGTTGTCCTGCAAACGCACCGAAGACCCCACTTTTGGGCGCTTCGGCGCAAAGCTTGGCTGTCCCCATTTCAGTGTTTCCTCAATCTCGCCGACGCTGTCCGTCTCTTGCGCAACCTCCCCTATGAGATTGCGCAGTTTGCCTTTCAGGTCGTTGTTCAAGATGCCTTCTGCACCAGATCTGGTGTGGATTTTGCAGCGAACAGCTCTTCAAAGCTTGGCACGGTGCCCATGCGCTCGCGGTTCAGCCGGTCCTGCAGGATGATCCAGCCATATGTGCCGCCTGCCTGCACGGACAGGACGTTGCGCAGGCTGAGGGCCTGTTTGTAGTCGTCCAGCCGCTTGTTGGCGATCAGGGTTGCGAGTTCAGCGTCGGAATAGGTGGCCAGCGCTTCGCGAGCATATTTGGTCAAAGCCATCATCAGCGCGAAGTCCTCGGTGAGCAGCAGCTTGCGGGCCGCTGCCTGTGCTTCCCGTGTGCGACTGTCGGTCTTGAGCCGGTCAGCCGCGATGCGCTGAGCCATGGCCAGCACCGTGTAGGAGTTCAAGAGCGCAAACATCTTGTCGCTGTCAGTGTCGGCTGGCGTTGGAACCGCACCATCCAGGACAGTCAGGCCATCGCGGTAAGCGACTTTGAACTTGCGGACCTGATGGGAAGCCAGAGCTTTTGCCAGCTCTTCCACAAGCGCCTTGCGGCTGGCCTTTGCGAGAATGGCGTCGGCATCCTGATAGACAGCGAAACTCTGTGGTTTGAGGTAGCGGAAATTCGCGACCTCGGCGTCGAAGTTCTCGAGAATGGCTTTGCCTCGCTCGGAGCCGGTTTCGGCCACATGTTCTGTGAGCATCTGGCGCACCGCATCGCGGTGTATTGCGGCTTCTTCGGTGTCATCTGCCAGATTGCAGAAGAAAACGGAATCAGCTGAATAGCTGGCTTCGAGCTTCTCTTCCGGGTCGTACTGATAGGCGTAGCCACCGGACATGCCGTTTCCGAAGCCTTTGCCGAAGGCTCCAAGGTTCAGCACGGCGCCATTGGTCATGTACTCGCAACCGAAGTCGCCCAACCCTTCAACAACGGCGACAGTTCCGGAATTGCGCACTGCAAAACGGTCGCCCGCTTCCCCTTCCACAAACAGGCGTCCACCGGTCGCGCCGAAGAGGCCGAAATTGCCAATCAACACGTTGCCGCCGGCTTCAGGTGATCCCCCGCCGGGAGACTTCACGACAATGGTGCCGCCGGACATGCTCTTACCAACGCCATCATTGGCCGTGCCGCTGTGGGTGATGTGCATGCCGTCGTTGAGGAACGCGCCGTAGGACTGGCCAGCCGACTTGCACGTGGTGATGCGAACCGATGCCTCATCAAAGAAGCGGCGGCCTCTCTTGTCGGTGCGGATCGAGGGCAGGGACCCGGCCTGTTCCTCAGTGATGTCGTATTGGAGCATGCGCTCCAGATCGATGGCGAGCTGGCCAAACACGGTCTTGTTGCAATTGTTCAGCTCGTAATTGTCACCAAGCTCAACGCTTTCGCGGCCCCGGTCGATCAGTGCCTCTTTCACGCGTGGCAGCAGATAGTCGTCGACCGCGAAGTCCCTCGGCACGTAGACCGGGTTTTCGATCACCACTTCAGGCTCGTGCCAAAGCATGGCCGACACGTCCATCTGACCAATCATGGACGGATGGTTGAGGAGGTGCAGCAGGTCGGAGCGACCGCGCGCGGCGCGCAGGGTTGGCATACCGAGCTTGGCAAGGATCGCCTGCACATCGTGCGCCACATTCATGAAGTACTGCGCCAGCGCCCGCGGGTCGCCTTCGAACACTTCGGGGTTGGTGGTGAGGCCGGCCGGGCACTTCACATTGCAGTTTTTGGCCATGACGCATTTCAGCATCATCAGCGCCGTTGTGCCGAATTCAAAGCTGTCGCCACCCAGAAGGCACGACTTTACAACATCCGTAGCCGTCTGGTGCGCGCCGGAGCAGCGCAGGATGACTTTCTTGCGGATGCCATTGGCGCAGAGAGCCTGGTGCACTTCCGCCAGACCGATCTCGGCGGACCGGCCTGTATACTTCAGCGAAGTAACCTGAGCGGCGCCGGTGCCGCCTGTATTGCCTGCGATGTTGATGACGTCAGCACCGGCTTTCGCCACACCAACGGCAATGGTGCCGATGCCTTCGGATGAGACGAGCTTCACGATCACGCGAACGCGGGCGGCCTTACAGTCGTGGATCAGCTGAGCCAGATCCTCGATGGAGTAAGTGTCATGGTGCGGCGGTGGTGAAACCAGCTCAACACCGGGCGTTCCGCCGCGGGCTGCCGCGATTTCTACGGTCACCTTCTGTGCCGGTAGCTGGCCGCCTTCGCCGGGCTTGGCTCCCTGGGCGATCTTGATTTCAAGCTCTTCCACCGCCGGGTCGGCCAGATAGCCGGCCCAGACACCGAAGCGACCAGATGCAATCTGCTTGATCTTGGAAGACCTGATTGTGCCGTACCGCGAGAAGTGCTCGCCGCCTTCACCCGAGTTGGACATGGCGCCCACAATGTTGGTGCCGTGTGCCACGGCTTCGTGGGCAGGAGCGACCAGCGCGCCGTGTGACATTGCGCCAGAAGCAAATGCGGTTGTGATGGAGGATGGAGCCTCAACCTCGTTCAATGGCAGAGAATCCGGCGCGCGGACGATGCGCGACAGATAAGACAGCGCGTCTCCCTTGGCCGTGACTTCCAGCACTTCAGTCTGGCTGCCGAAGGAAATGTCATTGTTGAAGCGAACCTTCAGCGCAGCTGACAAGGCTGCTAGGCGAGCCGAACCATCATCTAATGTGATGGCAAAACGGTTGCCGCCCAGGGCTGACACGGTGACGCCTCGCGCCGCAAAACTGGCATTCCCGCGCAGGTCGTGGCGATTGAGCTGGAACAGGAAGTCCGCCTGTGTGGTCGCTTCGGTGAAGTCCGTTGGGAAGTCGAGGACATCGCGCAGGGCAGCAGGGCGTTCTTCCCGCTCTTTTGCCATGTCCCGCGCGAAGTTTTTGTAGGCTTCGGTCTGGCAGAAGCCGTCGATCTCCGAAGCGTCACGCTTGTCGAAGCCCGTGCTTTTGTACGCGGCCTCGTCGAGGCCGACTGAATCTTTCAACTTGTCGAGGGTCATGAGGCGCAGATCAGAACTCTCATCCTGGCTCATGGCTTCCGCCTGATAGCCAATGGGCTCGGCAGTCATGTCCTCAAAACTGCGCACGGCCTGCACGCCGTACGAGTGACCTGCGCCGTCTGCGCGTTCCTTGAACAGGCCGAGCAGCGGTATGCCCGCTTCGTCTTTCACCTCGGTCGCGCGCTTGTGCCAATCGCGGACGGATCCGGCGATGGTTTCTAAGCCGACACCACCCACGGGCGTGCGCACGTTAGGGAAGTAGCGACCCAGGGTTTTCTCATTTGTGTTCAGATAGTTGGGCTCAAAGAATTCCCCGCCGGAATAGCTTTCCACGGTACACAAACCCACTTTGCCCATGGTTTTCATAAGTGCCTTGGAGCCGGCTTTGATGAAGCGGCCCACTGCTTCCGGCCCATGGCTGCCAAACAGTTCTGCGGCGCGTTCATAGGCGGCGATGGGAGCGACTGCCGCCGCGCCAAAGCCCAGAGCAGTGGCGATGTGGTGTGACGATGCAATCTGGCCGCTTTCCGCCACCAGAGATACGCGGAAGCGCAAGCCGCACGATATGAGGCGCTGGTTGGCTGCAGAAACAGCGAGGATAAGCGGCAGGGCTGCGTGATCGGAAGACACGCCATCGTCGGAGAGGATGACGATACCGCCGGTCCCCTCAGCCGCTGCCTGAACGGCATCACACATGGCGTCGACGGCCGTTGTCAGGTCCTTTGCAGCCCCGGCGTCAGTCGCGCCGGAGTCTGGCGTGTAGGTCATATCCACGAAGTGAACCGGGACCCGCGTTTGCGACTTGATGCGTGCCAGATCGGCTTCGGCCAGAATCGGGTTTTCGATCACCAGTTGCGTTGTCTCATCCCGGTTGAAGAACGGCTTTGCGCCCAGCGCCACGCGCAGGGTCATACCGTCGGATTCCTTCAGGCTGTCTAGCGGCGGGTTCGTCACTTGCGCAAAGCGTTGCGAGAAATACTTCGCCATCCCGCCTTCCTGGTCGGTCAGCGAGTTGATGGCGACGCCATAGCCCATGGCCGACACTTTCTCGGCGCCGTTCTGAAGCATGGGATCCATCAGGAACTTGAAGCTCTCCTGATTGTGGTTGAAGGCCACGTATCGGCCCGATTGCGTCAGGCCAGCGCCATCGTCATTCGCGGCGCGGGGCGTGACTTCAACTTCCTCAATGTCGTCCAGCGTCAGCCGAGCGGCTTCCAGAAGGCTGGCATAGTCACGCTTGGCGGCCAGCAGCTCCAGCGTTTCCTCAGAGCCATAGCTGCGCTTGGTCTTGTGGTCGTACCAGAGCATGCCGCCAGACTCGATGCGGCCGCGGGCAATCACATCCTCTGCCGGGAAGTCGATCTGCCCGGCTTCAGACATAACCGCCAGATAGTCGTTGGTTTCCACCGAGCGCAGCGGGCGGAGGCCAAGGCGGTCGAGGCGGGCGCCAACGACATCGCCATTGCCGAACATGATGGCGGCCGGGCCATCGTTCTTCTCTTCATATAGCGAGAAATATTCGAGCATGGCGCGCACTGGCGGAGACACGCGCGGGTCATTCTCCCAGGCAGGTGGCATCATGGCGACGATGGCGGTCACGATGTCGAGTTTGTCTTCGATCAGGCGGCGCTCGAGCGTTTGGTCAAGGCGCGCGGAGTCCGACTGACCTTTGGGCGCGATGACTTGGCGGTTCTTCATGCGCGCGATGGTGTTCTCAGACAGCCGGTTCTTTTTGTCGGTGTTGAGCTCGCCATTGTGGCTCATCAGCCGGAACGGCTGGGCCATGCGGGGATGCGGAGCCGTGTTCGTCGAGAAGCGTGTGTGGAAGAAGATCGTGTGGATCTGCATGTCCGGATCGGCCAGATCAAGGAAGTAGGGCACCACTTCGTTTGAATTCAGTCGCCCCTTCAGAACCTGCGTCCGGGCGCTCATGGAGAGCGGGAACAGGCCGTCCAGATGATCTTTCGTGAAGGCTTCAGCCTCAATTGCCAGCAGAGCCTCGTGGATGCGTGTGTCGAACTCCTCGTGGGCAACGTCGCCCTTCGCACAGCGGAAGACCCACTGGCGGATAGGCAACTGTGCTGGCACCGCCGCTTCGCGAATGGCACGCGGGTCGGTTTCAACTTCACGTTTCACGAGCACTTCAAAGCCCTGATCTTCCAGCGAACGCTCGATCAGCGCTTCGGCCTCCGGCATGGAGCTTTCGAGATTGGGCATGAAGAAGTTGCCGACACCGAAATCGCCGAGCTTGAGCGATGGGTCGTTGGTGACTTTCTGGAAGAAGTTTTCCGACAGATCGAGGTTCACGCCAGCGCCGTCTCCAATGCCTTCCGACGACATGCCGCCACGGTGCGGCACAACACAAAGCGCCTGGTGTACAAGCTCCAGCACCTCATGGGTCTGTTTGCCGTCTTTGCGCGTGATATAACCGGTGCCGCAGTTCGATTGTTCGAACTCTGGGTCATAGAGACCATTTTGGCCCTTGGGCGCGTTATAAGCGAGTGCGTGGTAAACGGCGTCGGTCATGGCATCCTCCGTGGCGCCCGCATGCGAGCACCGGTTTGAACCTGAGCGCGTAACCTCTGCGCCCAAATGCGGTGGCTCGAGTGTTCGGGCGCTTCTCGAGGAATCGTCCGGGCGCTCGCGCCAATTTTCGAGGGGGTTCGGCCTTCCTTTTTCTCGCCGGTCAAGCGCATGACGTCGCTTGCCATTGAACGGGCAGGGCCCGGGCCGTTCCCAGTGCAGTGTATTGCCAACCGAAGCTCGGGGCAATTTTGTTGCCAGCACACACGGTCGCAGCCGCAATATGACAGCAAGCCTGACATATTGGCGGCTTTGTGGGGTGTCAAGCGTCAAGCTGGCGCAGATGTGGAAGCACGCATCGCGACTGTGTGGCCGCCGTAAGGCACCATTTGCCTCAAAGTTTATGCTTAACCAAAGGTAAGCAAACGCAATGCTGGGGGCGTCCGCAACTGGTACTCATCAACGTGACTGGGGGCTTTTCGGCATGTCACGGCGCTATTTCAGCAATCTGGATTTTGTTCGCTTCTTCGCAGCCCTTTGGGTTGTAGGGCATCACTACCTGTTCGTAGCGCACTATCGTGAAGGCATTTTCACAGTTGCGCCCTCCCATTGGGAAGCATCACTTTTCAGGCCCGGCTATCTGGGCGTCTGCATCTTCTTTGTGTTGTCCGGTTTTCTGATTGCCCATGTCAGCCAAGGTGCACGTTTCTTGCCGTTTGTGGCGGCAAGAGTGTTTCGCCTTATGCCCGCGTTCTGGACCTGTCTGGCTGTCACAACGGTCATCATGGTCGCGCTTGGCGCTTCCAACATGCAGCAGGCAGATCCGGTTACGCTTGTCCAAGGTCTCGCGAACCTGTTTGTTCTGCCCCAGCTGTTTGGCTTCGCCTTTGTAGACGGTGTCTATTGGACGCTGGTGTACGAGTTCATCTTCTATGGTTGGGCAGCGCTTTTTCTGGCCGCAGGCCTTTTGCACAGGCACTTGCTGGGCATCGTCGCAGTGTGGCTTCTGGTGTCCGTTCTGAACGTGTCCGTTTTTCAGTCTGGGCTCGTGGAACGCCTCTGCATTACCTATTATTCGGGTGCATTTGCTGCCGGCCTGTTACTTTGGCACTTGCGCAAGCATGGCCTGACGGCTGCCAATGCCGTTTTGCTGTTCTGTTCAGTGTATGCGCTCTCATTTGGTGTCGTTGAGATGGCAAGTCAGCCCTATGTTCCGGCCGCTTACGCGGGTTTGGCTGCTCGAGACGCTGTATGGGTGTCAGCCGCGTGCGTGGGCGTGGTGCTTTTGGCATTGTTGCTGCCTTCCGCACCTGCATTGCGATCCTTTGGGCTTACGATTGGCGCGATCTCTTACCCGCTCTATCTCGTCCACCAGGAGTTGGGTTACATCTCGCTGAGGGCGTGGCCTTGGCAGAATCAAGCGGCGATGGCCGTGCTGGTCATTGCAACTTTCATGCTCGGCCTGGCCTGGATTGTGCATCACTTTGCAGAGCGTCCATTACGCTCTGCAATGGTGCGCCTCTTCATGCCTGTCGTTGATCGGGTGCAGCTGATTGCGGACAAGACTTGGCGCTTTACGCCTCTACGCTCGCACCAAGCGACTGACAGCAAGGTCCAGCGCCTGTAGAAAGCGCGAGCGATCCGCCTTGGAGAAGGGTGGCGGGCCGCCGCTCACTTCTCCCATGGCCCGCAGATCGTTCATCAGAGCCCGTGATGCGACGGCCCCACCGATCGAGTTTTCGGTAAAGGGCTTGCCGTTGGAGCCTATGACCGAAGCTCCTTTTTTGAGACATCGTTCGGCCAGCAGAATGTCCGCTGTAATGACCACTGATGCAGCGTCGCAGTTCTCGGCAATGTGGTCGTCGGCGGCATCAAAGCCATCCGAGACCACGACCAGATCGAGCCAGTGCTCCCGGGGGACCCGCATATACTGGTTGGCGACCACAGAAACAGGCACGTTATAGCGCTCAGCGACCCGGTAGGTTTCATCCTTCACCGGGCAAGCGTCGGCATCGATCCAGATGCGGATGGCGGTCATTCGATCTGACCGCCGATCAGGCTTTTGGGCCGATCATCTCTTCCGGCCGGACATAGCGATCGAACTCTTCCGCGGTGAGGAAGCCTCCGCCAACGGCTTCTTCCTTCAGGGTCGTGCCGTTCTTGTGGGCCGCTTTGGCAATTTTGGTCGCATTGTCATAGCCAATGTGTGGGTTGAGGGCCGTCACCAGCATCAGGGATCGCTCCATCAGCTGGCGTATATTGTCCTCATTGGCTTCAATTCCCACCACGCAGCGGTCGGTGAAGCTCACTGCCGCGTCGCCAAGCAGCTGGATGGACTGCAGCATCGCATTGCTCATGACGGGATTGTAGACGTTGAGCTCGAAGTGCCCCTGGCTGCCTGCAAACTGCATGGTCGCCTGATTGCCCATCACTTGAGCGCACACCATGGTCATGGCCTCGCACTGGGTCGGGTTCACCTTGCCCGGCATGATGGACGAGCCAGGTTCGTTTTCGGGAAGGCTCAGTTCGCCGAGACCAGACCGGGGCCCGGAGCCCAGCAGGCGGATGTCATTGGCGATCTTGAACAGGCTGGCTGCGACCGTCGCCAGAGCGCCATGGGCATAGACGTAAGCGTCGTGGGCTGCGAGCGCCTCAAACTTGTTAGGGGCCGTCCGGAACGGCAGGCCTGTCAGGCTGGCGACCTCAGTGGCGAAGTCCTCTGCGAAACCTACTTTGGAGTTCAGGCCGGTGCCGACAGCGGTGCCGCCTTGCGCGAGCTCCAGAAGTCCATCCTGCACCTGCTCAACGCGCTCAATGCCTTTGGCGACCTGGTGGGTATAGCCCGAAAACTCTTGGCCGAGCGTCAGCGGAGTGGCGTCCTGGGTGTGGGTTCGGCCAATCTTGATGATGTCTTTGAACGCGTCGACCTTGGCTTCGAGCGCGGCGTGGAGATGTTTCAGCCCCGGCAGCAGTACGTCATTGATCTGACTAGCGGCTGCGATGTGCATCGCGGTGGGGAATGTGTCGTTGGAAGACTGGCCCATATTGACGTGATCATTGGGGTGCACCGGCGATTTCGAGCCAATCTCACCGCCCAACAGCTCGATGGCGCGGTTCGAGATGACTTCGTTGGCGTTCATATTGCTCTGTGTGCCGGAGCCCGTTTGCCAAACAACGAGTGGAAAGTGGCTGTCCAACTCGCCCGAGGCGACTTCGCCTGCGGCCTGATCCATAGCCTTGGCCAGATCATCTGGAAGTTTGCCCATCTTATTGTTCACGCGCGCAGCTGCCTGCTTCACAATGCCCAGCGCGTGGATGAGCGGGCGCGGCTGAGTCTCGGTCCCAATCGGGAAATTCATTAGCGAGCGAGCCGTCTGCGCCCCGTAGTAAGCGCCTTGGGGAATGGGCAGGCTGCCAAAGCTGTCGCTCTCTTCGCGGGCTGGAATGTTGGTCATCGTTTGGCTCCGGCTGGCTGAATGTTTGCGGGCAACATAGCCATGGCTGCGTGGGCCGCAACCGCATCAAAGGTTGGAGGCGGTATGCTGTTGGCTTCTCTGCATTCTCTCATGAATCGATGTGGCTTGTCAGAATGTTGGCAGGCTGCGCCTTGCCCGCCATCGTGCCTCCGTGTCAGGTTCATGCGGGCTGTGGGAGGCTAAGCATGTATATCGGTATCGATCTGGGCACGTCTGGGGTGAAGGTGGTGTTGGTTGACGGTGATCAGCAGATCGTCGCGTCCCACACTGCGCCGCTCAAGGCGTCCTACCCGCAGTCTGGATGGGCAGAGCAGAACGCTGAGGATTGGCTGACTGCGACCAATGCCGCGATGGAGGGGCTGGCCGCCACCAATCCCAACGAGATGGGGGCTGTCCGGGGCATTGGTCTGTCGGGCCAGCAGCATGGCGCCACCTTTGTGGCGGACGATGACAGCGCACTCAGGCCGTGCATGCTTTGGAACGACACACGCAGCCACGTTCAAGCAGCGAGGATGGATTCGGATCCGAAGTTCCGGGATCGCATCGGCAACATCGTTTTCCCTGGTTTCACGGCGCCGAAGGTTCAGTGGGTCCGCGAGCACGAGCCCGACGTTTTTGAACGGACGCGTATGGTGCTGTTGCCGAAAGACTTTCTCCGCCTCTGGCTGACTGGAGAGGCGGTCAGTGACATGTCGGACGCCTCTGGAACAGGTTGGCTGAACGTGGCCAAGCGGGATTGGGAAGAGGAGCTGCTGGCAGACACTGGCTTGAGTCTCGATCACATGCCGCGGCTTGTCGAAGGATCGGAAGCCTCCGGTCAGCTACGAGATGCGCTTGCCGGTGGCTGGGGCCTGCCGAAAGGCGTCATTGTGGCTGGCGGCGGCGGAGACAATGCAGCCTCGGCGGTCGGGCAGGGGATAGTGGCCCCGGGCTCCGCTTTCGTATCGCTGGGCACTTCCGGTGTGCTGTTTGCGGTCAATGACAGCTACAAACCCAACGCCGCCAGCGCGGTTCACACCTTCTGCCATGCATTGCCCGACACTTGGCACCAGATGGGTGTGATCCTTTCGGCTGCTGGCTCCATGGACTGGCTGTCTGGCGTCTTGAATCAGTCTGCCAGTGATCTTTCCGACGAGGCCAGCGCTCTCCCGAACGTGCCCAGCACTGTGCATTTTTTGCCATATCTGTCCGGTGAACGGACACCGCACAACGATGCTGCGATTCGAGGGGCGTTCGTTGGCCTCGGTGTTGAACATGGAGCGGCAGATATGGCTCGAGCGGTGATGGAAGGCGTCGCCTTCGCGTTCCGCGACAATCTTGAGGCGCTTAAGCAGGCTGGCACAGACTTGGATCGCGTGGTGGCGGTCGGTGGTGGTTCAAAGTCACCATTGTGGTTGGAGATCATGGCGGCTTCGCTGGATCTGCCGGTCGATCTGCCCGGAGACGGCGACTATGGCGGCGCGTTTGGCGCAGCCCGGCTGGGCCGTTTGGCTGCTGGCGGAGAAGCGCTCAGTGACATTGCGACGCCGCCGCCCATCGTCCGTACGGTCGAACCCGATGCTGATATGGCCAAGGCTTACGGCCAAGCCTATGAACGTTGGAAGCCTCTTTACTCCGCTGTGAGCTCGGTCACGGCGCAATCCTAATTCAGACGAGCGGGAGTTCTCATATGGCCGGTTCAAGCGGTTTCTTTGGTGACACTGGCAAGATTGCCTATGAGGGAGCGGTCAGCTCCAATCCACTGGCCTTTCATCATTATGATCCAAATGAAGTGGTTATGGGCAAGCGGATGGAGGACCATCTGCGTTTTGCCGTTTGCTATTGGCACAATTTTGTCTGGCCCGGCGGCGACCCATTCGGTGGTCAGACGTTCGACCGGGATTGGTTTCCCGGCGATACCATGGCTTTGGCCAAGCGCAAGGCGGACGTGGCGTTCGACATGTTCAGCCTGCTCGGTGCGCCATATTACTGCTTCCACGATTTCGACATGCGTCCCGAGGGTGCGAACTTCGCCGAGAACACCCGCAATCTTGAAGAGATGACGGACTATCTTGCGGGAAAAATGGAAGACACCGGGCTGAAGCTCCTTTGGGGCACGGCCAACCTGTTCAGCCATGCGCGCTACATGTCTGGTGCGGCGACAAACCCTGATCCAGAAGTCTTCGCGTTTTCTGCGGCCACCGTGAAAACCTGCATGGACGCGACCTTCAAGCTAGGCGGCGAGAACTACGTCTTGTGGGGCGGTCGTGAGGGCTACGAAACCCTTCTGAACACCGATCTTGCCCGAGAGGACGCACAGCTTGGGCGCTTCCTCAACATGGTGGTGGAGTACAAGCACAAGATCGGCTTCGAGGGCACCATACTGATCGAGCCAAAGCCTCAGGAGCCGACAAAGCACCAGTACGACTACGACGTCGCCACTGTGTACGGCTTCCTGAAACGCCATGGGCTCGAGAACGAGGTCAAAGTGAACATCGAGCAGGGTCACGCCATTCTGGCCGGCCACAGCTTCGAGCACGAGATTGCGCTGGCACAGGCTCTGGGGATCTTCGGCTCGATCGATATGAACCGAAACGACTACCAGTCGGGTTGGGATACCGATCAGTTCCCCAACAACACGCCGGAGGTCGCGTTGGCTTACTACCACATTCTCAAAGGTGGTGGTTTCGGCACTGGCGGCACAAACTTTGACGCCAAATTGCGTCGGCAGTCCATCGATCCTGAAGACCTGTTGATCGCACACATTGGCGGCATGGATATCTGTGCCCGTGGGCTCAAAGCGGCTGCCGCCATGCTGGAAGACGGCACGCTGCCGAAGTTTGTCGATGATCGCTACTCGGGTTGGGATACCGAAGACTCCCAGGCGCTTCTGAACCACGCCACTCTTGAGCATTGCGAGGAATGTGTGCGCGCCCAGGACATGAACCCCAAGCCGCGCTCAGGAAAGCAGGAATATCTTGAGAACCTGGTCAACAGGTTCGTCTAGATGCAGGCGGGCGAGCAGGCGGGCCTGTTCGCCCGCATCGATCAGGCACGAGAGGACCTGATTGCTTTCACCCAGACTCTGGTACGCATTCCCACCACCAATCCGCCGGGTGAGAATTACACGCCATGCGCCGAGCTTCTGGGTGATCGGCTCAAGCGCGGTGGTTTTGATGTCGAGTATGTGAGGGCTGAAGGCACTCCCGGGGACACGGATAAGTACCCACGGATAAACGTCATAGGCCGTCGCGAAGGACGCGGACCGGGCCCATGCGTCCATTTCAACAGCCACATCGATGTGGTGCTGGCCGGGCAGGGCTGGACGTTCGACCCGTTTGGTGCCGAGGAGAAAGACGGGCGAATTTACGGTCGTGGTACCTGCGATATGAAAGGCGGGCTGGCCGCGTCGGTGATCGCAGTTGAAGCGTTTCTGGAGCAGTTTCCCGATTTTCCGGGCGCGATAGAAATCTCTGGCACGGTGGACGAAGAGTCCGGGGGCTATGGCGGCGTCGCGTTTCTTGCAGAGCGGGGCTATTTCTCAAAGCCACGCGTTGATCACGTCATCATTCCTGAGCCCTTGAACAAGGATCGAGTGTGCCTTGGCCACCGTGGCCATTGGAGCGCTCGGATCGAAACCCACGGGCGCATTGCCCATGGTTCAATGCCGTTTTTGGGAGATTGCGCGGTCCGTCACATGGGGGCGGTTCTCGACGCTTTTGAAAAGGAGCTGTTCCCAAAGCTGGCGAGTAAGTTCACCTGCATGCCGGTTGTGCCGGAGGGCGCCAAGCAGTCGACCATGAACATCAACTCCATCCATGGCGGGGAGGATGAGCACTTTGACGGGCTGCCAGCGCATAACGTTCCCGACAGCTGCCGTATCACGATTGATCGGCGCTATCTGATCGAGGAATCGCTGGATGAGGTGCAAGGAGAGGTGACCGGCCTTCTGGACCGTCTGGCTCGGGAGCGCCCCAACTTCCGATATGGAATTTCCGACATCAATCAGATTGACCCGCAAATGACTGACAAGGCGGCGCCTGTGCCACAAGCTCTGCGGGCGTCTGTGGAGGAAGTGCTGGGGGTAACGCCGGAATGGGTGGTCTCTCCGGGCTCTTACGACCAAAAGCACATCGCTCGACTTGGCCATCTCAAAGACTGTGTGGCGTACGGCCCAGGTATTCTGGATTTGGCGCATCAGCCGGATGAATATGTTGAGATTGCCGACATGGTGGACAGCGCGAAGGTGATGGCGCTTGCGCTGCACTGCCTTTTGTTCGCAAACTAGGCACGGAATACCGGCGCGATATAGGCCGGAGCTTTTGGAGGACTCCCGATGAAAAAACTCATTCTTGCCGGCGTTTCCGTTGCATTGGCTGCTACCTGCGCCACCGCTGCCCTGGCTGCTGGCCACGCGGAAACGGGTGTTTCCATTGGTCTGCAGCTGGAGCCACCGCATCTGGATCCCACTGCAGGTGCTGCAGGTGCCATTGACGATGTGACCTACGCGAACGTGTTCGAAGGCCTCACTCGCATCAATCAGAATGGCGAAGTCTTGCCTGCTCTCGCGACCTCTTGGGCGATTTCCGACGACGGTCTCACATATGTTTTCACACTGGCCGAGGGGGTGACGTTCCACGACGGCACGACCTTCGATGCGGAAGACGCGAAGTTCTCGTTGGACCGCATCGCCGCCGAAGAATCCGAGAACGCACAGAAAGCGCTCTATGCAGCGATTGAGAGCGTCGAGGCGACGGATGCGACCACTTTGACCGTCAAACTCAGCCAGGCAGACGGTAAACTGCTCTTTTCGCTTGGTTGGGGCGACGCGGTGATGGTTGCGCCGGAAAGCGCTGGCGACAACAAATCCAACCCCGTCGGCACAGGCCCGTTCAAGTTCGACGAGTGGACCAAGGGCAGCTCGCTGACCCTGACCAAGAATACCGACTATTGGGGCGACGCAGTGGCGCTGGAAGAGGCTACTTTCCGCTTCATCTCGGACCCGGCAGCGGCTTTCAACGCCATGATGAGCCGCGATCTTGATGCCTTCCCGAACTTCCCTGCACCTGAAAACATCGTTCAATTCGAAGCTGACCCGCGTTTCGACGTGGTCATCGGTTCCACCGAAGGTGAAACCATCCTCTCGACAAACAATGCCAAGCCGCCGTTTGACAATCTGAAGGTGCGGCAGGCGATGGCCCACGCCATCAACCGGCAGTCCATCATCGATGGTGCCATGTTTGGCTATGGCACGCCTATCGGAACGCATTTTGCGCCGCACCACCCAGCCTATAAGGATCTGACCGGCGCGTATGAATACGATCCAGAGAAAGCCAAGGCTTTGCTTGCTGAAGCTGGCTTCCCGGATGGGTTTCAAGCCACCATCAAGCTGCCGCCGCCAGCCTATGCCCGTCGTGGCGGTGAGATAATTGCGGCTGACTTGCGCAAGATCGGCATTGAGCTCCAGATCATCCCTGTAGAATGGAATGTGTGGCTGCCGGAGGTGTTCCGCGCCAAGGATTACGATCTGACCATCGTGTCCCACACCGAGCCCCTCGATATCGGGATCTATGCCCGCGACGATTACTATTTCCAGTTCGACAATGATGCCTTTGACGCCCTGATCGAGCAGGTGAATGCGGAAGCGGATCCAGAGAAGGCCAATGCGCTCTATGCCGAAGCGCAGCAGATCCTGTCAGACAATGCGGTGAACGGTTTCCTCTTCCAGCTCGCCAAGCACGGTGTCTGGAACAAAGACCTCAAGGGCATGTGGGAGAACGCGCCGATCCAGGGCACAGATCTCACGGGCGTAAGCTGGGCTGAATAGCCGGGGCTAGCCGGGTGTCGACGCGATGATCAGCTAGGTTTTGCGGCGGCTCGCCTGCGCCGTCGCGACGCTGGCTTTCGCGTCTGTTCTCATCTTCGCCGTTACGGAGATTTTGCCCGGCGACGCGGCCCAGATATCGCTGGGGGTCAATGCCACCGACGAAACGCTGGCCGCCAAGCGGGAAGCGCTGGGCCTCAACCGGTCGGCGCCGGAGCGCTATGCCAGCTGGATCTCGGGGTTTGTCACCGGTGATTTGGGGCGATCCTACACTTATGATGTGCCGGTCAATGAGCTGATCGGCGGACGGATATGGATTTCGCTTCCACTGGCGCTATTGTCGCTGGGGCTGTCTACGCTCATCGCCATCCCGGTCGGCGTCTGGGCGGCGTCCCGGCGGGGTTCCGTGGTCGATAGCGGCATCATGGGGCTCACCCAGCTGGGCATCGCCATCCCGAATTTCTGGCTGGCGCTCATGCTGGTGGTGTTCTTCGCGCTGACGTGGCGCATTCTGCCTGCCGGCGGGTTTCCCGGTTGGGATGAGGGGTTTTGGCAGGCTTTGCGGGCGTTGATCCTTCCATCAGTGGCGTTGGCCTTGCCGCAGGCGTCCATTCTGGCCCGCGTGATGCGATCATCCCTCATCGAGACCATGGGCGAAGACTATATGCGGACGGCGCGGGCCAAAGGTCTGCCTAGGCGCGCAGTGCTCTGGCGCCATGGTGTTCGCAACGCATTGATTCCGGTTCTGACGATCATGGGCCTGCAGTTCGCATTTCTGATCGCGGGCACCATCATCATAGAGAACATTTTCTACATTCCCGGTCTCGGCAGTCTGGTTTTCAACGCCATCCGACAGTCCGACCTGATCACCGTGCAGTCTGTTGTGCTGATGCTGGTCGCGAGTGTGGTTGCCATCAATCTGCTGGTCGACATCGCATACGCGATTGTGGACCCGCGCATTCGAACGGCGAGACAACGTGGCTGAGGTTGCTGTTCAAACCGAGGCATCCGCCGGGAACAGTTTTGTGGTCCGAGCGCTGCGCAACCGAAACGTTGTGATCGGATCGATAATCACGCTGGTTGTGCTTGCGATGGCGCTGTTGAGCTTCATCTGGACGCCGCACAGCATACTGGACCAGGACATACCCAACCGTCTCAAGCCGCCGGTCTTTGCAGGAGGTGAATGGGCCTACGTGCTTGGCACCGACCAGTTGGGCCGCGACCTGCTTTCCATGGTCATGGTGGGTGCCCGGGCCAGTATCGGTGTCGCCATCGTTGCTTTGGTTATAGGCATGGGCATTGGTGTGCCGCTTGGCTGCGCGGCGGCGGCAAGCGGGCGCTGGGTGTCTGAGCCGATCATGCGGTTGAGCGACTTCATTTTCGCGTTTCCGTCACTGCTTCTGGCTTTGCTGCTCACGGCTGCTTTTGGCTTCAACGTCTGGAACGCGATGATCGCCATCGGCATCTTCAACATTCCTGTCTTTGCGCGGGTCAGCTATGGGGCGGCTCTCGCTCGGTGGCAGCGCGAATTTGTGATGGCGGCGCGCGCGGCGGGCAAAGGCCCCGTTCGCATCTCGGCGGAGCACATTGTGCCAAACATCGCCAATCTGCTGATCGTGCAGGGAACCATCCAGTTCTCACTGGGGATCATCATTGAAGCGGGCCTCAGCTATGTTGGCGTGGGCACCCAGCCGCCCATGTCGAGTTGGGGGCGCATGTTGGCTGAAAGCCAGACGCTGGTCAGCCTCGCGCCGCATCTGGCGCTCGTGCCGGGCTTTGCCATCGTCACCACGGTGCTTGGTCTCAACCTGCTCGGTGATGGGCTTAGGGATCTGTTGGACCCGAGAGTTTCTCGCGCCCAGGGGGCTTCCTAGCCCATGTCGCTGCTGCAGATAGAGGATCTGGCGCTGGATATCGGTGGGCGACCGATTCTGAGGGATATCGATCTGCAATTGTCCGCTGGTGGTACGCTGGGGCTTGTGGGCGAAAGCGGGTCCGGCAAATCGCTGACGGCTTTGGCCGTCATGGGTCTGCTGCCAATCGGATCGACCACCCGGGGCCAACTGAATTTCGATGGAGCTGACATGCTGCGCGCATCTGAGCAGACCATGCTCGGTATGCGAGGGCGGCATGTCGGTATGGTGTTTCAGGAGCCGATGACCGCGCTGAACCCCGTGAAGACAGTCGGTGCGCAGGTGGCGGAGGGGCTGCGGTTCCATACGGGTGCCAATCGTGCCGATGCGGAATCCCGCGTGCGCAAGCTCATGGAAGAGGTGGAGCTGCCGCCCGAGCGCTATGGGCTCAACCGATTTCCCCATGAGCTGTCGGGCGGTCAACGCCAGCGCGTTGTCATCGCCATGGCCATTGCGCTGCGGCCACGCCTGCTGATCGCGGATGAACCCACGACCGCTCTGGATGTCACGACGCAGGCCGCTGTTCTTGATCTCTTGCGCAGGTTGAGTGCTGAGCATGGCATGGCGCTCATGCTGATCTCCCACGATCTCGCTGTGGTGGCTGATATGGTCGATCACATCGCCATTCTGCGCGACGGGCGGGTGGTTGAGCAGGGGAGCACAGTCGCGCTGTTCGACACGATGGCTGACCCGTACTCCAAGTCTCTGCGGGCGGCGTCGCATATCTCTGTGCCTGCTCGCCCGAGGATTGCTGATGAGAATGTGCAGTCTCTTCTGCGAGTGGATGGCCTTGTGCGCCGCTACGCAAAACCGAAGCGCCATCCGCTGGAGAAGCGGTCTTACAGTGTCGCGGTGGACCACGTGTCGTTTGAGTTGAACGCTGGTGAAAGCGTAGGGCTTGTTGGCGAGTCCGGCTGCGGCAAGTCCACCCTGGCCCGCGCCGTCCTGGCCCTGGAAGCAGCTGACCAAGGATCGATTGCCTTTGACGGTCATGATCTCACTCGTATGTCTGCTTCCGAGCTGAGGCCGCTCCGGCAGGACATGCAGGTTGTGTTTCAAGACCCCTATGGAAGCTTCAATCCACGCCACACCATTGCGCGTGTTGTGGGAGAGCCGCTTCAGCTGATGGATGGGCTTTCATCGAGCGAGCGTACCGAGCGTGTAGCCCATGCGCTGGAGCGCGTTGGCATTGGACCAGACGCGCTGTCACGATACCCCCACGAGTTCTCTGGCGGGCAGCGCCAGCGCATTGCGATCGCCCGTGCCGTGGTGACTGAGCCAAAGCTGATTGTTGCAGATGAGCCCGTGTCCGCCCTTGATGTCTCCGTGCGCGGTCAGGTTCTCGACCTCATGGCCGATCTCGGCCAAAGGCTGGGTGTTGCCTACCTCTTCATCTCTCACGATCTGCACGTCGTCCGGGCTGTTACAGATCGTGTGTTGCTGATGAAGGCCGGCAGAATTGTTGAGAACGGGCCAACCGAACGGGTCTTCTCGCACCCCGAAAGCGAGTACACCCAGACACTCCTGGCTGCGACGTTGAACCTTGATGACGTCCTGGCCAAAAAACGTTCGCACACGGCAAAAGCGGATATTGCACCATGATCCAGACACTTAGTTTCCCGACCGACAAGCTCTTTATCGGAGGCGAGTGGGTCACTGGCGATGGTGGCACCATGGCTCTCTCGAACCCGTCCGACGGGTCTCATCTGGCGGACGTTGCGCGCGGCTTCGCGACTGATGTCGACAATGCCGTTGCCGCCGCCCGTTCCGCTTCGGATGGAGCCTGGGGTGTCATGCCCGCTTTCGAGCGCGGTAGGCTGTTGGCCGCGATGGGGCGGCTGGTCTTGGAACATGTGGGCGAGTTGGCGGTCATGGAAGCCGACGATGTGGGCAAACCGCTTACTCAGGCGCGCAATGATGCGGTGGCGTTGGCGCGCTATCTCGAATTCTATGCGGGTGCCGCCGACAAGCTGCACGGCGAGACGATCCCTTATCTGGATGGGTATACGGTCTACACGCTTCGCGAGCCCCATGGTGTCACCGGGCATATCGTGCCGTGGAACTATCCCATGCAGATCATTGGACGCTCCGTCGGTGCGGCTTTGGCGACAGGCAATGCTTGCGTGATGAAGCCAGCGGAAGAAGCTTGCCTGACAGCCTTGGCGTTTGCCGAAATCGCTCGTCGCGCCGGTTTGCCCGCTGGCGCGCTGAACGTCGTGCCTGGTATCGGTGAGGAGGCCGGTGCTGCGCTGGCTGGCCATGCGGATGTGGATCATATCTCGTTTACAGGGTCCGTGCCGGTGGGGGAGGCGGTGCAGACAGCGGCTGCCCGTAACGTGCGCCCTGTGACCTTGGAGCTCGGCGGCAAGAGCCCTCAACTGGTTTTCGCCGATGCTGATCTGGATGCGGCTCTGCCGTTCCTTGTGAATGCTGGCATCCAGAATGCGGGGCAGACCTGCTCGGCGGCGTCTCGCATTCTTGTGCAGCGCTCCATCCTTGATGAAGTGACTGAACGTATAGGACAGGCCTATGCCGACCTAACCGTTGGGCCCGCGCGGGAAGATCACCGCCTTGGGCCATTGGTCAGCGAGCGTCAGAAAGAGATTGTGAATTCCTATCTGAAACAGGCAACCGATGCCGGACTGTCGATTGCGGGGGAGGGTCGGTACGTTCCCAACTTGCCGGAGGGCGGAGCCTATGTTCTGCCGACATTGCTGGCGGATGTTCCGGCTAACCATCCGCTGGCGATGGAAGAGATCTTCGGGCCGGTCCAAACCATCATCGCGTTCGATGACGAGGAAGAGGCAGTCGCGATTGCCAACAGCACGGACTACGGCTTGGTGGCAGGTGCTTGGACGGAGAACGGTTCACGCCAGATGCGCCTGGCCAAGCGCCTGAAGGCAGGACAAGTCTTCATCAACAATTACGGCGCGGGGGGCGGTGTTGAGCTTCCCTTCGGCGGCGTGAAGAAGTCTGGCCACGGTCGGGAGAAGGGCTTTGAGGCGCTCTACAGCTTCACCCAAACCAAGACCGTGGCCGTCAAGCACGATTAGGGGGATGATGTGAGATTGAAAGGCAAGCGCGCCGTTGTAACTGGCGGCGCATCGGGGTTCGGACTGGGCATTGTTGAAAAGTTCATCGCGGAGGGCGCGTTCGTTTACGTCGCCGACATCAATGCCAAAGCGGCGGAGGTTGCGGCAGCCCGATTTGGTGAGTCCGCTCAGGCACTTGGTGTTGATGTTTCTCAAGCTGAATCCGTTGCTGCGATGGCTGGTCAAGTTCTGAATCAAGGTGAACTCGACATTCTGGTGAACAATGCCGGCGTCACACATGTGAAGGGCGAATTGGAGCATGTGGAGGAAGATGCGTTCGACCGCGTGTTCGCGGTCAATTGCAAGTCGGTCTATTTGACCGCCAAGGCGTTCGTTCCTGCGATGAAGATCGCGGGGAAGGGTGCTATTTTGAATGTGGCTTCCACCGCTGGGGTTAGCCCGCGGGCACACCTCAACTGGTACAATTGCTCCAAAGGCTGGATGATCACTGCGACCAAGACCATGGCGGTGGAGCTTGCGCCGTCTGGCATCCGCGTCAACGCCATCAATCCGGTGGCCGGGGAAACACCGCTACTGGCCAGTTTTATGGGCGAGGACACGCCGGAGATTCGCGCCAAGTTTTTGGCAACGATTCCACTGGGGCGCTTTTCCACCCCTCAGGATATGGGCAATGCGGCCTGTTTCCTGTGCTCTGACGAAGCGTCCATGGTGACGGGTGTCGCCATGGAGGTGGATGGTGGTCGCTGCATCTAATCGAGGAGAACTCTTGCCTCTGGCAGGCCGCGCGCGGTGACCTCCATCGCGAAGGTCGCACCCGAGACGCCGTCATCTTTGCGCTCTGTGTCCACGATGCCTTGATAGGCAGATGTGACAAACAACGTCCCGAGATTTGGTCCGCCGAGCGCGGGGCATGTGCAGTTGGGCGCAAGCAGGCTGACCACCTGCACCACTTCGCCCTCCGGGGAATACCGGGCAACTTCGCCCACGCCCCAACGCGCGTTCCAGAGGAAGCCCTCCGCATCCACGATTGAGCCGTCGCAGCCGAAATCGTCCGTCGAATGGTCAGCGAAAACTCCCGGGGTGCCAACCGGCCAACCCTCCGCATCCAGTGGAACGCTCATGATGCGGTTCACATCGGTATCCGTCCAATAGGCAAGCTTTCCATCCGGCGAGAAGCAGATCGAATTGGGGATCGTGACAGATGGCACCAGAACCCGCAGTTCACCCCGGTAAAAGCGGTAGATTGCGCCTGCGCCTTTTTCGGCCTTCTTGCCCATTGTTCCGATCCAGAAACCGCCATGGCGATCGGTCCGCCCGTCATTGGATCGCGTGATGGGATTGCCAGCCTCAAGGTCGCAAACCGGACGTTGTTCTCCGCTGTCGAGATGCAGCACCATGAGTTGCGTCTCGGTCGCAATCAGAAGTTCGGTGTCTGACACCACGCCTGCTGCGGAGGCGTTGAGGCTAAAATCCCACTGCTTGATGAGCTTGCCGGCGGCATCATGTTCGAACATGAGGTTTTCGGTGATCGCGAAGTGAAACAGGCTCTGCCGACCCGGGTGCCAGAGTGGACCTTCGCCAAGCTCGTTCTTGCGTTCCGTGAGTACGCGCGGCTTTGTCATCACTGGCCCTCCCGATTGTGCTTGACCCTGTTGTGCGCGGTCCGCAAATTGGTTGCAACGCCCCATTCCCGGACACGGATAGCCATGACGTCTCTCATCGACCCCTTTGGTCGCTCAATCGACTATCTGCGGGTTTCCGTCACCGACCGCTGTGACTTCCGATGCACCTATTGCATGGCGGAAGACATGACCTTCCTGCCCAAGAAGGACCTGCTGACACTTGAAGAGCTTGAGCGCCTTTGCACCGTTTTCATCGATAAGGGCGTCCGCAAATTGCGGCTGACCGGCGGGGAGCCGCTGGTGCGCCGTGGTGTCATGACCCTGATCAAAAATCTCGGTCGCCGGATCGAAGAGGGCAGTCTTGAGGAGCTGACGCTCACGACCAACGGATCCCAACTGGCGAAGCACGCTCAAGCGCTGGCGGACAACGGCGTTCGGCGGATCAACGTCTCGATGGACACGCTGGATGCTGACAAGTTTCGCGAAATCACGCGCTGGGGCGATCTGAATAAGGTGCTGGCCGGTCTTGATGCCGCACAGGCAGCTGGCCTTCAGGTCAAGATCAACGCTGTGGCCCTCAAGGGTTTCAACGAGCACGAGATCCCTGAAATGCTGCGCTGGGCTCACGGACGCGGCATGGATCTGACCCTGATCGAGACCATGCCCATGGGCGAAATCTCTGAAGATCGGACGGATCGCTACTTGCCGCTGAGTCAGGTCCGGGAACAACTCGGATCGCAATTCACACTCTCGGACATCCCCTACAAGACGGGTGGTCCTGCGCGGTATGTCGAAATTGCTGAAACCGGCGGGCGACTTGGCTTCATAACACCGCTCACCCACAATTTCTGCGAGAGTTGCAACCGGGTCCGCCTCACCTGTACCGGCACGCTCTACATGTGTCTCGGTCAGGAAGACGCGGCAGACCTGCGTGCTCCACTTCGCCAGTCTGAAGGCAATGAGCTTGTCGCGGATGCCATCGACGAAGCGATTGGCCGCAAACCCAAGGGCCATGATTTTGTGATTGAACGGTATGGGCAGGCGCCATCGGTTCCACGCCATATGAGCGTCACCGGCGGCTAAGCCCTTACGCGCAGGCCACTCACGCTTTCCAATGCGTCAAAGATATCAAAAACAGGGAGTCCAGTGGCTTCCTCGATAGCGGTGCGATAGGGCGGCAGATTGGTGCATTCCAATAGAATACACGTGGCTCCACGTGACTGGGCGCGCATGGCTGACGATACCGCATCTTCTTCTATCTGGTCGCGATCTAGTGTTTTGCCGTCGGCCAGAATCGCTGATGCAAACGCTTCCGACGTCTCCAGACCCTCCACCAGAAACGGTACTTTTATGCCCCTGAGAGCGGGCGTCAGAGCCGGTGCGTCGGCTGTGAGAAGTCCGATCTTATAGCGACGCTGCGCCAAACGCGTGGTCAGCGATAAGGAGGACGCGGCGACCGGCACTCCGGCGACAGCGGTCAGTTCGTTTTGCAGGCCGTGCAGAAATCCACAGCTGGTGGCGAGAGCTACTGCGCCTTGGCTCGTCAGGCTTCTGGCAGCTTCGAACAGCGCGTTTATGCTGTCTTCGGACGCCCTTTCCGGGCGCACAATGTCACTGACCCTCACGCCTTTTGCGACTTTGAACAGCGGAGCTTCCGCGTAGCTTTCCGGGCTGCCTATGTCGCCTTTGATCCGTGGAAACTGCGTGTCCAGCATGATGATGCCAACTGGCGCGCGCCGGTTTTGGGCTTGCTCAATCTCGCCTTCGGCGGCATGGCGGTCTGATGACAACATGCGTGCTCCATATCGCCTCGGACTGTGTCTCGGAAGCGCAGATCCGCACCTTGCTTAAAAAACTTCCAACGTCTGAGCGCGACAGAGCTGATGGCATGGGCTGGGCCGGGCGCCGGGCCGAATTCGTTCTGGGTCGAGCCCTGTTGCGAACAGGCTTCGGGGATTTTCACGCGGATGGTTGGAATTGGCAGATTGATAAAGCAGAGCATGGCAAGCCCGTGCTGGCGCCGGACCAATTCGACGGGCTGCACTTCAGCCTGGCACACACGGAAGGCTTCATCGGCTGCGCTTTCAGCACCGATGGTCTCGTCGGTCTTGATGTCGAACAGCTGTCGCGTGCCTCGACCATTGATCGCGTAAAAGCCAAGGTTTTCGCCCCAAGTGAGGTCGAGGCTCTCGCTTCTTTGTCTGCCCATGAAAAACAGACGCGGCTGCTGGGGCTTTGGACGGGCAAAGAAGCCGTGACCAAAGCCCTGGGAGAGGGTCTGACCTACGATTTCCGCAAGTTGAAGCTTGGGTTTGAGAGCGGTGAAGTGCAGGTCTTGAGTGATCATGACCTCACTTCCTGGAGGCTGGAACAGCGCGTCTTCCACACCGAGTTCTTCACAGCACTTGCTGTTGAGAATCCGGCTGAAGTGGAATGGAAGCCTTTGGAGATTGGCGATCTCTTGACCGCTTAGTCGATGGGAGCTCTGTTGCCGGCCACTTTCACGGTCCGCAAACCAAAGCGGGTTGTCAGGCGTTCGACACCCGGCAGTTTTGCCAGCTCGTTGCGGTGCATCTGTTCGAAATGCGCCATATCTCGCGCTCTCATGCGGATCAGATAGTCAACATTACCGCTCATCAGAAAGCAGTCCGTGATGTGTGGCATGGCCTGAACGGCCCTTTCAAAGGCATCGAATTCGCTGCTCGACAGGCTCTTCAATCGCACTTCGACAAAGACGATCATGGGTAGCCCAATGGCGTCACCGTCGATGATCGTGGTGTAGGCTCTGATGATGCCTGCTTTCTCCAGAGCAGCGATTCTGCGCGACACAGCTGATGCTGACAGATTGACCCTCTCGGCAATGGCGGCGACAGGCGCGCGCGCCGAGGTATTGAGCACGTCCAGGATCGCATGGTCATATCGGTCGGGCGTCATGTGCATGAAATCGTCTCTATTCCGCATTTTTGCGGTTGATGTATGCACAGATAGACAGTGTTTGCTATAGATCGATCAGATCATGCAGGTAGATCGCGCTATCCATGTTGAAAAATGGAGGGTGCTATGCGCGTTGGCGTACCAAAGGAAATCAAGAACCACGAATACCGAGTCGGCCTTACCCCTGGCGCGGTGAAGGAATATGTCGCCCACGGCCACACCGTGATGGTGGAGACCATGGCAGGAGCCGGTATTAGCGCCACCGATGCAGAGTATGAAGCTGCCGGGGCCACCATCGCGTCCGATGCGGCGAGCGTGTTCTCCGGATCGGACATGATCGTGAAAGTGAAGGAGCCGCAGCCGGGCGAGTGGGCGCAACTGCGGGAGGATCAGATCCTCTACACTTATTTGCACTTGGCGCCCGACGCCGCACAAACTCAGGGTCTGGTTGAATCCGGCGTCACGGCCGTTGCTTATGAAACGGTGACCGATCCATCTGGCGGTTTGCCGCTTCTGGCACCCATGAGTGAGGTGGCGGGCCGTCTTTCACTGCAGTCTGCAGCACGGTGCCTTGAAAAGCACATGGGTGGCGAGGGCCTCCTGATCGGCGGCGTGCCGGGTGTTGCTCCGGCCAAAGTGGTGATCCTTGGTGGCGGTGTGGTTGGCCTCAATGCAGCCAAGATGGCAATTGGCATGGGCGCTGATGTGACCATTCTCGACCGGTCTCTGCCCCGCCTTCGCCAGCTTGACGACATTTTTGGCGGACGCGTGAAGACGCTTTATTCCACGACGGATGCGCTGGAAGCCGAGTGCTTCGCAGCCGATGCGGTTATCGGTGCTGTTCTCATCCCGGGTGCTGCTGCGCCCAAACTGGTTACCAAAGCCATGCTTTCGGAAATGAAGAACGGTTCGGTGGTCGTGGATGTCGCCATCGATCAGGGCGGCTGCTTTGAAACCTCCAAGGCAACAACCCACCAGGAGCCAACTTATGTGGTGGATGGAGTGGTCCACTACTGCGTGGCCAACATGCCTGGTGCGGTGCCTCGTACGTCTTCCTACGCGCTGAACAATGCCACGCTGATGCACGGCCTTGCTCTTGCAGACAAAAGCCTGGCTGCCTTGGCTGACCCACATCTGCTGGCCGGCCTAAACGTCCATCAAGGCCGCGTAACGTACGCGCCGGTGGCTGAAGCGCTGGGTTATGACTATACGCCAGCAGCCGAACTGGCTTTGGTCGCCTAAGTCAAAAACGACACGGCCGGACGGTTTTTCCGTCTGGCCGCAGCATTGCAGAACGCTTTTGTTTGCTGGGCGCGCAGGCATGGTTATATCCGCTTTATAGAAGGAAATTTGCCATGCTCGACGTAAACCAGCCTACACAGTCCGACGCTGCGCCAGCGCATGAAGTGCCTAAGAATACCTTCGCGCTGACCGTCCAGTCGATCCATCATTACACGGACCGACTCTTTCAGTTCTCGGTCGACCGCCCGCAGGAGTTTCGGTTCCGGTCCGGCGAGTTTGTGATGATAGGCCTGCCGGGCGATAAACCTGTGTGGCGGGCCTACTCCATCGCTTCACCAAGCTGGGAGGAGAAGATCGATTTCTTTTCCATCAAGGTGCCCGACGGGCCTTTGACCAGCGAGTTGCAGAAGATTCAGCCTGGCGATCAGATCTGGATGCGCAAGAAGCCTGTCGGCACGCTCGTGCACGATGCGGTTGTGCCCGGCAAGCGGCTTTACCTGCTCAGCACCGGAACAGGCATCGCTCCGTTTGCCTCCATCATTCGCGACCCCGAAACCTATGAGAAGTTTGACCAGGTGATTCTGGCTCATACGACCAGGCAACTGGCCGAAGGGGATTATGGGCGCGATCTCGTCGCCGAAATCCAGAACCACGAGTTCCTCGACGAAATCGTGGGAGACAAGCTCATTCACTATCACACCGTGACGCAGGAAGCCGGACCGAAAGTCGGACGGATTACAAACCTGATCAAATCTGGCGAGGCGCTGACTGATATGGGCCTGCCGCCCCTGAACCCCGAAACTGATCGCATCATGATCTGCGGGTCGATGGCCATGCTCAATGAGTGCAAGCAGATGGCTGAGGACGCCGGATTTGTGGAAGGCTCAAACAGCCAGCCCGGACAGTTCGTGATCGAAAAGGCCTTCGTCGATTAAGATTCGGGCAGCAGGGCGAGCTAGATGCCAGCCCGGCCCATATCGATGATGAAGCTCTGAGCAGTGGCTGCTGCTCCGTCGTCTGCACACAGCCAAAGAATGATCTGGTTGTGCTCGTCCGGGTAAAGGCGGCGTTTGATGCACTGCACTTCCATAGAGGCGGCTTCGCCTTCCTCGCTCCACCATTTCTCGAGTTGGCGCTCTGTGAACACCCAGCCGGGCAGCACGGTGTTGACCCTGATTCCGTCGATCCCAAGCTTGCGCGCCATGGTGGTTGTCAGGCCTTGCACGGCACTCTTTGCGGTCGCGTAGCCGGGGAAGAAGTCTTCCTTAAGCAGCCATGAAGCTGAACCCATGTTCACTATGGCGCCGCCGCCATTGGCTTTCATGATGGGAGCCGCTGCTTGAATGGCAAAGAACTGGTGGCGCAAGTTCACGTGAAAACGATCGTCCCAGTAATCCGGTGTCACGTCCGTCCAGTCGTGGCGGTCATCATGTGCCGCATTGTTGACGAGCGCTTTGAGGCCACCGAACTCGGTCGCCGCCGCCCGAATGTCGTTCTGGAGTGGTTCGATATCCCGCAAATCGAAATAACTCGCGCGCACCGGATGTTTTGAGCCGGAGCACGCGTCCAGCACCTTTTGCGATGCCGCTTCATCAAGATCGCAGAAGGCCACCTTGGCGCCTTGCGCGGCAAAGAGCCGGACCAGAGACGCGCCAATGCCGTTGCCGCCACCGGTGATGTAGACCCCGCGATCTTCCAGGCTTGGATAGTTTGCGTATTGAGGTGATTGCCCCGACATGGTCAGACCCTTTCTACGGCCATCGCAACGCCTTCACCGCCGCCAATGCAAAGCGCGGCCATACCGGTCTGCACATCTTGAGCTTCCATGGCTGCCAGCAAGGTCACCAAAATGCGTGCACCCGAAGCGCCGATGGGGTGGCCAAGCGCGCATGCGCCACCGTTCACATTGAGCTTATCGTGGCCAATATTGAGTTCGCGCATGGCGGCCATGGGCACGACTGCAAAAGCCTCATTGACTTCCCAAAGGTCGACGTCCCCGGATTGCCAACCCAGGCGACCCATGAGCTTTTGCATGGCCGAGACGGGTGCCGTCGTGAACCATCGCGGTTCATGGCTGTGGCTCGCATGACCGGCTATGCGGGCTGTGATCCTTGCTCCATGGGCTTCAGCCACGCTCTGGCGGGTGATGACGAGAGCTGCTGCGCCGTCATTGATCGAAGAGGCGTTGGCCGCCGTGATCGTCCCATCCTTTGAGAAAGCTGGGCGCAAGCTCGGGATTTTGTCGGGGCGGGCTGTGCGCGGGCCTTCATCTTTGTCCACGACCACATCGCCCTTACGGCTTGAAATGGTGTGGGACGCTATCTCTGATGCGAATGTTCCGTTCTCCTGCGCCTTCTGCGCGCGAGACAGGCTCTCCAGCGCAAAGGCGTCCTGATCCTCGCGGCTGAACTGGTACTTTTCCGCCAAGTCTTCAGCATAGCACCCCATGGCGATGCCGCCTGCGCCTTGGCCCTCATAGGCGTCTTCCAGCCCATCCAGTTTCATATGGTCAAGCACCTCTGCGTGGCCGAAGCGCGCGCCGCCACGCATCTTGGGCAAGAGGTACGGGGCGTTCGACATGCTCTCCATACCGCCCGCTAGAATAACCTGATCGCCACCGGCCAGCAGCTGATCATGCGCCATCATGGCCGCCTTCATGCCAGAGCCGCACATCTTGTTGATGGTGACGGCGGGCACGCCGTCGCCAAGGCCGGCATGATAGCCCGCCTGGCGCCCCGGTGCCTGTCCCTGGCCAGCCATGAGCACATTGCCCATGATGGTTTCGTCCACCGCTTCAGCGCCCATTCCGGAACGCTCGAGCGCTGCTTTCATGGCGGTGCCGCCAAGCTCGTTTGCCGATGCTTCCGACAACTCGCCCATCAAACCGCCCATGGGCGTGCGTGCGTAGCCGGCGATAACGATGGGATCAGAGATTGAATTGGTCATGGCGCAGATGCCTCAATGTGGTCGAGCTTGGTTCGCGAGGTACTTGATCATCGCCGAGAAATCCATCTCTCCCATGCCCGATCTCTGCATTTGTTCGAACAGAGTTGCGGCCTGGCTGGCCATGGGCGTGGCAACTTCGTTCGCATGGGCGGCTTGTTGTGCCAGCAAGGCGTCCTTGAGCATGAGGTCTGTCGCGAAGCCCGGCTCAAATTGTCTGTCTGCGGGGCTTTCAGGCCCCACTCCCGGTACGGGACAATAGGCGTTCACTGGCCAACAGCTGCCTGATGAAGTCGACATGACGTCAAACAGTTTCTGCGGATCGATGCCCAGTTTGCGGCCCAGGTTGAAGGCTTCTCCCGTGCCCGCCATGGTGGTCGACAGGAGCATGTTGTTGACGATCTTGACGCTTTGGCCTGCCGCCGGTCCACCGCAATGGACTGCCTTTGATCCCATGATCTGGAAAAGCGGCTCCGCTCGGCGGAAGGCCTGTTCCTCGCCTCCGACCATGAAAGTCAGTGTTCCGGCTGTTGCTCCACCCGCACCACCGGATACCGGCGCATCAAGACAATCCACCGATGCACCCTTGGCTGTCGCATGGATTGCCCCGGCGCTTTCAATGTCGATTGTGGAGCAATCGATCAGCAGAGAACCGGCGGCCATAGCGGGTAAAACACTGTCCGCAACGGCCTTTGCGATCTGCCCGTTGGGCAGCATCGTGACCACGATGTCTGCGGTGTCGGCAGCATTCGCGGCCGTGTCTGCGAGCGGAAAGTCCACTTGGCGCGGTTGGGTGTCGAAGCCGACCAATGAATATCCTGCCTTCACAAGGTTGGCGGCCATTGGCAGCCCCATGTTCCCCAAGCCAATGAATGCGATTGTTGGGTTTGGTGCCATCGGACTATCTCCAGCTTGGAACGTGTTACGCCTGAACTCTTCCTGTCTATATCCCGTGCGCGACTGAAGGTAAGACCTGTCCGTACACCCCAACGCCAGTTTGGAACATCGGGACACGCCAAATGAACTCAGCGCCTGTTTGCATCACAATGGGGGACCCTTGCGGGATTGGGCCGGAAATCATCGCCATGCTGATGGCCGATGAACTGGCCGTTCGGCGTGGCGGCTACGTCATAGGCGATGTTGGGGCGATGACTCGGGGCGCGTCTGCGGCCGGTTTGGCGCTTGCGATGAGACGCATGTCGGACCCGCAGGATTTCGACGAGGGTTTTGACGGGATGCAGATTCTGCAGTCAGGCGAAGCGCTTGATTTGCCCGACTTCGGCGAAGAGTCCGCCGAGGCAGGCGGAGCTGCTGCCCGGGCCATCGAGCGGGCCATTGAGCTTTGCATGACCGACCAGGCGTCAGCCATGGTCACTGCGCCGATCAACAAGGCGTCCTTCGATCTGGCTGGCGTTCCTTATCCCGGACACACCGAAATGCTGGCCGCGCTCTCGGGGGCTGGAGAAGTGGCCATGATGCTGGCCAATGATGAGATTCGGACGGTGCTGGTCACCATCCATGTGTCGCTGAAGCAGGCCATCCTTGATGCCGACTTTGATGCTCAGGTGCGGGCCATCCGTCTCGCAGATCAGGCATGCCGCGAGCTTGGTCTGGAGGAACGGCGTGTCGCCGTGTGTGGGCTCAACCCTCATGCGGGCGAGGGCGGGCTATTCGGGCAAGAAGAAATCGAGATCATCGAACCTGCCATCAAGGCCCTGCAGGCCGAAGGCATCGATGTTTCGGGTCCGTGGCCGGGAGACACCGTGTTCATGCAGGCCCGCAAGGGGCGCTTTGATGTTGTGGTGGCCCAATACCACGATCAGGGTCTCATCCCGGTGAAATATCTAGGGGTGGATAAAGGGGTCAATGTCACCCTGGGTTTGCCGTTCGTTCGCACGAGCCCCGATCACGGGACAGCGTTTGACATTGCCGGGCGCGGGGTCGCCGATCCTGCGAGCATGAAGCAGGCATGGCAGTACGCGCTTCAGCTGCGGTCAGCACGGACAGTTTAGCGCTCTTTGCGAGGCGCTTCTTCAAATCTGCTCTGAACGCGACTGAAAGGTCGCGAACTCGCGCATATTTGCCGCGTATCCATCAATTTTCCATCTTTTCTGCCCACCGAAAACGAATAGCGTTGGCACCTCTCGGTGGAGCTTCGGAGTAGCCAATGTCCAGCGTTGCTGAAACACCCATGACACCCACAGAACCCTCGAAACGCGAGGGAAGGCGCTCAGGCGGTCGAGCCGCGCGGGCGCGGGCGGACCGAAAGACGGTGGGAGCGGCTCCCTTCATCCAGCGCAAGGTTCCTTATCTGGACTATTTGTCCGAGGAGGGGCTGGCTCGGATTGAGGAGCAGGCCGACTGGCTGTTGCAGGAAGTCGGGATTGAGTTTCGCGACGATCCGAAGGCTCTCGACATTTGGCGGGATGCCGGGGCCACCGTGAAAGGCACGCGGGTCTATATTCCGGATGGCATGGCGCGCACGCTTCTGGCGACGGCACCCAAGCAGTTCACGTTCCACTCCAGAAACTCCGCAAAGACAGTCGAGGTGGGGGGGCGCAACCAGATCTTCGGTCCGGTCACAGGCCCGCCTTTTGCCCATGATCTGGAGCGGGGACGCCGCTACGCGACACTCCAGGACTTTCAGGATCTGACACGCCTGGTGCAGAGCCTGGACAGCCTCCATATGAGCGGCTTCTGGACTTGCGAGATCACCGATGTGCCGGTGAACAAGCGGCATCTGGACATGATGTACAGCCATCTCAGCCTGTCCGACAAACCTCATCTGGGCGCCATCATTTCGCGCCAGGCCTGTGCCGATTCCATCGCGATGGCGCGCATCGTCCACGGGGCCGAGGCCTTGGAAAACGGCTGCTATCTGTTGGGCAATGTGAATACAAACTCACCGCTTCTGGTCGACAAAGTCGTGACGGAAGCGATCTACGAGTACTCTGGAGCCAATCAGGGCATTGTGGTTGTTCCGTTTATTCTGGGCGGTGCCATGGGGCCGGTATCGACGGCGGCTTCGGTTGCCCAGGCCCTTGCCGAGGCGATGGCGTGCGGCGCGTTCAGCCAGTTGGTTCGGCCTGGCGCGCCATTTGTGTTGGGCAACTTCCTGTCATCCATGAGCCTGCGAACCGGTGCCCCCACCTTTGGTACGCCGGAGCCGGTGGCGTCCAACTATGTGATCGCTCAACTCGCACGTCGTCTTGGCGTGCCGTTGCGCTGCGGTGGAGCACTGACGGCGTCGAAACTACCGGACGCACAAGCTGCGGCTGAGAGTGCCGATTCCATGCACTCAACGGCCATGGCCGGAGCCAATTTTATTCTACACGCCGCTGGCTGGCTGGAGGGCGGGCTCTGCTCGTCCTACGAGAAGCTTGTTCTCGATGCGGACCGTTTGGGCGGCCTGGTCAAGCTTCTGGGTGGAATGGACACTGACGACAACGCCTTGGGTCGCACCGCCTATGAAGACGTGGAGCCAGGCGGCCACTTTCTGGGGTCAAGCCATACGATGGCGAACTATGAGACCGCCTATTATGAGAATCCGCTCTCGGACAATCGAAGCGTCGAACAGTGGACCGATGCCGGCTCTCACGATGCGGCGACCCGTGCCACCGCCCGTTGGAAGAAGCTGCTGGCCGAGTATGAGAAACCGACAATGGATGAGGGCGTGAACGAAGAGCTTGTGGCGTTCATGGACAAGCGCCGCGGCGAGATGGCCGACGCCTGGTACTGATTGCCGCTGACGGCTTAACAAGACCATCGCTGCTCGCTAGACCGGCATCAATCAAGACCGGAATGGAGAGCAGCGGTGTCGGACCACAAGATAAAACCTGAAGATCTGCGTTCGCGGCAGTGGTTCGACAACCCTCTCGATCAGGAGATGACCGCGCTCTATCTGGAGCGGTATCTGAATTACGGCCTCACACGGCGTGAGTTGCAGGGCGGCAAGCCCATCATCGCGATTGCCCAGACGGGTTCTGATCTGAGCCCCTGCAACCGGCATCATATCGAACTAGCCAAACGGGTTCGCGACGGGATCATTGCCGCCGGTGGTGTTCCTATTGAAGTGCCAGTGCACCCCATTCAGGAGACTGGAAAGCGGCCCACCGCCAGTCTTGATCGCAATCTGGCCTATCTGAGCCTGGTGGAAACCCTCTTCGGATATCCACTGGATGGTGTGGTGTTGACCATCGGATGTGACAAGACCACCCCAGCGCTTCTGATGGCGGCCGCCACGGTCAACATACCGGCCATCGCCCTGTCGGTTGGCCCTATGTTGAACGGCTGGCACACCGGTGACGATGGGGTGGAGCGGCGCACCGGCTCCGGGACAATTGTCTGGAAGGCGCGTGAGTTGCACGCTGCCGGCGAGATTGATGATGATGGTTTCTTCGATCTCGTCGAGAGCTCCACCCCGTCGGTTGGTTATTGCAACACGATGGGGACGGCGACGACCATGAACAGTCTCGCGGAGGCACTGGGAATGCAGTTGCCGGGATCTGCCGCCATTCCAGCGCCTTATCGGGAGCGTGGCCAGATCGCCTATGACACGGGCAGTCGGATCGTAGACATGGTGTGGGAGGACCTCAAACCGTCCGACATCATGACGAAACAGGCCTTTGAGAACGCCATAGTCGTGAATTCCGCGATCGGCGGCTCCACAAATGCTCCCATTCATCTCAATGGCATCGCCAGGCATCTGGGCATTGAGTTGACCACGGATGACTGGCAGCGCTTTGGGCATCACATTCCGCTTTTGGTGAACCTGCAGCCGGCGGGTGAGTATCTGGGTGAGGATTATCACCGGGCAGGGGGCGTTCCCGCCGTGACGGGGGAACTTATGGCCGCCAGCCTGCTTCCCCATCCGGAAGCGCCCACCGCCAACGGGGAAACCATGGGCTTCAACTGTGCGAACAGGCGCACCAAGAATGGCGATGTCATCAAAACTGTCAGCGCTCCCCTTATGGAGGAAGCGGGCTTCCTGAACCTCAAGGGCAATTTGTTCGACAGCGCGATCATGAAGACCTCCGTGATTTCAACGGAGTTCCGCGAGCGCTATTTGTCGGACCCGGAACGCCCAAACGCCTTCACCGGCAAAGCCATCGTCTTTGATGGCCCGGAGGACTTTCACGCCAATATTGATGATCCGAAGCTGGGGATTGATGCCAACTGCATTCTCTTCATGCGCGGTGCCGGGCCCAAGGGCTATCCGGGGGGTGCTGAGGTCGTGAACATGCGACCTCCATCCTATCTGCTCAAGCAGGGGGTGCACTCCCTGCCATGCATCGGCGATGGCCGGCAGTCGGGAACGTCCGGCTCGCCATCAATCCTCAATGCTTCGCCGGAGGCTGCAGACAATTCCGGTCTGGCGCTGCTGCAGAACGGCGATCTGGTGGATGTCGATCTAGGGGCGGGAACGGTGAACGTACAGCTTTCCGATGCCGAGCTCGAAACACGCCGAGAGGCGCTGATGGCTAATGGCGGCTATCAGGTGCCGGAGAGCCAGACGCCTTGGCAGCAATATTTCCGAGAAATGGTTCAACCGTTCTCTGAGGGCATGACCCTTCGGGATGCCCCAACCTATCAAGACGTTGCGGGCAAGTTTCAGGACAAGTTGCGCAACAACCACTGAGCCCGTTCGCAACGCGCCTGCTACTCTCTACCACCTGCCGTTGCACCGAGAAGGCGTGAGCGGAGGTGGGGCGGCAGCTTGTAGAACAGGTCTTTGACGCGCTGACGCAGCCTGATCCTTCGAAGCTGCACCACCACGTGCCCCTTTCGGGATAGCGGGCAGGCATGGTCAGTCAACGTCACCCGGTCCGTGGCAAGCTTGTCCTTGTAAGGCTCGGGAAAGCCCTCAAAATCGTAGTGCGTCCAGTGTGTCTGCCGCATCCACTCTAGAACGTCCTGTATGAGCAACAGGCCCGGTGAATGGTCTCCTTCCTCCGGGTCGAATGCCGTGAAGTAGCAATGCAGGGTGTTCGCATCGGGCAGGAAAAGTGAGGCCGTTACCGGTTCGCCGTTCCTGCAAAGCGCGATGCAAAACGGAGCTTGCCTTCCCAAGGTCTCAGGACTTTTGAGAAGGCCATTCAAAAAGGTGCGAAAAGGGGCTGATCTCACGGCAGCACCCACCAGCGCCCTTTGGTCGAGCCAGCTGATCTTCCAATCAATCATGGTATCGATGATCGTACTGGCCATCGGATGAGTGTGATCAATGATGGTGAGGCTGAGTTCGCCCTCACGCGCGAGGCGTGACCGCTTGCGCTTTAGATTTCTCTTTCCGCTCTTTGATGTCGCTACGCCCGTAGACTGACGGACGTCGATCATCGTTGCGTAGGCTCCGGCGGATGGGGTCTGCACCGAGAAGGCTGACGGCAGCCATGCTGTGCGGGTGGGAACAGAGGGAAATAGCAGCACATCGGCCTGACCCTGTTCCTGAAGAAAGCGCAGGAGCAGGCCTGTCAGGCGAGATGGCTCTTCTTTGGGACATACAAGAATGCCGCCATAGCCTGCCTCTGGAAACGAGGCACAGCACCATTGGCGTACGAAGCCAGCCAGCGTGCAGTCGGCCATCGGCGCCATGAGCACCATCTTGCCGCCTCGCCACACGGTCACCAGGCGCAGTCTGTTCTGGGGGAAGGCTTCCAGCCAGTTCAAAACCCAGTGTGGTGTGCAGAAGAAGCTGAAGCCGTCGCCGCAGCTGTCCGCCAAGCTCCGCCAAGC
The DNA here is from genome assembly GCA_039816825.1 of Pseudomonadota bacterium. GTDB lineage: Bacteria > Pseudomonadota > Alphaproteobacteria > Rhizobiales > Rhizobiaceae > JBCBXA01. Next base: position 14,738 of record JBCBXA010000009.1, on the reverse strand, counting down.
AGGCACGATGGGCAAAAGGCTCTGCGTGCTGTCGAAAACGCGGAACTCCAGATGCTTAGCATCCGGCACCATGTTTTCCGGGCGGTCTGTCAGTCCAACATTCATATCGACAGACTGGCACGCGCTTCTGACTTTCCGGTGAATCCCAGCCTCCACGATGCGCAATCCATCGCCATGATTACCCAAATATTGAGCTGGCAGTGCTGAACTAGTCTATTTTCGAGACTTTTTGTCCCAAAGACTGATTTTCATGGTCGTTCGGGTGGCAATGATCCGGTCTGTCTGGCATCTCCATATTCGGGAGACAGCAAAAAACTCGACCTGACATTTTGGCACTACGGTCGTCATAGTTTGGCACCAAGCCGGTCAGTTGAGTGTGGTAGAAGACAGGCGAGGCACGCCAGTGCATCCCCATTTTTGACAAGCCGTTAGAGACACGAGGAAACACGCTATGAAAATGACCACCGAAGAGGCCTTTGTTAAGGTGCTCCAGATGCATGGCATTCAACATGCTTTCGGCATCATCGGTTCGGCCATGATGCCGATTTCGGACCTGTTTCCGGATGCTGGCATCAAGTTCTGGGACTGTGCGCATGAGTGCAATGCCGGCATGAGCGCTGACGGCTACACGCGCGCTACCGGCAAGATGTCGATGGCCATCGCTCAGAATGGGCCGGGCATCACCAACTTCGTGACGCCCATCAAGACTGCCTACTGGAACCACACTCCGATGCTTCTCGTCACGCCTCAGGCGGCGAACAAGACCATCGGCCAGGGTGGCTTCCAGGAAGTCGAACAGATGGCGCTCTTCAAGGACATGGTCTGCTATCAGGAGGAAGTGCGCGATCCGTCCCGCATGGCCGAGGTCCTCAACCGGGTGATCGAAAAAGCATGGCGCGGTTCGGCTCCTGCACAGATCAACATTCCCCGCGACTACTGGACCCAAGTGATCGATATCGAACTGCCTCAGATCATCGGCCTTGAGCGTTCGCCGGGCGGCGAGCAGGCGATTGCTGATGCTGCCGCACTTCTGTCCGAAGCGGAATTCCCGGTCATTCTGAACGGAGCCGGTGTGGTGCTTTCAGCCGGTATCGATGCGTCAGTTGCCCTCGCAGAGCGCCTGTCGTCGCCGGTTTGCTGCAACTATCAGCACAATGATGCTTTCCCGGGTTCGCACCCGCTGCACGCCGGGCCGCTGGGCTATAATGGTTCGAAGGCCGGCATGGAGCTAATCTCGAAGGCCGACGTCGTGTTGGCCCTTGGCACACGCCTCAACCCGTTCTCGACACTGCCGGGTTACGGCATCGACTATTGGCCTAAAGACGCCAAGATCATCCAGGTCGATATCAATCCTGACCGCATCGGTCTGACCAAAAAGGTGACGGTTGGCATCGTGGGTGACGCCAAGCGTGTGGCCGAGCAGATCACCGCCAAGCTATCCGACAGCGCCGGCGACAAGGGCCGCGAAGAGCGCGAAGCTCTGATCCACCAGACCAAGTCCAGCTGGGCACAGGAGCTTTCGCGCCTGACCCATGAGGACGATGATCCCGGCACCAACTGGAACGAGCGCGCCCGTGACCGTGAGCCCGATCGTATGAGCCCACGCATGGCTTGGCGCGTCATTCAGGAAGTGCTGCCCAAAGAGGCGATCATTTCGTCCGATATCGGCAACAACTGCGCCATCGGCAATGGCTATCCAAGCTTCGACAAAGGCCGCAAATATTTGGCGCCTGGCTTGTTTGGCCCTTGCGGGTACGGCCTGCCAGCAATTCTTGGCGCCAAGATCGGCTGTCCTGATACGCCAGTTGTCGGCTTTGCGGGTGACGGCGCTTTCGGCATCTCCATGAACGAGATGACGGCATGCGGTCGCAACGACTGGCCGCCCATCACCATGGTGATTTTCCGCAACTACCAGTGGGGTGCTGAGAAACGGAACACGACCCTGTGGTTCGAAGACAATTTCGTCGGCACTGAGCTCAACCTTGGTGTGGAGTATGCCAAGATTGCAGAAGCCTGCGGTCTGAAAGGCATTCAGGTCCGGACCATGGAAGAGCTCCGCGAAGCACTGACAGACTCCATCGAAGGTCAGATGAAGCGCGGCGAAACCACCTTCATCGAATGTGTCCTGAACCAGGAGTTGGGTGAGCCGTTCCGCCGCGACGCCATGAAGAAGCCCGTCTCAGTCGCCGGTATTTCGAAAGAAGATATGCGCCCGCAAGTTGGCGCTGTGTAAGCCTTCCTTCAGTCCGTCTTTCAAGGCGCGCGGCTCCGGTCGCGCGCCTTTCTCTTTGTGGAAACCAAAAACGGGTTTAGGAGAGCGCGGCGATGATCAATTCCGACACCATGCAAGCAATCTATGAACGGGCCCGGCAGAGGCGGCGTCATATCGTTCTGCCTGAAGGCAACGACCCGCGCATCGTCGAAGGAGCGAACAAGGCGGTCGAGCTTGGTCTGGCCGATGTTACGCTGCTCGGCGGATCCGAGGGTATCGACATCTCATCGTCGGATTTGATCCCCGGTCTGCAATCAGCGCTCTACAAGTTGCGTGGCAAGAAGGGCATGACCGAACAGCAGGCCGGTGAGGCGGTTTTGGAACCATTGACCTTCGCCGCCATGATGGTGGCTCGTGGCCATGCGGACGGAACTCTGGCCGGCGCCGTTCACACCACGGGCGATACTGTTCGAACGGCATTCCAGTTGATCGGCCGCGCTGATGGCGTGCGGTCCGTATCAAGTTTTTTCCTGATGGTCCTTTCGAACGTTGAAGGTGAGCAGCGCACCGTCACCTTTGCGGATTGCGCTTTGACGATAGAGCCTGATGCAGAGCAATTGGCGCAGATAGCCATCGCCTCCGCGGACAATCACAGAGCCTTCACCGGGGAAACGCCCCGCATAGGCATGCTGTCCTTTTCCACTATCGGCAGTGCAAACCATGATGCAGCTGCCAAAGTGGCGCGCGCTGCCCATTTCGTTCGAGAGCGCCGACCTGATCTCACGGTGGGTGGAGAGCTGCAGTTCGACGCTGCCTTTGTGCCGTCTGTAGGGTCGTCTAAGGCACCGGGCTCGCCGGTACAGGGCGATGCCAATGTGTTCGTGTTTCCCAGCCTGGAGGCCGGCAATATTGGCTATAAGATTGCGCAACGGATCGGTGGCGCGAAGGCTATTGGCCCAATCCTTCAAGGGTTGGCGAAGCCCGCCAACGATCTCAGCCGCGGCTGTAGCGCACAGGATGTGACTGATATGATCGCGATGACAGTTGTTCAGGTGGTGGACTGACGTGAAACGCATCGTCCTGTGTTCAGCCGAGAGCGTCTACACAGATGCAGTCTTGCAGCAGCTCTCTGCAGATCCGAAGGTGAAGATTGTTGGTCTGGTGAGTTCGACCCGCGTTTTGAAAAAGGGCGAGAACACTCTGGCATCCAAGGCCCGTCTCTTGCAGCGGGTTGGTGTTGGCTACGGCATGTACCTATTGCGGATCACAACTGCCGTTGGGCCTCTTGGACGCGTGTTTCAGACCATGCGCCGTTGGGCGTGGCATCTGGAATGCGTCATCGTTGAAACGGGCGATGTGAACTCCGCCGAGATGGTGGACTGGCTCAATGCCCGGGAAGCTGACGTCATCGTATGCGCTCACTTCAACCAGATCATCTCCAGCAACACCATTGAAGCCGTAAAGGCCGAATTTCTGAATATTCATCCCGGCCATTTGCCCAATTATCGTGGGCTCGACCCCATGTTCTTCGCGCTGTTGCGCGGGGAGACGGAGGTGGGCGTGACGTTCCATCGAATAGATGCCGGTATCGATACTGGCGACGTTCTGGGTCAGGCCTCCATGGAGGTGCAAGAGCGCAGTCTGACCGATTGCAACATGGAAGCTTTCAGGAGAGGCTCCGCTCTCCTGTGCGATTACCTTGCGGGGCGCCCGACCGAGCGCCGGGATATGGCTGGATCCGAGAGTTATGATTCCTGGCCAACACCCGCCGATGTGCGCATGTTTATCAGCAAGGGCAACCGGTTCTAGACTGGTACCCTGTTAGCGCAGTTCCTGCCGACAGAAGCTCTCCGTCGTTCTGTCGATTATCCAGCAGGTCGTGGTGCCGCCATCGCGGGTTTCAACCCGTGCGGTCCGGGCGTTCAGCAATCCCGCGCCGTTGCCGCGATCAACCACCGAGACGACATTGCCATTGTCCCAAACCATAACTTCCGGTTCGCCGTTCGTCTGGCGCGCGCAGCCGCCGCGGCTCAGCTCTGTTCCGCCGCTTGCGTAGGAACAAATGAAGGGGCGGGCCCAGTTTGCTTCCTGATCCCTGTCTCCAGTTGAAGACGTCGCGATGCCTAGGGGCGGATCATGTTTGTCCGGATCGTAGCCGATGACGCGGTCGCAGCGATGGTAAATGCGCTGGCTGGCCCAATCGCCTGAGGTTCGGCGCATGATGAGCGAGCGACCGCCAAACAGGGTGACGAGATCGATCCGGCTTTGGCTGGGTTCACTTTCCTCTTCGCGGCAACGCGCTTCGATCGTAAGCGCTGCAGGTGTGTCCACCCACCGGCTGTCTGCGGTTTCCAGCACCTCACAGCTGCCGCCTTCACCTTCATAGGCGCCGGACAGAAGCCTCGGCTCGGGTTTGGCTTCTACCGTCAGGTAGCTGCCGAAGAGCCGCTCGCTTGGTTGCGTGACGCAGTTCTGGCGATCGGTTTCATAGCGCCCCGCTAGGTTTTCCATACTGAGTTCGGCATGGGCATGAGTAACCCAGGACATGGCCAGACAGGCGAGCCAGGTTGCCTTGATATGACGTGGCATGGTGCTCCGGTTCGATCAAAGATGGATATTGAAGCGTGCCCTTATGGCCTTGTCTACCGATGGATCGATGAGGTTTGCGGGCGCGTCCCGGAGGATCTTTTCCTTGCGGACACGAGCGGCGGCTACCAAATCGGGTTTTCCCACTTCCTGCCATTCCTTGGGCGAGGTCCTGTCGGCAATGGTCGGGTATACATACTCTCTTTGCATCAGCCCAAGCGTTTGAGAGTGGCCAAGATAGTGGCCCGGCCCCTTGAGGCAGACTTCGCGCATCACCTCCATGGACACGCTGTCCTCGGTGACGTCGATGCCGCGCACGCAGCGTTGAACCTGGCCCAGCATGTCATCACCCAAGACGAGACTCTCGAGGCAGAAGCCGAGCAGAGAAGCGTGCATGCCGACCGCTTCATAGACCATGTTAAGGCCGGACAGGCCTGCCATGACGTTCGAGATGGCCTGTTCCCACCCGGCCTGCATGTCGGGGAGTTTGGCGTCCGCAATCCCGGCTGCTGCGCCGCCGGACAGGCCATAGAAGCGATGCATCTGCGCGCAGCCTGCCGTCAGGAGCGCCTGCTCGCCGGAGCCACCGGACATGGCGCCTGACCGCAAGTCTGAAACAAATGGCCATGTGCCAAACACGGCTGGATGGCCAGGCTTGATGGCGTTGACGTAAATCAGGCCTGCCAGGCACTCAGCCACCGCTTGAACGATGGACGCCGCCAACGGGGCAGGGGCGGTCGCGCCTGCTTGCCCAGCCGACAACAGGAGTACGGGCATGCCGCCACGAATGGCGACTTCCATCGCCTCGCAGCTTTCTGTTGCGAACTTCATGGGCGGCACGACAAAGCAGTTGGAGTTCAACACAAACGGTCGCTCCCGCCATGCATCTTCGCTTCCGGCGATCATGTGCAGAAGCTCCAGGCAGGGCTCAACCTGCTCGGGGCCACAAAAGGACGTGCCGATATGCTTGGTTGTGCCAGCACAACTCGCATAGATGGTATTGATGTCGAGCTCAGAATTGTCGGTCACGTCCCGCGCCACGATGGGGCGTTGAAAGAAGTGCACGTTATCGAGCGCTTCCGTAAGCTGAGCAGCGTTGTACAGGTCTTTGAGCGTGCTCTCGCGATAGTCATTGGTGGTGGGATCCACCATGTGCACGGCCGCGCCCGCCGTTCCGAAATAAGTCCGTGTGCCGGTGAGGTGCAGATCATGCTTGGAATCACGCGCGAGCAGTGTGATGTCACGGGCGCACTTCGACAGTGCATCTTCTACCATGCCCCGACTGAAGTAGAGACGGCCACCTTCGTAGCGGGCCCCAGCTGCAACCATGGCTTCGACGCCAGAGGCTGGTGCGTCTGCAAGACCAATCGTCTCCAAGGCCTCAAGGGCCGCGATGTGGATGCGTTCACAGCCATCGGGCGAGATGGGATTGTACTGCCCGCCGGAAAGACCGGGCCAGATGGGCTTGATATCGTCGGGAAGCGCTGCCGCTCGCGCTGCGACCCGGGAGGCCCGACCGCCTGAACGTCGGCTTCGGGCCGGCTTCTTTGTCTCTTCGAGATGATCCATACGTCCGTCCTCCTCGTTGCAGGATGGACGTGAGATGCGCGGGCACGCAATGCCTCAAAAGCGACGAATGCTACGCTTTTTCGCATTCCGCGCTTATGCGCTGCCCTTCTGGAGAAGCTCGTCCACTTCACTTCCAGATATCGCCTCCTTGAAACGGTCAAAGCGACCCGCGTTGAGCATGTCGTCTGCCATTTCGAGAGTGGCGGCGTGCACCACGCGAGCCGCCATGGATCCTATGGAGATTCGCCTCACGCCTGCCTCAGCCAGACCCGCCACTCCCTCCTTTGCCATTGCTCCGGTGGCTAGAACATTTACCGGCGTGCTCACATTGCTCATCAGATCTGTCAGCAGCGCGCTATCGCCGAAAGCGGGCATGTAAAGGCAGTGGGCGCCGGCTTCTTCAAACGCCTGAAGCCGCCGGACGCCTTCTGCGAAATCATATGCACCGTTCATGACGCCATCAGCGCGCGCAGTGAGAATGAACGGATCAGGCAGCCTACTTGCCGCGTCTGCAGCCGCACGAATGCGCTCCACTGCCAGCTCGAAGTCATAGGCCGGGTTGCCTTCGACCATCATGGTGTCCTCGATCCCGCAGCCCGAGAGCCCTGCTTCCCGCGCCAAACGAATGGTCTCTGCCACCGTCTCTGGATCGTCGGCAAAGCCGTTCTCGAAGTCACCCGAAACCGGTAGCGGAGTTGCGGCCACCATTTGAGATGCGTGGGCCAGGGCTTCGTCTCGCGTGATTGTGCCCATATCTGGTCGGCCAAGCGTGAAGGCTTGTCCGGCGCTTGTTGTTGCGAGCGCCTTGGCGCCCTTGGCGGCAAAGAGCTTGGCCGTGCCGATGTCCCACGGATTGGGGATCAGAAAGCAGCCAGATGCATGCAGTTCTGCAAAGCGTCGGTGTCGCTCCGCGAAAGACGTCATGCCTTCACACGCTCGGACTTCGGATCATACATCGGACGAAGGCTGGCTTCCGCTTTGACGCGTGTGCCGGCGACTTCGATCTCGAATGTGCTCTCCAGCATCTCCGCTGCAGTCTCGCCGGTGCATGGCACGTAGCCGAGGCCCATCGCGCCGCCCAGCGTGTGCCCGTAGGCACCAGAGGTCAGGTAGGAAACGATCTCGCCGTTCCGCACCACTGGCTCGTTGTGGTACAGCATCGGTTCCGCATCGGTGAGTTTGAACTGCACCATGCGCATGTCGAGGCCATTCTCTTTCTTACGCAGCACGGCGTCCCGGCCATTGAAGTCCGGCTTGTTCAGCTTCACTGTGAAGCCGAGCCCGGCCTCCAGAACATGGTCTTCCTGGGTGATGTCGTGGCCGAAGTGGCGGAAGCCCTTCTCCATGCGCAGACTGTCCATCATGTGCAGGCCGCACAGTTTCAGATCGACCTCAGGTGCCGCCTCCATGATCGTTTCAAACGCATGGGCGCACATATCGGTGGGGATGTAGAGTTCCCAGCCAAGTTCGCCGACATAGGTAACCCTGTGGGCGCGGGCCGTGCCCATGCCCAGTTCGATCTCGCGGGCGCGGCCAAAAGGATGGACATCGTTCGACCAATCCATTGGAGAAATCTTCTCCATCAGGTCACGCGCGTCTGGGCCCATAATGGCGAGCACGCCTTCCGTGGACGTGGCATCAAAGATCACGACGCGCTCATCGCCAAGGTGCTTGCGCATCCAGTGCAGTTCGCGCTGCACGGTCGCGGCTGGTGTCACAACGATATAGCTTGTCTCGCTGAGACGGGTGACCGTCACGTCTGCCTCAATGCCGCCGGCGCTGTTGAGGAACTGCGTGTAGACAATCCGCCCAACAGGGACGGCGACTTCATTGCCGCAAATTGTGTTCAGCCAACTCTCTGCATCCGCGCCTTCAACGCGGATCTTGCCGAAGCTCGTCATGTCGTACATGCCAACGCCGTTGCGGATGGTCATGTGCTCGGCTTGCGAGTTCGCAAACCAGTTCTGCCGCTGCCAGCTATACTGGTACTCCCGCTCCTGATCCCCTTTGGCGAACCAGTTCGCGCGCTCCCATCCGGCCACTTCACCGAACACGGCACCATGAGCCTTCAGCTGCTCGTGGAACGGTGAGCGGCGCACGCCTCTTGCAGTCGCCATCTGGCGGAAAGGGTAGTGATCCGCATAGAGCAGGCCCAGCGTCTCCTTGGAGCGCTCGTAGAGATAGGTGCGGTTGTTCTGGAACGGTTGCATCCGGCGGATGTCGACGTCCGAAAGATCGAACGGCGGTCTCTCTTCAACGATCCATTCGGCCAGCGCCATGCCAGCGCCACCGGATGACTGAATGCCAATCGAGTTGAACCCGGCCATCACGTAGAAGCCGCTGACATTTGGGCTTTCACCAAGGTGATAAGCATCGTCGGGGGTGAAGCTCTCTGGCCCGTTGAAGAATGTGTGGATGCCAGCTTCAGCCAACATCGGAAGGCGCTCTACCGCCTGCTCGAGGATGGGTTCGAAATGATCGAAATCTTCGGGAAGCTGATCGAAGCAGAAGTCTTCAGAGATGCCATTGCCCTTGCCGGGCAGGGTGGAGGCCCAGGGCTTTGAAACCGGTTCAAAGGCGCCCAGCAGCATCTTTCCGGCGTCTTCCTTGTAGTAGGCGCACTCGTCCGGCACGCGCAGCACAGGCAATTGCTTCAGGTCAGGAATGTTCTCGGTGACGATGTAAAAGTGTTCGCAAGCATGCAGGGGCACGTTCACACCAGCCATCGCGCCCACTTCGCGTGCCCACATGCCGGCACAGTTGATCACCACATCGGATTGAATGGTGCCTTCATCATCGACGCCGTCGCGCTTCCAGCTGACACCGGTGACCTGATTTCCTTTCGTGTGAATGTCGGTGACCTTCACACCCTCAATCACCCGAGCGCCGTTCTGGCGTGCGCCTTTGGCTAAAGCCATGGCGATGTTCGCTGGATCGCCCTGACCATCGAGGGGCAGGTAAACGCCGCCAGTCACGCCATCGATGTTGATGTGCTCGTAGCGCTCTTTCACTTCAGCAGGCGAGATCTCTTCGACTTCCACACCAAAGGCACGGGCCATAGAGGCCTGTCTGCGGATCTCTTCCAGGCGATCATCGGTGAGCGCCGCTGTTATGGAACCGCAGCGGCGGAAGCCGGTGGCGACCCCTGTCTCAGCTTCCAGTTCGCCGTAGAGTTCCTGGCTGTATTTGGCGAGGCGCGTCATGTTCTTGGAGTTGCGCAACTGCGCAATCAGGCCTGCTGCATGCCATGTTGTTCCGCAGGTCAGCTGCTTGCGCTCCAGCAGAACGATGTCTTTCCAGCCGAGCTTTGTCAGGTGGTAGGCGACTGAGCAGCCAGCCACACCCCCGCCAATGATGACGGCCTGGGCTTGGGTCGGTACGGGTTTTTGGTTGCCTGAATGGGTCATCATGTCACCTTTGCGCAGCGGGCATGGCGACAATGGAGTGGCCATTGGCGCTCAGACGGTCTGCAATTTCTTGAATGTGATCGGGGCCGATTTCGCAGCAGCCGCCTACGATGGTGGCACCCACCGCAATCCAACGATCCACGTGGTCGGCATATGCCGACGGCGTGACATCCTCGCGTGCTTCCAAGACGTCCACCGTGCTTTCATTGGTCAGCGGTTCAACGGTTTTGAAGCCGTTGGCGTAGCCGCCGTACGGAACTGGCAAATCGGTCAATTGGTACATCGCTGTGTCCACCGCCTCTGGCGAAGAGCAGTTGATCAGTATAGCGGCTGCACCTTCGGACACTGCAGCATCAGCCGCCTCTCTAAGCGGCTCGCCTGAGCGAAGTTTGGAACCATCCTTGTCGTCCACGGTGAAGGCAATCCAAGCCGGCTTGCCGGATGTTTTGATGGCCTCCAATGCCGAGAGCGCCTCGTCGGCGGTGCACATGGTCTCCGCGATAAAGAGGTCTACCCGGTCTCGCTGAAGCGCTACGATCTCGGAATATTGTTTCACACACTCTTCAAAGGGCAGCGTACTGCCTGGCTGATAGCTGCCGGTAAGGGGTGACAGGCCTCCGGCAATGACCACGCCTTCGGCGCCGCGACATGCCTGCTCGGCTATGTCCAGAGCGCGGATCTGCAGTTCTTCAAATCGCTCAGCCGCTGCGTTCCGAGCAAGGCGCGGGCGGGTGATCGCGTAACTGTTGGCGACGATCACTTTGGCATTGGCGTCAATGAAGTCGCGGTGCACTGACCCCACCAGCTCCGGCTGATCGGCGAGTACGGCCGCCGACCAGAGCGCGGATGCCGGTGCGCCACGGCGACGGATCAACTCCTGGCCCATGCCCCCGTCGAGCAGAACGATCTCGGCCACGGCTTCAGGCTCTCAGGCGTTCGTTTTCGGGATCCCAGATGGGGCCATCTGGTTGCACCTGAGCGGCGTGGCGCGTGCCGAAGATTTCAACCTCAAGCTCTGTGCCCTCAGCCGCCAAAGGCGCTTTCACCATGCCGAGCGCGATGCTTTTGCCAACCCGGTGGCCCCAGCCACCAGACGTGACTTCGCCCACAATCTCGTCGCCCGACCAGATTGGCGACATATAGGGTGCATCCATGCCATTGGCGGCGACCGTCATGGTCACGAAGCTCTTTGAGGAGCCTTGTTGGCGCTCATTTTCAAGCGAAGCTTTGCCGCGGAATTCCGGCTTGTCCCATTTCACAAAGCGACCAAGGCCGCCTTCGAGAACCGAGTAGTCAGTGGACAGATCGCCTTTCCAGGTCCGGTAGCTCTTCTCGAGGCGCAGCGAGTTCAAGGCGTACATGCCGAATGGTGTGGCGCCCGCGGACAGGACGGCGTCGTAGAGAACCGGCACGTCAGCCATGGCCGCGTGGATTTCCCAGCCCAGTTCACCGGCATAGGACACGCGGGCCAGGGTGCAGTCCAAGCCGGCCACCTTTGCGGTCTGATGGCTTAGCCAGGACGATGTCAGGTCCGCGCCTTCGCTGATCTTCTCAAAGAGTTCGCGTGATTTCGGACCCGTCACGAGCAGCGTCGAATAGGCTTCGGTTTCATTGGTTAGAGTGAGCGAGCCGTCGGCGGGCAGGTTTTCTTGCAACAACTCAAGATCGTGCCATTCCGCGACTGCCGCCGTCATCAGCGTGAAGCTGTCATCATCCTTACGGATCAGTGACATCTCGGTGACGATGCGGCCACGGTCATCGGCAAAATAGCCCAGATTCATACGGCCAACTTTCGGCAGGCCGCCTGTGATCTGCGTGCGCAGCCAGTCTGCGGCGCCCGGGCCGGAGAGGTGATAGCGGGAGAAGCCGGGCATATCGAGCACGCCCACTGCGTCGCGCACCGCTTCGCACTCTTCGCGAATGCGTGGGAACCATGGGCCTTCGCGCTCCCATGTCAGCGTGCTTTCTTCCGACGTATCGTCGCCCGGCTTGGCAAACCAGTTTGCGCGTTCCCAGCCATTATAGGCGCCCATCTGGCCGCCCAGTTCGAGCAGCTTTGTGTGGACAGGCGAGAGTTTTTTATCGCGGGCCGCCGGCCATTCATGGTGCGGAAAGTGCATCGCATATTCGTGGCCGTAGGTCTCGAGAGCCTTGTGCAGGCTGAAATCGTGATCGGCGTGGCCCGTATAACGGCGCGGATCGACGGACCACATGTCCTGTTCGGTACCGCGTTCCACAATCCACTCGGCCATGACTTTGCCTGCGCCGCCGCCCTGGGCGATGCCGAAGGTGAAGGAATGAGCTTCGAACGCGTTTGGCACGCCCGGCATCGGGCCGATCATAGGCAGTCCGTCCGGCGCATAGGGGATGGGTCCGTTGATAACGCGGCCCACGCCCGATGTGCCCAGCAGCGGCACGCGCGCCATCGCGTCTTCAATGTACCATTCCAGGCGATCCAGATCGTCGGGATAGAGCTGGAAGGAGAAATCCTCTGGCATGGGGTCTTCCGGCGTCACCCAATGCGCCTTGCAGTTGCGCTCATAGGGGCCAAGGTTCAGGCCGTGCTTGTCCTGGCGGAGATAGTATGAGCTATCGACGTCACGGATCATCGGCGTCTTGCGACCGTTTTCCTTGGTCCAGGCTTCGATTTCCGGGATTTCTTCTGTGAGGAAGTACTGGTGGCTCATGACCACCATCGGCACGGTGCGCCCGCCATAGGGTTTGAACCATTCGCCCACGCGCTGTGCGTAGTAGCCAGCAGCGTTGACGACAAACTCACAGCGGATATCGCCTTTTTCGGTGTGAACTATCCATTCTCCATTCTCCCGGGACACGCCGGTGGCGGGGCAAAAGCGCTGAATGTTGCCATTATTGCCCGCCGCTGCGCACATGTCGCGTGCGCCTTTGGCAAGGGCCTGGGTCAGCTGAGCGGGGTCAATGTCACCGTCGAGCGGGTCCCACAGGCCGCCGGCCAGATCGTGGATTTCCATGAACGGGTTGTGCGCCTGCAGTTCTTCAGGCGTGCAGATATCCATCTCCAGGCCCTGATAGCGGGCCTGGCCTGCTACCTTTTCAAATTCCAGCATGCGCTCTTTGGAGTGCGCGAGACGGAGTGCACCCGTCACATGGTAGTTCATGGGGTAGTCAACGTCGTCGGCCAGGGTGCGATACATGGCCAGGCCGTAGCGCTGCATGTTCATCACCGCCCAGTTGGGCGCGAAGTTGGGACAGTTGCCTGCGGCGTGCCAGGTGGAGCCAGCGGTCAGTTCGTTCTTTTCCAGAAGAACGGTGTCTGTCCATCCGGCCTTCGCCAGATGAAAAAGGGTCGAGGTGCCGACCACACCGCCACCAATGATGACAACACGCGCGTTGGTTGGAAATTCAGCCATGGTTGGTTCCCCGTTTCTCTTAATAGATTGGTGGCGAGATCACCCAGATCGCCACGGCGTCTTCGTCGGTCCGGTTGGACCAACGATAGGTTTCATTTTCAAATTGGAAGCTGTCGCCAGCTTTCAGGACGAAGCTCTTTGCGCCCAACTCGAGTGTCAGTTCACCGGAAACCACGTAGCCGCCTTCCTGCGTGGGGCGAGCCTGTACCCAATCGGACTTGGCTCCGGCGGAAAACGTGGATCGAAGCATCTCGAATTCACCGGACAGGTTTGGCGAAAGAAGCTCTTCAATCAGCCCATCGTGACGAGAGCCAAGGGCGGCACGCCGCTCCTTGCGCACAACTGTCCCATGTTCTCCGGGATCTGCTTCATCGTTGCGAAAGAAGAAGCTGAGGGGAACGTCGAAATGGGTGGCGATGCGGCGCAGGTCCGCGATGGACGGTTCGCGCTGGCCACGCTCGATCTGGCTGAGCCATCCGATTGACCGATCGACTGCGCTGGCAAGCTCCGCGAGCGTGACGTCCCGCGCGCTGCGAAAGGCGCGGATGTCGGATCCAACATGATCTCGGGTCTCGGTGGTCACGCCACATTCCCTGCAGATGTGAAATTACAGCATCAGATTTTCACATCTGCAAGAAATTGCAAGCGCTGATTTCACCTCGCAGCGCGGGTCAGTGCCTCATCAACCGCGTTGACGATCTCGTCGATATCGCTCTGGGTTGCGATCAGGGCAGGGGAGAAAAGCAGCACATTGTTGTAGCCGGGCAGAGAGCGGTTGGTGGCACCAATTACTACGGCGTTGTGCTGGAAGCAGTCGGCCACAATCGCTTGTACCTGAGCTTCAGGCAGCGGCTCTCGCGTTTCGCGATCCACCACAAGTTCGACGCCTGCGAACAGGCCCTTTCCACGGACGTCGCCGATCACATCATGCTTGGCTGCGAGGCCTTCGAGGCGCTCGATCAGATAGCTGCCCATGCGCTCAGAGTTGCCCAGCAGATCCTCTTCGATGAGAATGTTCATGTTCTCAATGGCCGCCGCCGGCCCGGCGGTGCAGCCGCCAAAGGTTGAGATGTCGCGGAAATAGTTTAGCGGGTCGGTGTCGTCGGATTTGAAGTGCTCAAACACTTCCTCCGTGGTCACGCAGCACGAGATGGCGGCATAACCCGAAGCAACACCCTTTGCCATTGTGACCATGTCCGGCTGAATGCCGTAGTGCTGATAGCCGAACCATTTTCCGGTACGGCCCATGCCGCAGACCACTTCGTCGAGGATCAGAAGAACGTTGTACTGCTTGCAGATTTCCTGGACGCGCGGCCAATAGCCCTCTGGTGGAACGATCACACCACCACCTGCTGTGATGGGCTCTAAAATGAGTGCGCCGACGGTATCAGGGCCTTCGCGCAGAATGACTTCTTCAATGGCGTTGGCCGCCCGCAGGCCGTAATCATCCACTTCGCCCCACTGGCTGCGATACTCAAGACAATGTGGCACCGACACGAAATCCGGAGCGTATGGACCGTAGAGTGCGCGGCGCTGCTCGTGGCCGCCGGCGGACAGGTTGGCAAGCGTCGTGCC
>JBCBXA010000099.1:0-9987 GCA_039816825.1 Pseudomonadota bacterium | reverse complement strand
GCGCTGAAGCCGAGGCAACTCAAGACGTTGTGGTAGCCTTGCACGACCGGTTGCCCGTTAACTTCGGTTAAGGAAAGTGACTGCGGTGTGAAGCGACAAAGTTAATCGCTGGTAACCATTTCTTTTCAGTTTCGACCGTAAATCGGGCGCATGGGCAGTGACGCCCTCTGGTTTGCGAGTGAAATGGGCAACAGAAACGATATCCATGTTGCGGTGCTGATGGGGGGCTGGGCCTCCGAGCGTCCAGTGTCTCTGGCATCGGGCAATCCGTGCGCCGACGCGCTGGAGGATGCCGGATATAAGGTGTCCCGCATTGATGTGGATCGCGATCTGGCCCGGGTTCTGATGGATCTGAAACCCGACGTCGCCTTCAACGCCCTGCATGGGCCATTTGGTGAAGATGGTACCGTTCAGGGCCTGCTGGAACTTCTCGAAATTCCATACACTCACTCCGGCGTACTGGCGTCCGCCATCGCCATGGACAAGCAGAAGTCAAAGGCGGTGCTGAAGGGGCGGGGCGTCCCGTTTGCCGAAAGTCGCGTGATGCACCGGCTGGATGCTGCACCCAAACACGTCATGAAACCGCCTTACGTGATCAAGCCGGTGAATGAGGGCTCGTCCTTTGGGGTGCTGATCGTGCGCGAAGACCAGTCGCGCCCACCACAGCAGCTCTATTCAGACGACTGGCCCTATGGCGATACCGTCATGGTGGAAAAATATGTTGCGGGGCGTGAGCTGACTTGCGTCGTGATGGGCGATGTAGCCCTCGGTGTCACCGAAATCATCCCGACTGGTGATGATCCCAAGGCGTTCTACGACTTCGACGCCAAGTACGTTCCGGGCGGGTCTGAACACGTGTTACCCGCGCAGATTAAACCAAATATTTACCAAAAAATTCAGACAATCGCGCTCGAAGCGCACAAGGGTCTCGGGTGCAAGGGCGTCACTCGCTCCGACTTCCGGCTGGATGATGGTCTGATGGGGACTGGCGAACTCGCCTGGCTCGAAATCAACACCCAGCCCGGCATGACACCGACCTCTCTGGTGCCTGAGCAGGCGGCCCATGCGGGTCATTCGTTCCAGCAACTGGTGTGCTGGATGGTGGAGGACGCGAGTTGCAATCGCTGATCGCACTTTTTGACAGTCCTTTGCCGCGCGCCAAGCGCGGCCTTCGCCGCTTTGCGCGCTATCTGCGCCGTGCGGTTGCTGGCGATGTTGCTCCTATTGATGGTATCGGCTGGCCGAGCGTCGTCGGGCTTTTCGCCGCCATCACCGTCTATGGCTCTGTCGCAGGTCCCGGCTTTGCTTCTGTTGTCGATCGCGTCGCGGCGGCTTCAGGCTTTGATGTCGAGCTCCATCTTCGCGGCAACGAGCATACATCGCCGCTTGATCTGCACACGAGCCTTGGTGAGCAAACGCTTGGATCGCTCGCGGGCCTCAGCATCGAACAGGCCCGTGATACGGTTGAAGGTCTGCCGTGGGTCGAAAAGGCGGTGGTTCGCAAATACCTGCCCAATCGTCTTGATGTGGAGATCACTGAGCGTGCGCCGTTTGCCGTCTGGCAGCGGGGTTCTCAGTTGTTCGTGGTGGAACGCTCGGGCGCCGTCATCGCTCCATTACCAGCTGGTGGCTTCACCGACCTGCCTCTCATTGTGGGGCCCGGGGCTGATCGCCAGTCAGCGGTTTTCCTCAAGCAGATGAAGAACTTTCCGTCCCTGCAGAGAAAGGTTGGCGCGTTTGTCCGCGTGGCCGAGCGCCGCTGGGATCTGCACCTCAAAAACGGGGTTCGCGTGATGCTGCCAGCCGAACAGCATATGCGCGCGCTCAAGGAGATCGCTGAACTCGACAGCCTTTACGGTTTGCTGGAGCGCGACGTTGAGCTGGTGGACTTTCGCGTTCCCGACCGTATCGCTCTGCGCCTGACAGAAGGTGCTGATGAGCGGCGTGTGGCGGCCATTGAAGAGCGGGCTGCTGCTGTTCAGAAACGTCTCAAGGCGAGGGGCGCACGATTGTGAAACTATTCTCTGCCCCATTTCGCCCAACGCCGAAGGTTCGGGCTCCTGCGCCGTCCCGCACGACAACCGTCTCGGTTCTCGACGTTGGAACGGCGAAGGTCTGCTGTATGATAGCGCGACTGCGTCCGCGTGATGAGAGTGAAGTGCTGCCCGATCGCACCCACTCTATCGAGGTCTTGGGCTGCTACCATCTCAAGTCACAGGGCATCAAATCAGGCGTTATCGTTGATCTGGATGCGGCTGAGACCGTCATTCGCAATGCCGTGGACGGCGCCGAGCGGATGGCTGGCGTTACGGTTGATAGCCTGATCGTCAACGTGTCTGCAGGACGGTTGCAGAGCGAGACCTTTAACGCATCCGTTTCACTGTCGGGTCATGCCGTTGAGGCCAATGACATTGCGCGCGTGCTTGCCGCTGGCGGTGAACAGGTGATGACTGCCGACCGAGCTACGCTGCACGCCATGCCCATAGGCCATACGCTTGATGGCAACAGTGGCATTCGCGATCCGCGAGGCATGCTGGGCGAAGAATTGGGCATCGATATGCATGTCATCTCGGCGGACATTGCGCCGATGGCTAATCTCGAGCTGGTGATCAACCGCGCCATGTTGAGCGTCGAGACCATGGTGGCGACACCCTATGCCAGCGGTCTGTCGGCACTGGTTGGTGATGAAGCCGAAATCGGCTGCGCTTGCATCGATATGGGCGGCGGCACGACCACGATCTCGATCTTCCATGAAGGCAATCTGGTTTACACCGACGCCATCGCCCTGGGTGGCGGGCACGTCACGACTGACCTGGCCAGGGGGTTGGGCTGCGCCATTGATGAAGCTGAGCGCCTGAAAGTGCGCCATGGCTCAGCATTGCCCAGCGCATCAGATGATCGCGACATGATCAACGTTCCGCTTCTCGGCATGGATGACAGCGAAGCGATGACCTCCATTCCCCGCGCCCATGTTACCCGCATCGTCCGCCCTCGCGTTGAAGAAACGCTTGAAACGATCCGTGATCGCCTGTCTGCCTCCGGTTATGCCGGGCTGATCGGCAAGCGGCTCGTCCTTACAGGCGGTGCGAGCCAGCTGAACGGCGTGGCCGAAGTGGCTCGGCGGATCATCGGTCGCAATGTGCGCCTTGGACGCCCCATGGGCGTGTCCAAACTGCCGGCGGCTGCCAAGGGCCCATCTTTTGCAACGTCCGTTGGCCTTCTGATCTACCCGCAGGTTGCGGGCAACGAACAGGCCTTCCGCATTCAGGGAGGCGGGCGCCGCACGGGCGCACCGCGCCTGACCGGCACCACCGGCACTCTGGCTCGCATGGGCCACTGGCTGAAGGAGAGCTTCTAATGGTTCTCCCAATCCTTTCACCCGCTCCTGTTGATAGGAGCTCCACCCCTGCGGCGGCCGCCGCGAAACTGAAAAGCCCGAGCGGCGCAACCGCATAACGCAAGGACCCAAACCATGACCATCAATCTGCAGAAGCCAGAAGTGACAGAGCTGAAGCCGCGCATCACCGTGTTTGGTGTGGGCGGTGGCGGCGGCAATGCCGTCAACAACATGATCAATGCCGGTCTTGAAGGCGTCGACTTCGTGGTCGCCAACACCGACGCCCAGGCGCTCTCTTCGACAAAAGCCGAGCGCGTGATCCAGATGGGTGTCGAAGTGACCGAGGGCCTTGGTGCCGGGTCCGAGCCGGCCGTTGGCCGCGCTGCAGCTGAAGAATGCCTGTCGGAAATCACCGATCATATGGCTGGCACCCATATGTGCTTTGTGACTGCCGGCATGGGTGGTGGCACCGGTACCGGCGCCGCAGCCGTTGTGGCGCAGGCCGCTCGTGAACTGGGCATTCTGACCGTGGGTGTTGTGACCAAACCCTTCGACTTCGAAGGCAAGCGTCGCATGAAGACTGCGATGGACGGCATTGCCGAGCTGGAGCAGCACGTCGACACGCTTATCGTCATTCCGAACCAGAACCTGTTCCACATCGCCAATGACAAAACCGGCTTTGCCGATGCCTTTGCCATGGCAGACCAGGTTCTCTACTCCGGCGTGGCCTGCATCACTGACCTGATGGTCAAAGAGGGCCTGATCAACCTGGATTTCGCGGACGTACGTTCCGTGATGCGCGGCATGGGCAATGCCATGATGGGCACGGGTGAGGCTTCCTCCGAGAATCGCGCTCGTCTGGCGGCGGAAGCCGCTATCTCCAACCCGCTGCTCGATTCGTCCTCGATGAAGGGTGCGCGGGGCCTGCTGATCTCCATCACCGGTGGTGCTGACCTGACTCTGTTTGAAGTCGATGAAGCCGCTTCCCGCATTCGCGAAGAAGTGGATGAGGACGCGAACATTATTCTGGGCGCGACTTATGATGAGAGCCTGGAAGGCGTCATCCGCGTATCGGTCGTTGCGACAGGCGTGGAACGGAATGCGTCCGGTAAGCCTGCTGCAACGGTTCAAGCGGCAACACCGGCGGCGGCGCCAGCGCCCAAGCCGGTTTCCCAAGCGGTCCCCCAGGCGCCTCAGCAAGCTCAGGCTCGCCGAAAAATCGAAGATGAATTGGCGTTGCCAAGGCCATCGGCTGCGCCCAAACGAGCGACATCCGACCCAGCCGTGACGATCAAGCCTGTGCGCCCTGCTGCACCTGCCGCTGCCACGATTGAAACGGATCTCGAAGCGGGTTTCCGCGAGGCGCTGAACAGCGAGGCCCCTGTGCCAAGTCAGCCGGCGCCTGTTGCTCAGATGCAGGCACCAGTCGCAGTGCCTCGTATGCCCCGCGTGGAGGAGTTTCCACCGGTGGCTCAAGCTGAGATGGCTGCCCAGCACACGGATGGCGTTCCTCAGGACGAGCGCTCGGCCATGGGACTGCTCAAGCGTCTGACCAATGGCCTGGTGGGTGAGAAAGCTGCATTGACTGGAGGTGTTGTCGCGGCCGATCAACCGGCTGCCGCCGTTGTCCCGCATACCGCGCAACCCACGCCCCATGTGGTGCCGGGCGCCGAGGCCTATGCTCCGCAGCCACGCCGACAGGATGAGCCGATCACGGACAATTTCCAGCCGCAACAGGCATCGTTGGGTGCCCATGGTCGTGTGGAGCCACGCCCGATGCATGAGGAAGATCAGCTTGAAATCCCGGCTTTTCTGCGCCGGCAAGCTAACTGACTGTTACATTGCGTGAATGTCTGGGGACTCATCGTGGTCCTCCGGCAACCACGGTTCTGTAACATAGTGTAATAGAAGCGCGCTGCAGGCTTTTCCGCTTGCGGCGCGTTTTCGTAAGGTGCTGAAGTCACTGCCAGAATCTGAGTGTTTCTCGTGTTACAGAGTCTGGTGAACGATGGCCAAGAGTGAATTGCGACAACCGACCCAGTATTTTACCTATGCTGCGGGGAATAAGAGGTCGGGGCGCAATGACGCTTAAGAAATATCAAACCACGATAGGCCGCCGCATCGAGATCGAAGGGGCGGGCGTGCATTCGGGCCAACCCGTTCAAATGGCCCTTGTGCCTGCGGAAGCGGGCACCGGAACCGTCTTCCACCGCGTGGACTTTGCGGGTCACAAGTCGGGTCTGGTTCCGGCTCTCTGCTCTTCGGTTCAGGCAACAGAACTGTGCACAATCATCGCCAACTCCGACGGTGCAGCGGCACAGACCATCGAGCATTTGATGGCGGCCCTTTCCGCGCTTGAGATCGACAACGTTATTGTTGAGCTCGACCAGGCCGAGGTGCCAGTCATGGACGGTTCGTCGAGCGCCTTTGTCGAAGCCATTGATGAGGCAGGCGTCAAGGAACTGGCTGCGCCCCGCAGCTATATTCGCGTTTTGCGCCCTGTGCGCGTCAGCAACGGCGCCGCCTGGGCGGAGTTCACGCCGGGTGACAAGCGGTCATATGATGTGGAAATCGAGTTTGATGATCGCACCATTGGTCGCCAGCGCGTGGCTGTTGATCTCACTCCAGACGTTTTCCGCGATGAACTCTCATTTGCCCGGACGTTCGGCTTTATGCGCGATGTCGAGCGCCTTTGGGCGGCAGGCTTTGCGCTGGGGTCTTCGTTGGAGAACGCGGTTGTCATTTGCGATCAGAGCGGTGTCGTGAACCCCGAGGGGCTGCGTCGTCCTGATGAGTTCGCTCGACACAAGCTGCTGGACGCTATTGGAGATCTGTCCCTGGCCGGAGCGCCTATTCTGGGCCAGTATCGCAGCCATCGTGGTGGACACAAGCTCAATGCGGATGCGCTGGCGGCATTGCTGGCAGATGAAGCGAACTATGAGTTGGTGACATTTGGTGAAGCGCCTGTTCGTGTGGCAAACACTGTCGCCAAAGAAGTGCGCGTTGCCGAACCCGTCTGAGTGACATTCATTGTCACTCTGGTCGGCGTTAAGACTGCCGCAAAACGGGCTTAATGTTCCTGCAACGCTGCTTGGGCTCTGTGAAAATCTGCGCTAAGGGAAATCAGCATTGGCTGGCAGCGTATGTGTCGAGCCTTAAGTGGTTGAGGATTGTGGAAATGCGGTTTGTGACAGATCGGGCTGGCCGAAAGTTTGCGAGCAAGGCATCAGTTCTCCTGGTGTGCGCAGCTCTACTGGCCGCTTGCGGCAATCGTGGCGATACGACCAATGAGTTCATCGACGACACTGAGCCTGCCGACCGGTTGTACAATGAGGCTCTCGCCAATTTGAGCGTGAATCGTTCAAGTGCGGCGATCGACAAGTTTGAAGAGCTCGAGCGCCAGCACCCCTATTCCGAGTTTGGCCGCCGCGCGAGCGTGCTCAAAATCTTCACCGCCTATCGCTCCGGCAAGTATGAGGACGCCATCTCCGCCGGGGAGCGCTACGTTCAGCAGTATCCGGCTTCCGATGATGCGCCCTATGCCCTTTATTTGGTGGGCCTTTCCCATTGGCGGCAGATCCCGGACGTCACCCGCGATCAGGAGCAGTCTCGGAAAACCATTCAGACCATGAACGAACTGACCGACCGGTATCCGGACAGCGAGTTTGTAGCAGATGCAAAAACCAAGGTGGTGTTTGCCAAAGACCAGCTGGCCGGTCAGGAAATGTATGTCGGGCGCTACTATCAGGAGCGCCGCGAGCATCTGGCCGCGATCAACCGTTTCAACAATGTCGTTCGTGAGCTCAACGACACGCGTCACGTTGAAGAGGCTCTGGCTCGCCTTACGGAATCATACCTCACCATGGGCCTCAATGATGAAGCCCAAACGGCTGCAGCCATCCTCGGACACAATTTTCCCGACAGCCAATGGTATCAGGACAGCTTTAAGCTATTGCAGACTGGCGGGCTTGAGCCGCGCGAGAACCGCAGTTCGGCGTTGAGTCGGATTTTCCAGCGTCGCAACGCGGCCTGAGCGGCCGGTTGAGCGCCAAGCCATCGTAAAGCCTGTTGTCAGCTTCAGGCTGCTCTTCACACCGGGTCATCGGCGCGCCAAATTGCGGACATGCTGCAGAGCCTTTCCATACGCGACATTGTTCTGATCCAGAGCCTCGATCTCGATCTGGCCAACGGGCTGTCAGTGCTAACGGGTGAGACCGGGGCGGGTAAGTCTATTCTTCTGGATGCGCTGGCCCTTGCCTTGGGTGCGCGGGGTGATGGTGGTCTGGTCCGAAAGGGCTGCGAGAAAGGTGAGGTGAGGGCGGTCTTTGAGGTGCCGAAACCGGAGCCTGAGGGGCTCAAATCACTGCTCGCTGATCAGGGCATTGAGCATGAGGGCGAGTTGCTGCTGCGCCGCACCCAGAATGCAGATGGACGAACCAAGGCAACCGTCAACGACCTGCCGGTGAGCGTAGCCTCGTTGCGGGCATTGGGCACCCAATTGGTGGAAATCCATGGCCAGCATGATGATCGCGCCTTGGTCGACCCGGAGGCCCACCGCGCTTTGCTCACGGTCTTCGGAGGGCTTGAAGGCAAGGCCGCCGATGTAGCTGATGCGTTCGCCAAGATGCGCGCCGAGGAACGAAAGCTAAAGGCGCTTCAGGCTGAAATCGCGAAAGCGGAGGAAGAGCGGGACTATCTGACCGCTTCTGTCGAAGAACTCAGCCAACTCGCCCCCGAACTCGGGGAAGAGGAGGCTCTGGCGAGTCGCAGAAGCACGATGATGGCGGCGGAGAAGATCGCTTCGGAATTGCAGGCTGCCAACGAAGAATTGACTGGATCTGCTGGGCCCACGCCCATCATCGCCCATGTGATCCGACGGCTGGAGCGCAAAGCTGAGACGATGCCGGACTTTCTGCCAGCTGTCATAGAGGCTTTGGATGCTGCGCTTCGCCATCTCGACGATGCCTCTACCCATCTGGACGGCGCGCTGCGCGAAACCGAGTTCAGCCCACAGGAGCTTGAGAGTGCGGAAGAGCGCCTGTTTGCACTCAGGGCGGCGGCTCGCAAGTACTCGGTGGCGGTCGAAAACCTGCCTGATCTTACCGTTCGGATGGCGGATGATTTGAGTCAGTTGAATGCCGGGACTGAGCGGCTGGAAGCTTTTGAGCTCGGAGCAGCCGAAGCTCGAAGCCGATACGATGCATTGGCGGCGTCTTTGGCAGAGCAGCGCGGTCATGCCGCCGCCGCATTGGCCGATGCTGTGATGGCTGAATTGCCGGACCTCAAACTTGGAGAGGCTCGTTTCCTCGTCAGGACCGAGATTGAGCCGGAAAGCCGCAGCGCTGAGGGCACAGATAGCGCGGAGTTCTGGGTGCAGACCAATCCGGGCACCAATCCCGGCCCGATGATGAAAGTTGCATCAGGCGGGGAATTGTCCCGGTTTCTTCTGGCATTGAAGGTGGCGCTGGCAGATCGTGGTTCCGCCCCGACACTGGTGTTTGATGAAATCGACACCGGTGTAGGCGGTGCGGTGGCCGATGCCATTGGTGCGCGCCTCGGTAGATTGGCCGACAAGGTGCAGGTCCTGTCCGTCACGCATGCGCCACAGGTCGCAGCCCGTGCGAACGAGCATCTCCTGATCTCAAAGTCGGGAAGTGCTGCCGGGGAATTTGGTGGAACGCGGGTTCGGGTTATGGACAGCGATGAACGCCGCGAAGAGATCGCTCGCATGCTGTCGGGAGCTTCGATTACGCCGGAGGCGCGCGCGGCTGCGGACCGGCTTCTGGCGTCCTGATGTCGTGTGGTGTTGAACGTGCGTTCAGGGAATTGCGCTTGCACAGCGGGCTAGCGGCCATAAAACCAAAATCATGAGTGACACACCGACCCAACCCGACTCGCGCCGTGCGACCTCGGTAGATGCTCTTGATGAAGCGTCGGCTGCTGCCGAACTGGAAGCGCTGACCAAGGAACTGGCAGACCATGATGCCCGGTATCACGGTCAGGATGCGCCGGTGATTTCCGATGCGGCCTATGATGCACTCAAGCGACGAAACCTGGCGATTGAGCAGCGCTTTCCCTCTCTCTTTCGCGACGATTCTCCTTCTCTGCGGGTCGGCTATGCGCCGCTCGACAAGTTTGAGCAGCTTCGCCACGCCCAGCCCATGCTTTCGCTCAAAAACGCGATGGATGACGACGAAGTCGGTGAGTTTGTGCGCTCCGTCCGTAAGTTCCTGGGTCTGGGTGATGGTGAGGCGCTTGCCTTCACCGCTGAGCCGAAGATCGATGGGGCTTCGCTTTCCCTTCGCTACGAGAACGGTCGACTGGTATCAGCTGCTACCCGAGGCGATGGTGCCGTGGGAGAGAACGTCACCGAGAACGCCAAGACGATCCCGGACATTCCTCAGATTCTGGATGGCGCATCCTTTCCCCAGGTGGTGGAAATCCGAGGCGAAGTTTACATGGCGCATGATGATTTTGCGGCGCTGAACGAGCGCCAGATTGCTGCCGGCGGCCAGCCATTCGCAAACCCTCGAAACGCGGCAGCGGGCAGCTTGCGTCAGCTGGACTCATCCATCACGGCCCGACGACCCTTGCGCTATTTCGCTTACGCCTGGGGTGAGATGTCGGAGATGCCGACCACCACGCAAACG
>JBCBXA010000098.1:0-10032 GCA_039816825.1 Pseudomonadota bacterium | reverse complement strand
CGGCCTCCGCCACCTGCCTTGCCAAAAGTAAGGATCGCTCGATCTTGTTCAGGGCGGTGTTCTGGAACATCCAACAAAGGCCCTGCCCTTTTGGCATGCCGTTTTTGAGGGGTCGGCAAATACACGGCAGTCTCCAGACAGCCCGAAACCTCTCGAATGGCGACCCCGGCAGGATTCGAACCTGCAACCTGCCCCTTAGGAGGGAACCGTTCATAGCGCTATTCCTTCTGTGATTTCTTGCTCTTGGGTGTTTGTACAGCGTCCGCCTGTACATGGTTTGTACGAAAACGGGCTCTGACATCGGCCTCATCCGTCTCTGCATGGGCATAGATGCGCATCGGCAAATTGGGGTCGGATCAGCGTCCAGCCTTGGCTGCGGTGACCGGATCAACGCCCTGTCTGACAACCAATTCAGTGAAGAACCCGTGCCGTCCTGCTGGGTGCGCTGAGAGGTACGGGATGCCTGCACTCTTGCAGATCGTCTTCCAGCGCGTGTTGTAACCTGTGGAGCTGCCATAGCCGAACACACGCGGCTTCATGAATTTGCCGGTCTTCCGGTTCTTGGGACGCTTCGGCGGCAATGCCAGCAACTCGTCCATCATCTGAGGCGAAACCGTAATCCAGCTTTCCGGGTGACCCTTCTGTGCTTTCACCCTGACCTTGTTTTCGGTGGGACGCAGATCGTCAGGCTCTATCGAGACAGCCTGATCGATCCGCGCCGCCGTTTCGAACATGAAGCGGACCAAGGCGGCGTTGTACGGATCAGCGGCCCGACAGAATGCCTCGATCCATTCTTTGTCGGCTGGCTTGCGCTCGACACGGCTGGTTTTCCCGCGACGCTTGTCCTGGGCAATGCGGTCGAATTTGTCATAGGGCTTCACTCGAATGAGCGGCGTCCCTTCCAGCTCGTGCGCGTTATTGATGACCGCACTCGCAGGCGTCACGATCTCGCGCCACCATGTGTCAGTCGATGCCTTCGGCTTCAGCTTCGGTCCTAGTCCTTTGAGAAGTGCGCCAGAGATCGCGCCCAAAGGCATGTCACCAATTTCCTCGACAATTGGGATCAACTGCTTCGCGGTCTTCGGTGAGGCATTGTAGAGCATGATTGCATCAGAGAACGTCTTACTCGGTTCATCGCCAACCACATGGCGACGTATCTGGAGCTCGGTCTCGCGGTTTATCCAGTCCCGTGCGCCCGTTTCTGTAGATGCCTTAGTGCTTCGCCGGTATGGGCCTGCGATTGGCCTTCCGTTGTACTCGACCCAGCCCTTAGCCCAGTAGAACCGACCCCTCTTGTAGATTTGGAGCGGCATGCCTGGCCTCCTTCAAAAATCTTGTCGATCTGCGCTGGCGTAATCAGCATGGTCCGCCCAAGGCGGTAGAATGCGCCGGAGTCATTCGCCCTCTCACGCAGGGTGCGCTCGGAAATATCGATCCCCATGCTGGACATGACTTGGACCCATTGGGCGGGCGTCTTGCCCTGCACAAGGATTCTCGAACAGTCGGATTTCTCGTTGTCCGCCATATTATGCGCCCCCTTGCGAGTTCTGGGCCTGTTCGCCCTTGGACATTTCAGCACGAAGGCAACTGACAATCTGTGCACTCTGCGAACGAAGGTTCTTTTTGGCCTCAGCTTCCAGCCACGCCTTCACATCCGCGGGAATGATGAGTTTGAACTGTTTGGCTTTCATAACGTCCCTCCAGTTTACACAACCATCAGGACATAAAATGTCCGTTTATCCAAGGACAAATTATGTCCACTGTGGTCGTATGAGTGAAAAAACGCCGATTCAGTTCAAACTGATGATACCCGCCGACCTCAAAATTCGGGTCGAAGAGATGGCCTCTTTGAACAGGCGCAGCCTGTCACAAGAGATCGTAGCTGCGCTTGAAGAGCAGTATCCGGCTCCAAACACCTCAGAAGCGACTGGGATCGAAGCCAGGGTTCTTCTTTGGTTGGCTAGGAGGATCCGGAAAGGCTCTCCTAAGCCCGGTTCTTTGCGTGACCGGCAGGCAGCTGCCTACGAAGTACTGGCCGGCAGATCGATTGCGCAGAACTCCAGCGATGTCGATGACATCTAATTGCATCCGCTAGAACAGAGGCAGTTCCAAACGGCTAAAGCCTGCCGTTCGCCCACCGGACAAGATGCTACATTTGCAGTCCCCCTTCCGGACATTCGAATATGGCGGCCCGTTCAGGGCTGCCGTCTCGCCTCACTTAACATTGTCGTTATACAGGCAGTTATGTAGGCCGCAAAAAAGTACAACGATAATAGAAAGTTCGACGACGAGCTGAAGCAGGACGGCTTTGTCGGACACACCGGTCACGATGACAACAATCCACCCGGAATCAAAAACAACGAGCAGCAAGCGAATGCGAAGAAGACAAGCTTTTGACCAGTGACGTGTCCGAAAGCCAACATGGCAACGCTGGCGATGAGGAGACCGCCAACTAACGATCGGATCGTGCTGAGGCCCGCCGCTCAAAAACGAAGTTGTCCACCATGCGGCGTGGGGTCAAACGTCGACATGGTGCCGAGGCCCAGTTGCATGGTAGAGGTGAGACCAGCGAGGATTTCAAGCGTGAATTCCATCCTAATGACCTTTGATACGCATGCACGACTGAGGGCCATCACCGCGAACGGCGTTCAAAACGATTGTTAGAGCTGTTTTCCGACATCTTTATGAATTCTTTTAAATTCATAAACTTACAAGGCAGAGGAGGATAGTCTGGACCAGAGTCCGACGTGCGCTCGATCATCAGATTCTATTGAAATTCGGATCCCCCGATGTTATGTGACTGGAAAACAGACGACGTATCGGTGCGCGAATTCTGTACCATATCTAGTGTCTGATTGAGGAAACGGCACAAACCCATGACAAGCGAAGCGACTCCTAAGCAACCTCTTCATCAGAGTGAGAACAGCAAGTTTCACTGGCTTTTTGCCGGTGACGTTGCTTGCCGTCGCAAACCTTATGATTCACCGATAATGGAATCCGAGAACTTTGTCGTTCTACCTTCTTTGGGTTCGATAGTGCCCGGTTGGCTTCTTGTTGTGCCCAAGTGGCCCACTACCCGTATCGCCGACATTGGCATTGGCAAGCGTGGCGAGTTTGAAAGCCTCGTCGCCAAGTCACGTGCGTTCATCGAGCAGGTCTATGGCGAGTGTTTCATGTTTGAACATGGCGGCTACAGCGGCTCACTCATTTCTTGCGGTGTGGACCAAGCTCATCTTCATGTTGTTCCTCTTGACTTCGACTTGATTGAAAAAGCTCGGATTGCCAAAGACATAAATTGGGAAATGTCGGATAGCCGATTGCTACCATACGATTTTGCCGGTCAGCGCGAGTACTGGTATGCATCGTCTTCGAATGGTTCCATTTTCGGTGAAGTCGCAGAACCAGAGTCTCAGTGGTTCAGAAAATTGATTGCTGAGAATGCGGGTTTGTCCAAAATGTGGAACTACAAAGAGTTCGAGTTTGCTGAAAATATCCAGCACACTATTACAGCCATGGAAGTTCATGGCTGAAGAGATTGAGGATCACACAGACCTAGACGACGGGCGAGAACTGGGTGATTTCAAATCTCGCTATGGACCCCAAGCATGGTTTCAGATTGTTCCTGAATTCCTGCTGCTTGCTGTGTACCTTTCGGTGCCAGGGTATTTTCTCTTAGAGTCGATAATCGAACCTCCGAACGACCTTGGCAAAGAGGGTTTCGTTTACTCTCGATTGCTTGGCGTCTATGTAACCGCAGATAATGCCAAGTGGATTGCGTTGGCGCTAGCTGGATTCATCGGAGGAGCAGTATTTGACCTCAAGTGGCTGTACCATTCCGTCGCTAAAGGAAAATGGAATAGAGATCGATGTCTGTGGCGGGTAATTGTGCCCTTCAATTCGGCAGCAGTCTCAACTTTTACTGGTTTCCTTTTTGCGTCTGGCATCATCCCATTTCTTAAGGACGAAAGTTTTGAGAATGTATTCGCCTTGCTAGGCTTTGGTTTCATTTTTGGATACTTCTCGGACAACATTTTGGCTTCGATGCAAAACTTGGCGCAGCGAGTATTTGGCACGTTGAACGATGAGTAATCATGCTGACGAATGCGAAACTCCCCAAAAATTATGACTTCGTTACGCACAAGAAGACCAGTGAACGATATGGCGTAAAGGCGGCTGGCCTGACGTTCATCCCAAGTGCATGGCGCTTAGACTTCTTTGGCTTATCTTGCGACGTCCATAAACACTGGATGCAAGGTCGAAAGCTCTCGACAAATCCAGAAGTGAAGAAACTCAAGGCTTGGCTAGAGAAGCAGTCTTTTGATCAAGTCATTCTTAGATCAAGCGGCGTCACTGAAACGCTTCAGGATCGCGGAAAGTTCGCTTCAATTGAGCTGTCAAAAATGTGGGGCTTTCAAGACGTACTCGATCAGCTAGCGGCCCTATTTCAGCAAGCATCTAGAGTCGACAGAGATGCTCTCCTAGGAGTAGTCGTACAAGAGTTTTTGTCCGTGAAGTATGCAGGGCATCTTTCAAACGAGTATCGCGTCAGCCCAACAGTCAACCAATGGTCGTACGAACTCGAGCGACCGCACTGGGTGCCAGCGAAGGGTATCAATTCGAAGCTAGCCACACCTCCTGACCCCAATTCTGAACTTCGTTGCGGCAACCAAATCCCACATCAACCGTTGCGTTCTGTTGCACACTACCTCGCGGACGAATTTCCAGAGCGCTGCCACATAGAATGGTTTGTATACGAAAGCTCTCTGTTCATTGCGCAAATTGACTTCGAGTGGCCTGAAATTGATCAAGGACTTGATCCAAAGCGCGACCTTAGGCCTACTCAACCCCCCACCTTGGACCTAGAAGCTGCTACCACGTTGAAGCCCTACACGATTGGTGAAGTAACCAAATGGCCAAAGCTACAGAATTTATCCGACTTTGATTTCGAGAACGGAAATCCCCCACCACGGATTTATCCGCTGACCCCGCAAAGGATAATCAGCGCACAAAGCGACAAAAAGAAGTTTGAGGAACTTGTGGCCGACATGGTTGCGTTGACCGGAGATCGGCTCGTGGTTCGGACAGAGTGTGTTCAAAAAGGTATAGACCGGTTCAACCTCCCTCGGACCGATACGACATCAGTAGAAAAAGCGTTGGAGTGGTGCGGTAAGATAATTTCAGACTTCGAGAAGCGAAGCATCTCGAAGCGAAACTACATCTTCTTGTTTCATGCGTTTTTGCCCGCCAAGTCCGCAGCTTGGGCATATGCTAAGCCTGGTAATCCTGTTGTCATCGTTGACGCGCTATGGGGCCTCCCGGATGGGCTGCAAGTGCTGCCGGTTGATACATATGAGGTCAATGTAAAACAAAATAAGGTTGTCCAAACTAATTCCACCTATAAACCAAAGTTTCTAACTGAGTTATCTGACGGTTCTTGGGATTATCGTGACGTTAAAAGCCACTGCGGTCGGCAGAGCGTCCTGTCCAAATCCGACAAGTTGGAAGTTGCGAGGAGAACCGCAGAAATTGCAGATAAATTGGGGGAAGACGCTCAGATCATGTGGTTCTGCGAAATTCCCTTGGCTTACAAGGTGGGGCGAAACGTACCTTGGTTTCGCTCTAGAGAGAGGTTCGACCCAGCTCCCAGACAGGAACTAAACTACCGACCCTTCACAATTTCAACTCCCTCAGACTTAGAAAATTTGCCGCAAGAGAAAGTCACTCTCAAATTATCACCTAACGCTGATCTAATAAGAGACGACAAGTTTCTGGACGCCATAGTCAAGGTTGCTAAGGAACGCTCTTTGCCAGTGCAGGTTGAGGGCTCAATTCTTTGCCACGCTTTCTACAAGCTGGATCAAGAAGGAATACCCGTCGTACTCTCCAATGCTCCGAAGTACTATCGCAAAAGAAACCGCCAAGTGTTCGGAAAACTTGTTCGTGATAAAATCCCTGCCAACATCGTCGCAGGCGGCGAAACTGTTAAGGAAGCGAGGTTGGCGCAAGCAGACCTAGCAACTGGACTTGCAGGGAAGCTACTGGAAGAGATTGAGGAATTCTTGCGCGCACCCAGTCGCGACGACAAGGCGGCAGAGATAGCTGACCTTCTCGAGGTCGTTAAGGGCATTGCACTGGCTAGTGGACTCAGCTGGAGTCAAATCGAAAAATTGGCGAAAGAGAAATCTACCAAGCGAGGCGGCTTCAAAGATGGACGGGTGTTGGTCGAAACCACGCTCCCCCACCGGGATAGTCCAATAGAACGACTTGAACAGGTGCACTTGGGTGATCTGGGCGCGGTTGAAACGACTGAGGATGTGGCAGAAATCCCGGCCAGCAATCTGGTCTCAACTGCCAACGGCCCCGGGATCATCTTCTCTTTCGAGGACGACACAGCACGTTTTCGAGTTTCGTTGAGAGAGGGACGGGTTCAGATTACCAAGCTGGATACGAAAGTTCCTGCATCTAACGACGATCAACCAGAGTTGTTCTGAAACTCAAATTGAGCAATCGGCCTTCGACGCACGCGGGATCGTCAAATTGGTAAATATTGCATACTGGTCGCCGAGGCTGACACACGCCTGCAGCTTGTTCCCACGAACTTCTTGATCTCTCTTGAAATGTAATAGGGGCCATACAGAACTGGATCCTGTGACTGACCCACTGGTCAAAAGAGAGTTGCTTGAAAGTCCGCTCTCGCGATTGATCCTATTGAGTACAAAGGTAACGGCGAAGGTCGCCTTTACGCCATATGTGTATCACGCCTTGACACATGCATCTCCTCATGATACGTGTTTTTGATGATCCAAAGCACAAAGGGCAAACTCGCCGCCAACGCTGTCAAAGGTAAGTACGGCAAAGGCTTCCCGAGTGACTTGGTGAAGCGCACGCGGGCTATGCTTTCGGCTCTGGATGCTGCCGTTGTTGTCGAGGATTTGCGGTTCCCGCCCGGCAACCACCTCGAAGAACTGAAACGGGATCGGGCCGGGCAACACTCCGTGCGGATCAACGGGCAATGGCGCATCTGCTTTGTCTGGACGCCGAACGGACCCGCCGATGTCGAGATTGTGGACTACCATTGAGAGGATACGCTGATGAGCTTGCTTGAAGACCCGATGCACCCCGGTGAAGTCCTGAAAGAGCTTTACCTAGATCCCCTGGAGATGGGGGCCATTGCGTTTGCACGGCGTTTGGGTGTGCCTCGGACGCGGATCGAGCGTTTGATAAAGGGCACGACTGGGATCACACCTGACACGGCGCTGCGCCTCGCTCGTGCGTTCAACACAACCCCGGTTTACTGGGTTAACTTGCAGACGAACTACGACATGGCCTTGGCAGCAAAGGAGATCGATGTGTCGGACGTAGAGCCCTTATTTGCCGCATAAACTTGTCGGAGTGCAGAGCTAAAGTTCAACTAATCGAGTGACATTGTGCTGGAAGCCATCCTCTAGAACTAGCCACCACTAGGCCATTGCATTGCATGCTCGAAAACTTCAGAGGACAATCCTTCAGCGGTGAGAAGGGACTTATTTTCCTGAAGAAAATACCTAATTAGGAGCTGCACGCCCTAGGCTTGGGATCGTCTTCGCCCTTTTTTACTGGTTGCGGTTCTTTTGCTATCCTAGGATTCACGTTACACCTCACGGGACTAGATCATGGACAATCTAAATCGTTTGTACCAAGAAGCATACCGCCTAAGCGAGAAAAGGCTCGAAGTACAAATGACTGCGGCGCTCGCCGCTGATGCTAGAGCAATGGCTTTTGCAGGGATTTGTTTAGCGGCGGCAGCAGTTTTGGGTGGTCTTGCTAAAGACGCAACCAGTCCAATTCTCTTGCTGACTGGTGCCTTTTTGTTAGGGGTTGCAGCGTTTTTGGCAGGCTTCTCAGCGCGTCCAATAGACTTTCACATGCCTGGTGCCAAATTCTCAGACCTAGAAGAAGACATAAAAGACAATGTTGAATTCGAGAAGGTCATCGAACAGCTAGGTGGATTTGCAGACAAGCACTCAGTCCAGAATGATACTAAGCTTAGTCAGAACGCTAGGTTGTTTCACTTTGCACTTGTCACCGCAGTGATCGGAGTAGCAGTTGCAGTCATCCCACAACTATTCGACGCACTACGTCAAACCTGCTAGGCTTTCATCTGTTAACAGAGTCCTTGAGCGCCTTGGCAATCGTCATTTTCACGACTTTGTCAGCCTCTTTTTTGAATTGTTCGCCAGTTGCCGGGTTACGAACCATTCTGGCCGGACGTTCACGACAATATATTTTTCCAACACCGGGAAGAGTTACGGCACCCCCGCCGGATACCTCGCGAGTAATAATTTCAACTAGAGCGTCAAGAGCGGACGAAGCTCCGCTTTCGCCAATGCCCGACTCTTCTGCAAGCGCGGCAACCAATTGACTCTTCGTCATTGGTTTCAGCCTGACTTTCTTGATTGGGTCGGGTTCTTTGGCCATTCAGAATACCTAAACGATAACACCCAAAACATGCTGCCAATGACCGAAGAATTCAACACCCATCAAACAAGCCTAGGAAAAAACTCTATTGCTTGCATCGTTGATCGGTTCTTAGGGCGCGAAGTCTTCAGTATGACTCAAAAAAATGGCACTCGTACATTTCAATGCCGCAACCCCCGCTCCGCATGTGCCTCTTGGCTGTCTAGCTGTCCCTCAATCTCTCGGCGGCGGCCTTCGCTAAGGTCAAGCACTGCTGCAAGCTCTCGTTCAGCGTCTTGTAATTCGCCTCGTCGTTCAGCAATTCGCTCAAGGCCTTCATGGATGCGGCTTGTGAACGAATGAGCAAGGTCACGCAGTCTTTCAAGCCAGCCAGCTCTCTCTCGATCCTGCCGGTCGAGCGTGTCTCCAAGGCGGTCAAGTCCTTCGCGGAGGCCTCTGAGGCCGTCACCAACCGCTCGACGCAGGCGAGCAAGTCGCGTTCCAAGGCTGTCAGTTGGGTCATCTAGTCCTCCTCGATCCGAATGCAGGTCACGTGCCTCCCGCCCATCGTGCAGGTCCTGAGCCGCGTCTTCGACGGGTCCAGGATCAGCCAGGTCCCCTCCGGCCGTTCGATCCGTGTCAGGCCCAGCTCCGTCAGTTCCGAGCGTGTCAGATGCACCGTCCAGAAAAAGCTCGCGGCCATCATCGAGGCGATCCCCGTCAGCACCATCGCCGCGATCAGCCAGGGCGAGATCGTCAGCCAGAGGCGGATCGACCTCAGCCGCGTCTCGAACATGTTCGCTGTCTCGGTCTGAAAGCGGCGCGTATCGCTTGCGATGGTATGCTGCGCGGCGCGCACAATGTTCTTCAAATCGATCCTGAAGCTTTTCAGCTGGGATGAGATCGAGGCGACGTGTTCTTGCCTGATCTCGTCGAGTTCCGCGTTCAACTTCTCGCTCAGCCGGGTTGGCTTGCCAGTCTTCATGGAAAATCTCTCCTTTCAGCCGCCAGCGCTCGCCAGTCTCGGGATCACGGGCGGTGATATAGGCCTGACCCGTGCGCGGCAGGTCGAAGCCTACGTCGGTGAGGGCGTCGATCATGGTCGCGCGATCGGTGATCATTCCGAGGGCGATTTGGTCCTGTATCCAGGCGTGCAGTTCGTCGCGGCCCTGCGCGCGGGTCGGGGCCTCGATGGTGCCGCGGACCTCCTGCGCCCGCTCCACGTCCATCGGATCGGCCCAGCCATGGCGCTGGTTCATTACGTCCCGCAGGCTGTCATAGGCGTCCTGGTAGCCCGGCGGCGCGATGTTGAGGCTTTTGCCCGTGGTCAGTTCCAGGCGCGGCGTGCAAAAATGCAGCTCGACCCGGCCTTCGTGGCGATGGCGGACCCAGAGCACCTCATATTGCTCAGGGTCCAGCCCCGCGAAGGCCAGCCGCTCGAACCCGTCCATGACCTCGGCCTGCTGGTCCTCAGTTGGGTCATCGCTGTTGGCAAAGCTGATCACGCCCGCGCGGTAAGTCCACTGGTGGCGGCTGGCGTCGATCAGGGCTTCGGTGCGCTCGGCATTGCCGCGCAGGACCTCAGGCAGCGGATCG
>JBCBXA010000097.1:0-10061 GCA_039816825.1 Pseudomonadota bacterium | reverse complement strand
TCTACATCCGCCTCACGCAGCACCTCGATGGTTTCCTGCGGGCCGCTGCCCTCCTCGGCGAGGATCAAGTCAGGGTTGACCGACAGCACACCCTCCGGGCTGAGCGCGCGCATATAGCCGACATCGGGCAAATCGGTGATCTCGGGCGGATAACTGGAGGTGGTGTCGCGCGCCACCAAACGGTCAGAGGCGCCAAGAGCATGGATGATCTCGGTCACCGACCCGCCGATCGACAAGACCCGCTGGCCCGAGTCTTGGGCGGCAACAGGTCCCATGCCGAACCCGAGCCCAAACCCGAACACCATCGCCGCAACGGCGAGCCGCCGGATCTGGGCCACCATCTGGGCCGCCACCGCACCAGCGGCCCGCAATCCTAGTTCTTCACCCACAATAGCCATCCCTGCCAACTCCGTCGGTTTCATCGCGCCCAATCCAGTCTTGAATGTCTCGCTAGCACTGTTGCAATGCTGGCACAGTTTGGCGCGACAGACAGTCCCAACACGCCAATTCTTGATCCTTTTAGTTGGGTAATTTACCCCTGGCAACTGGCGGATCGCGCACACCTTTGGGGGGTGGTGTGGTCGCGCACGGCCAGCCTCACTCGCGCCAGCCACAAATCATACACATCAGAACAAGCGCGAGGGGGTTTCATGCCTTTGACTCTTACGCGCGTGTGTCTGGCTGCCAGCACCGCTTTGACAGCGGTGTCTCTGGCTGTGCCAGTTCATGCGCAAAATATCACGCCACTGGGCCGGATCGTCCTGGGCTGGGGCACCGAGCAGGTGGCCCTCGATACGCCTCAGGCCACGACTGTGATCGATCAAACTGAGATCGAGCAGCAGCAGGCCACGACGGTCGGCGAGTTTTTCGACAGCGTTCCCGGCATTCAGTCCGTCGGCACGCAGCGGGTCGTTGGACAAACCTTCAACATCCGCGGTTTCGGCGAAGTGCCCGCAGGGGACGAAGGCCGCGTGATCGTCCAGCAAGACGGCGCGACCAAATACTATGAGCAATACCGAATGGGCGCCTTCTTCGCCGATCCGTCAAACTTCTGTAATGTCGAAGTTCTGCGCGGACCGGCGTCGGCCACGCTCTATGGTGGCGGCGCGCTGGGCGGCGTTGTACGCTTTGAAACCTGCACCGCGGCCAACTACCTGACTGACGGACAACAGAGCCAACTGCGCTTTGTGGTGGGCGCCGAGAGCAACGGCGAAGGCGGCTATTTGGGCCTGCGCTACGCAACCATGCCCAATGACGCGACCGAGCTGCTCTTCAGCGGCACCTACCGTGCGGCCGACGATTACGAGGATGGAAACGGCACGGCGATCTCTGGCTCCGAGTTCGACGCGCAATCCCTGCTCGCCAGTGTTGTGCGCCATCTCGATGGCAACCGCCGCTTCACCATGTCCTATGAGATCTGGAACAGCGACCTCAACGACACGGATTACGAGCAGACCAACACGAGCGCGTCTTTCGGCACGATCGACCGGCGCACCACGGACCAAACCCTGACCTTCGGTTACGAAAGCGCGGAAGCTTACGGTGATTTGGAAGTGACCCTCGCCTTGTCGGACACGGATGTGATCCAGGACGATGCGTCCAACCAAGGCGCATTCGGCGGCTCAGTTTTGTTCGAAGACACCGATTATGGCTATCAGACGGTCTCGCTCGATGCGCGCGTCACCGACACTTTCGCCGTCGGCAACACCGATCTGACGCTGATCTACGGCGCGACAATCGCCCGTCAGAACCGGGTCGCCGATAGCGCTACGGTCAACCAAATCGAGTTCCACCCCGAAGGGGTTTCGGAGCGCGTAGCGGTCTTTGCTCAAGGTGAGTTCGACTTTGGCAACGGCTTTGTCTTGGTCCCGGGCCTGCGCCTGGAATACCAAAACAACGATCCCGATCCGGCGAATACTTTCGCTGAAGGAAATGCCGAGACTTTGGGTATCTCGCCTAAGCTGGCGTTCACATACGATGTGAACGGCTCCGTCGGGATCTTCGGCTCGATCTCCCAAACCGAGCGGGCGCCGTCGCTCGACGAGCTTTTCTCATACGACGCACCGACCGGAACGGCTCCCTTGGGGGAACCGGCGGCCATCGATCTTGACCCGGAGACAGCGCGAAGCATTGAGCTTGGCTTTACCTATTCGGGCGGTGATCTGATGGAAGCCGGTGACGCCTTCGACGCCCGCGTGACGGCCTTCTATAGTGATATCGAAGACCTCATCGAACGCGACAGCACCGATGGTACGCCGAACTATCGCAATATCGGCGAGGCCGAGATTTTCGGGGTTGAGATCGAAGCCGCCTATGAAGCCGAGCGTGTGTTCGGCCGATTGGCCTATTCGGCGATCACCGGGCGCAATCTCAGCGACAACGAGGTCTGGAGCAACACGCCCCAGGACAGCCTTGCCCTGACGCTGGGTGGTCGCGCGCCCGAGCTGGATCTCGAATACGGTTGGCGCGCGAACTTCTACAACGAGATCGACTATGAAGGCGCGGTCTTCGGTCAACAGGTCTTCCCGTCCTATGACACCCACGACATCTTCGTGGATTACCGCCCGACAAGCGGGGCGTTGGAAGGGCTCGAGATCCAGTTCGGCATCGATAACCTCTTCGACGAGGCCTATGAAAACAGCCTCGACGGTGATCTCGGACGGGGTCGGACGTTCCGCCTGACCGTGGCCCGCGTGATCGATTGGTAAGCGCATGATGCTGCGTGTGATCACGCGCGCCTTGCTGTCGGCCGCCCTCGTTTCGGGGGCGGCCGCGCAAGAGGATGGCGCGGCACGACTTTCGCTCGAGCTGAATTCAGCGGAAACCGTCCAAAACAGTTGCCGGCTCACATTCGTTGCGGAAAACACTCTGCCGAGCGATCTTTCATCGGTCGTCTTCGAAACCGTCCTTTTTACTCAGGAAGGCGCGGTAGAGCGGCTCACGCTGTTCGATCTTCAGGATCTGCCCCTTGGTCGTCCGCGGGTCCGTCAATTCGAAGTGCAAGGGATCACTTGCGATGGTCTTGGCCGCATCCTGATCAACGGCGTCAATACCTGCACCGGGGTCGACCTGGACCCTGGCGCATGCCTAGACGCGTTGTCACTATCCAGTAGGCTAGAAAATCTCGAGGTCATCGGATGAATTTCGGCGAGGCAATCGCCATCCTGCGTGACCTCGTCAGTTTGGGCGGGCCTGTCGTGGGCCTGCTTTTGGCGATGTCGATTCTGGCCCTTGCCGTGATCTTGTGGAAGCTGGGCAGCGGCCTGCGCTTGGGTCTCGGACGGCATGCCTCATTGGAGCGCGCCCTCGCCGCTTGGGATGCCGGAGATGAAGTCGCGGCACGGCAGGCGGCCGCTTCGTCGCGGAGCCATTTGGCCGATCTCATCCCATTGGCCTTGGATGCGCCTGACCCGCAGGCAGTCCAGCGGATCGAGGCCGAGGCCTCCGAGCGCATCGCTGCGGCCGAACGCGGGCATCGCTTGCTCGACTCAATCGCGCAAATCGCGCCACTCCTGGGCCTGTTTGGAACCGTGCTCGGCATGATCGACGCGTTTCAGGCCCTGCAAAGCGCGGGCTCAAGCGTGGATCCTTCGGTCCTGGCCGGTGGCATCTGGGTGGCGTTGCTCACGACGGCTGTCGGACTTGGTGTGGCGATGCCGACAAGCCTGGCGCTCACCTGGTTTGAGTCGCGCACCGATGCCGACCGCGTTTTCGCCGAGACCATGGTTCAGCGGCTCGTCCATCCTCGCCCACCTCAGACGGTGGCGGTGGCGCAAGCCGTTTCTTGACCCGATGGCGTTAAGCAGAAGGACATCGCGGCGTCGCCCGCTCGCATTGACCTCTTTGATTGATGTCATCTTTTTGCTTCTGCTCTTTTTCATGCTGAGCTCGACCTTCACGCGATTTGCAGAGATCCCGGTCAGTGCGGCTTTGGCCGGAGCGGGGGCGCCGACGACGTCTGAACCGCCGCTCTTTTTGCGCTTGTCTGATGACGAATTGCTGCTCAACGGCCAGGCCGTCCCGCTCACTGAGATCGCCGGGGCGTTGCTGGCACTTGACGACGGCTCCGATCTCCTCCTGATCAGCTTGACCGAGACAGTTTCAACGCAACGCCTCACCGATCTCCTGGTCCGCCTTCCCGCGTCTGAAGATCTGACGATCCTGGTCCTGGACTAGAGCGCTGCCATGATCACCCGTCCCACACCGAAGCGGCGCCGCGAGCCGACCATTGCACTGATTAACATCGTCTTTTTGATGCTTATTTTTTTCCTAATCGCTAGCACGGTTGCGCCGCCGCTCGATGACCGTGTGGACCTGGTGGACACGATCGATCTGGAAGGGCGCGCGCCGCCAGATGCCGCGGTGATCCTACCCGATGGAGCGATTGTATTGCGGGGCGCTTCCGTGACACCGGCCCAGATTGTCGCGCAGGAAGGCCCGTCGGTGCGCCTCGTGCCCGATCGCGCCCTTCCGGCCCAGGATTTCGCACGGATTACGCGGGAATTGCGCGAGGCAGGGGCCGAGGAGGTTTGGCTGGTCACCGAACGCGGGCTCGAATGAAAGCAAGGCTCATCACTGGCGGGGCTATGGCGCTTACGGGATCTGTGGTCCTGCATCTGGCCGGCGCAGACCTGTTCGCCGTCGAGGCAACGGTTGCGCTTCCCGGCGGGGGGGATGTGGCACCGGCTCGGTTAGGCACCTCTTTCGCAGACATGGTCCGGGGCTCGGCGGGGCTGAACCAGCCGCAGCCAGATGAGATCGAACCGTTGGAGCCAACAGAGACAGAGCCTCTTGAACTCATTGAGACCGAGACGCCGGAGCACGTGGACACTGAGGCGGCGCAGGTCGAGCCTTCGGCCACGCCACAACCAGAGCCAAGCGAGACGCAATCGCCAGACACGACCCGCACGGAGCCACTCACACCGGACACTTTGACGGGGCAAACACCGCCAGCGACACAAAGCCCCGTTCAGATCACTGCAAACGAGACCACTGCGAGCGATGCGGGCTCGACAGTTGCGGTAATTCCGGTTCCAGTGGCGCCGAGCCGAGCAATCGTGCCCGATATTCCCAGCGCCACGATCAGCTCTGACACGGCTCCCGAAACTGCGCCGGAACCGCCTGTCACCTCAGTGGCTCCTATTTCCGCGACCGAGCAAGTGACAGCAACCTCCCCTGACGTACAGACACCTGACGCGTCGACCCCCAGACCACAAACCCGGCCTGATCCGAATGCCACGCCCGCCCCGACGCCTGGAGCCGCACCGCAGCAGCCGCGACCCCCACCCGCGAGCCCGGGTGCTACCGGCAACGCCAGTACGGATGCGACGCGCGGCCAAGAGACGGCCACAGAGACCGGTCAAACCACCAGTCAATCTCCTCAGAACAACAGCGCGTCGCAGGCCGGCCAAGCGGCTTTACCGAACTATGGGGCAACGGTGTTTCGACGGATCGCGCGGAATGTCGGGCGATTTCGCGGTCAAATCGCCCAAGATGCTGTGGTTACTTTGACCATCGCGGCGAGCGGCGCACTGCAATCGGTTTCATTGAGTCGGTCATCAGGCAATCCGGATTTCGACCAACGCGTGGTTTCTGCAGTGCAGCGCGCGGCGCCGTTCCCGCCCACCCCGACCGGTGTGGCAGAGGGTTTCCGCCTTGCCTTTGGAACGCGATGAAGCGAAAGACTGTGACCTAAGGCAACGCTCATGGAAGTGGCCAATGCCACGCGATGCCACCCAAAATCTAAGATTAAACTGAGGTAAGTTTGGCCATCGCCGGTTTGAATTAGATCTAGACAAAATCACTCCACGGTCGACCGTAAAATGGCCTCCGCGTTCTGCTAATTTTCAATAATCGAGAGGCCAGTCTGCAGATACTTCTTAGCGCAGATGGGTTACATGTAAAATTCAGCAAAACCCTCTTATCAAGAGATCACAAGTCAAAGATAATTGTAATGTCAAAAGCCGGTTCAATCGATTTAAGGGATGAAGTCTCATACAATTCTTAGAAGAGAAAAGCTGGAACGCAACCGGAATAAGAAGGTGACCATTTATTTCGCGGCGAAACCCTAAGTACTATTTCAGTGGTCAAAACGAGCCGTCTCCTCGAATAAATTTTGCAGCTTCTGAAAAGAATCCGTGGTACAATTCCACCGCAAGCCAGTTTAGCTCGCCTGTCAAATATCACACACACCGTGAAGGTTGCTACCGCAGCGAATATCTTTCCCAACCATCCGTACTGCCGGGACGGCCACTTCAGTCGGAGAGCGACTTTCTGACATCTTGGAACAAAATAACCCTGATTGACGGCTGTCCGAATTGCGCGCAGACTAAAAGCTACTACCCTGCTATCCCCAAAATTAAGCAAAATGCAGCATCAGATGATCTGTTGCTCGCTCGCAGCCGGATAATAAGACCTTCATTTAGGTGACTCCCCGACCTACCGGATAAGGGCACCATATGGAACGATGTCCCAGCATCCGCTTTGCCTCGCAAATCCTCGCCATTTTGGTAATCAGACTGTAACTAAGGGTAAAGCCCTCTCGTATTTAAGCGCATTCAACCAAGAAACCACAATCCACATGCGGAACCGTTGAAAGGCGGGTCATCCTCAAAACTGAAATCGCAACCTTTCGCCCTCTTCTCGTGCTGAGTTTATCCAATTCCATCAAACTTGCGTCTTGATCTACGATTAGCTTCAAGCGAAATCCAGCGTTTAAAACTCGGATCTCCGTGCATATCTTTCCTAAAATCAGTCTTGAAGAGTGAGTGGTGTGACCTCTTTTCAGACGATTACTTTCTGGTTTCCTTTATCTTTTAGTTCGTCCAAATTTCATTCAAAGACCCATGTAACCTGCTGCCAAGGGATCGCTCTTGGCTGGCGTTGAAGCGAAAGACACAGCGTGCGTCTCGATCAAAGGGCAATTAACAGCGGTGCGCTTTGCCGTCTTCTAATTACGGGTCTCTCATGATTCTATTGCAGCCGCGTTTATATAGTTTTGGAAGTGCCGCCTGGACAACCTGAAGTTAGAACGTTCATTACGGGAGAGATTTGCGACAATGGCTATGTCTAGCCCCCTGTGTTTGCGCCACTGATTTGGGCTTTCTCTAATATGGTTTCTGGAATAGGCAGGCACATGTTGAGTGCCTGGTGCGGCCGGGTATGATTGTACTGCCTGAGCCAGTGATTGATGACGAGCTTAGCTTGCTCGGCCGTCGTGAACCACTCCGCATTGAGAATTTCCCGGCGCAGTGTCCCGTTGAAGCGCTCATTGTATCCGCTCTCCCAAGGCGAGCCTGGGTATATGCGGATCGGCTTGATGCCGACGCGCCGAAGCCGGTCTTGCATCGCCTCGGATGCGAACTCTGGGCCGTTATCGGATGGGATGTACTCTGGGGAACTGTGGCGTAGCATGAGTGGATAGAGTGCTTCAAGAACATCGTTTGCACCCATCTTGGTGCGCACTGTCACCGCCAATGCTTGCCGCGTGAACTCATCGAGAACGGTCAGCATCTTGTAGGTCTGCACGTTGCTGAGCTTGTCGTGGACGAAGTCTCCTCCCGGCAGATTGCTTTGCAATCGCCTGCCGGGCAATGGATGGCCCAGACGTGGTTCGGATGCGTGGGCCGCATTCGAATGATCGAGCCGTCCTTGTGATAGAGCCGTCGTCGCTTCTTGTGCCGCTGT
Organism: Pseudomonadota bacterium; assembly: GCA_039816825.1. Lineage (GTDB taxonomy): Bacteria > Pseudomonadota > Alphaproteobacteria > Rhizobiales > Rhizobiaceae > JBCBXA01. Next base: position 2,375 of record JBCBXA010000097.1, on the reverse strand, counting down.
GGAAGCTGCAATCCCTCTTCACGCCAAAGCCGCTCAACCTTCTTGTGATTGACCCGCCAACCCTCCACGTGAAGCAGTTCGGTGATCTTGCGATAGCCATATCGGCCGTACTGCTTTGCCAGCCGGATCAGAGCAAGCCGCAATGCATCATCATCTCGCGGGACAGGTCGATATTGCAGGGAGCTCCGCGTCAGCCCTATCACCCGGCACGTCCGTCGCTCAGACGTCGCGAGCTTCTGGCGTGTGTGAATGACAGCCTGACGGAGCTCCTCTGTGGTCAGGCCCTGGGCTTTAGATGGTTCAGGCTTTCCTTGAGAATGAGCTTGTCCAGTTCGAGCTCGGCATTCGCCTATTGTCCTCGGACCAATGGCGGACAAAGGGCTCATTCTTCTTCAGTCGCGCGTTCTCTTTCTCCAAGCTCTTCATCTCCGACAGCTGCGACCGGCCCATGCCGCCGAAGCGCTTCCTCCAGTTGTAGTAGGTTGCATCACTGATCCCGACGCTCCTACAAGCAGATGCCACGTCATCGCCCGCTGTCAGCTTAAGCTCGATCTCACGCAGCAGCTTCAAGATGTCTTCGTCCGAATGTCGCGTCCTCGCCATGCCAACGCCCCCTTCGGTGCCCACTGTAATGGCCCAATTTTAAGGGGGGAAGGACGTGGCCCACTTGCCGTTTTTCTGTATGATCCAACAGACGGGCAAGAATTTACCCCTCATAGTTGGAAATCATCAATGGTTCTTTACTCCGTGTTGAGAAAGCATGAGAAAAGATGTGTGGCTGCCGATTCGTTGAAAAACGCGGAAAGCGATTTTCCTGACAAGTGATACCTCTGATGTCTCTTAATAAAATATCGCTAACTCTAACTTCACCGGATACTGTAATTTTCCTTCTTTGAGTCTTTTATAGAGTCGCGAACACGACAAACCAGTACGCTGAAAGTCTGGACAGTATATCAGATGTACAACCAATTAAATATCGTTTTAGTTCGATTTCAATGCCGCCGGAAGGTGATCGATGCAAAGTCAGCACTGAATTTTTTAAGCCAATTGCAACTCGCCTCTAGTGGGCAAACCAACTACTGCAGGTGCTGTCCTGAGGTGAGCATTGCGCCAAAGGACATCAATTTTAAATCCACTTAAGCTGGCAGTTGGCGTGGCCGTCACTGATAAATTCTTACTTGCACGGATGTGGCTCGCGCCAACCTCTTGGACAAAACCTGGCAAAGCGCAACGCTACCTGAATTCCATTGACTTTAAGACGATCAAACTTCAATCGATTGTTCTTTCGCCTTTTTTCTTGGCAGCGTAAAAGGCTCAGATATCAAATATCTGAAGAATTTTACGTTTCTCAATGGGTGCGGCCGGCAAAGAAGAACGCCGTGTCAGACAGCTTTTGAGCCTCAAATTTCATCGTGATGGTCGCTTGCAAGTAGTAAAAATTCAAACATTCTCCATGTGATTAGGGACAATAAGTGGTTTTGCGTGGGACCTTCAAGAATGCTCCTTTGGCCATCGGCTTTGCCTCGTCGAAGCCAATCAAACACGCGCGATTTTCTCAAGAACGCCGATGAACGTAATGCCACTTAAGAACTCGGTCAGATCCGTTATCACAGCGCGCCGACGATCGACATTCCAACCGTTGATAGGCGCGCTGCACCTAGGACACTCGCCATTAGCCCAAAGCCGCCTCCGGCACCGAACGGGAGAGTTGATTCGTCATGCTTGAATGGCAACGATTCATTTTGAAAACGGATTCGGCATTCGATTATAACGTCAGTAGGTTTGGTGGTGGCGGGATAAGAATTGTCTGATCGGGCGTTTGATCGTCCAGCGATGAACGTGGTCTTGGCGAATTGTGGTACGTCAGATACCGAGCTAGGCTTTTGCCCGCAACCGATACGCTGCCATAAACGCGCAAATAAACCTCCTCAAATTTGTTCGTCCGCCTAGGTTGTTCGATAAAGCCGTTGTCCCGCCGCGCACCCGTTGCGTTGATGCTAATCTTGATACCGGTGTCCAACAGCATCTAAATCAAGTCGATGTATGCTAACCGACTGACCGCGTTCGTGTTCACGATCTCAAGCTTGTCATGGTGGCGCACGGCGTCATTTGAAGCCTCGATGCACGATGCTGTCTCTGTAATTTTAGACAGTCGCCAAGGCAATACCTTCCGACCGATCAAGTCCGGCACAGTGACCATTTGAGGAACCGATACGATATTGGCACGTAGGCAATTTCCATCGCCTGAACCTCATTCGGACGCGTGACATCGCGCTTTTCTCGCTGACAAGGACGGGCCTGATGACTGGGTGCCGATGTCGACGTCTGCGGCCAGTGACAAGGCACCTGAATGCGCATGTGTATAATTCAGGTCG
>JBCBXA010000096.1:0-10253 GCA_039816825.1 Pseudomonadota bacterium | reverse complement strand
TCTTGCCGCGCTGCGTGGCGGCATCAAGAAGGTGCTGATCCCCATCGACAATGCCAAGGATCTGGCTGACATTCCGGACAATGTGAAAAACGAGCTTGAGATCGTGCCGGTATCCATGATCGGTGAAGTGCTCGAGCACGCGCTTGTTCGGATGCCCGAGGCTATTGAGTGGACCGCTGAAGATGAGCGTAAGGCGGCCATGGCTGCCCGTTCGGGCGGTGCTGATGATGGGGCCACGGTACAACATTAGGCGCCTATCAAGCCCGGAATGACGAGCTTAGGAGAAGCCGACCCTGTGGTCGGCTTTTTCATTTCTGAGCGTCGCCATGCAACACTGGCGTTCCATGCAAAAAAGTGCATCGAGTGAGCATCATGGCGTTGACACAAACCAAGCTGTTTCGTATCGACCGCTCACGCAAATGGTGCGCCATTTGCTGCGCGGGTGTAGCTCAGTTGGTTAGAGTGCCGGCCTGTCACGCCGGAGGTCGCGAGTTCGAGCCTCGTCACTCGCGCCACTTTTCTTCCAAACAGTCTTGGTGGAAAGTGGTGCCTCGACTGGGGCGCTGCGCGGTAACGCTATAGGGTGGTTAGCTCAGCTGGGAGAGCATCTCGTTTACACCGAGAGGGTCGGGGGTTCGAGCCCCTCACCACCCACCAGCGCCGTCCGTCGCGCTGACCCTGCGACTATTTGTTCCCGGCATAAATGAAGCGCCGCCATGCTTTGCGATGCAAAGACGGCAAGCCTGTTTCGCCCTTTAACCCGCTGGCAGTGCGTGCTTTATAGCCTTTAAAAACTGGCACCGATTCAGGTGCGTTGAAGGCTAGACCATGAACGAACTTCTGCTCTCATATCTGCCGATTGTCGTGTTCCTCGGAATCGCTCTGGCGATCGGCGTCGCGCTGCTGGGCGCGCCCTTCCTGATTGCCTTCAAGAACCCTACGCCCGAGAAGCTGTCTGCTTATGAGTGCGGGTTCAACGCCTTTGATGATGCGCGCATGAAGTTCGACGTACGCTTCTATCTCGTGGCGATCCTCTTCATCATTTTCGATCTGGAAGTTGCCTTCCTCTTCCCCTGGGCCGTGTCTTTCGGAACCCTTGGCTGGTTCGGTTTTATCTCGATGATGATCTTCCTCGCTGTTCTGACGGTCGGTTTCATCTACGAATGGAAGAAGGGCGCACTGGAGTGGGAGTAGGCGGCCGCCGCTTGATGCCCAAGCCCAATAAGGACATATGATATGAGCGTTGCTGACGCCTCGACCACACTGATAGCGCCGACACCCAAAGGTTTAACCGATCCGCGCACCGGACTGCCTGCCGGTCAGGACGACGCATTTTTCGCCGATGTGAACAATGAGCTGGCCGATAAGGGTTTCCTGGTCACGTCCACCGACGATCTGATCAATTGGGCGCGGACCGGATCCCTGATGTGGATGACGTTCGGTCTTGCCTGTTGCGCCGTTGAGATGATGCAGATGTCCATGCCCCGGTACGATGCTGAGCGTTTTGGCTTCGCACCAATGGCTTCGCCCCGCCAGTCCGATGTCATGATCGTCGCCGGTACGCTGACCAACAAGATGGCTCCGGCGCTCCGTAAGGTCTACGACCAGATGGCTGAGCCGCGCTATGTGATTTCCATGGGCTCATGCGCCAATGGTGGCGGCTATTATCATTATAGCTATTCTGTGGTTCGCGGCTGCGACCGCGTGGTGCCGGTGGACATTTACGTACCAGGGTGTCCACCTACTGCGGAAGCTTTGCTTTACGGAGTGATGCTGCTTCAAAAGAAAATCCGTCGCACAGGAACCATTGAGCGATGAGCGCTGGTAACACTCTGTCAGCTGCCACCCTTGAGATGCGCGACCATATGGTTGCGCGCCTTGAGGGCAAGGCTGCGGTGACGGATGCGTTTGGCGACCTGACTGTTGAAGTCAGTCAGCAGACCCTTCTGGACGTTATGCGGTTTCTGCGGGACGACCCTCAAACGCAGTTCGTATGCTTCATCGATGCCTGCGGCGTCGACTACCCGGGTCGAGAGCTGCGCTTCGAGGTCGTCTACCACCTGTTGAGCCCGAGCCAGAACGTGCGTGTGCGCGTGAAAGTCTCGACCGACGAGAACACCCCTGTGCCATCCGTTACCGGCATCTGGCCTGGGGCGGACTGGTTTGAGCGGGAGGCCTATGACCTTTACGGCATCCTATTCACGGGCCACCCGGATCTGCGTCGCTTGCTGACCGACTACGGCTTCGAAGGCCATCCGTTGCGCAAGGACTTCCCGCTCACGGGCTTTGTAGAGGTCCGGTACGATGATCAGGAAAAGCGGGTGATATACGAGCCCGTCGAACTCCGACAGGAGTTCCGTCAGTTTGACTTTGAGTCGCCCTGGGAAGGAACCGAATACATTCTGCCCAATGAACTCAAAGGCGATGAGAAGGCCAACTGAGCCAGCGATATGACCGAACACAACGTACGAAACTTCAACATTAACTTCGGCCCGCAACACCCTGCTGCGCATGGTGTTTTGCGTTTGGTTCTTGAGTTGGACGGTGAGATCTGCGAGCGGGTGGATCCGCATATTGGTCTTCTGCACCGTGGCACTGAGAAGCTGATTGAGAACAAAACCTATCTTCAGGCGATCCCATATTTCGACCGCTTGGACTATGTGTCGCCGATGAACCAGGAGCATGCGTTCTGCCTGGCTGTTGAGCGCATGCTGGACCTGGAAGTTCCGAAGCGTGGTCAGCTGATCCGCGTTCTCTACTGTGAGATTGGGCGGCTGTTGTCGCACCTTCTGAACGTCACCACGCAGGCGATGGATGTGGGCGCACTTACGCCGCCACTCTGGGGCTTTGAGGAACGCGAGAAGCTTATGGGCTTCTATGAGCGAGCCTGCGGTGCCCGGATGCACGCAGCCTACTTCCGCCCAGGCGGTGTGCATCAGGACATCGACAACAAGCTCATCGATGACATTGAGGCCTTTTGCGATCCCTTCCTGCAGGTTTGCGATGATCTGGAGGGCCTTCTCACGGGCAACCGCATCTTCATGCAGCGTAACGTTGATATCGGCGTGGTCACGCTGGAAGAAGCCTGGAAATGGGGTTTCTCAGGCGTGATGGTGCGGGGCTCGGGAGCGCCTTGGGACCTGCGCAAGTCGCAGCCATATGAATGCTACGACGAGCTCGAGTTCGATATTCCGATTGGCAAGAATGGTGACTGCTACGACCGCTATCTCGTGCGCATGGAAGAGATGCGCGAGAGCGTGAAGATCATGCGGCAGTGCTGCGACAAGTTGCGGTCTGCCGAAGGGGCAGGGCCGGTTGCGTCGACTGAAGGCAAGGTAGTGCCGCCTAAGCGGCCAGAGATGAAACGCTCCATGGAGAGCCTGATCCATCACTTCAAACTCTACACTGAAGGCTTCCGCGTGCCGGAGGGAGAAATCTACGCTGCTGTGGAAGCACCGAAGGGTGAGTTTGGTGTCTACGTCGTGTCTGACGGATCCAACAAGCCCTACCGCTGCAAGTTGCGCGCGCCGGGCTTTGCGCACCTCCAAGCCATGGATTTCATGTGCAACGGCCATCTCCTGGCTGATGTGTCTGCGGTTCTCGGCTCCCTCGACATCGTTTTTGGCGAGGTTGACCGGTGAAATTCATCCCAACTCTTGGTCGGATTGTTGCGCTGGCGCTCACAGCAGCGGGCTTTGCATTTGTGTTCGCGCCGGATTGGGCCTTGGCCAATCTGGACCACACGCGGGAAGGACTGCCAGCGGTGTTCGGCGGCCGCTATCTTGGTCTGGCAATCGCATTCGCCATGTTTGCCTATTGGCGTGATCTGCGCGGGCTTGCCGTGATGAGCGTTGCTGGTTCGTTCATGGCGGCGGTTGATGTTGCCACTTACGCTGCGGCTGGCGAGCCGGCCTCACTCATCGCGCCCCATTTCGCCGTGCTGGTTCTGGGCGCGCTGGTCGCGCGCTTCATTTTTCGATCTTCAAGTTTCAAGGGCCACGCTCAATGAGCAATCGCCGCCTCGCACCTGACCATGTTCAGCCGGACAGCTTCTCTTTCGCCCGGGCGAAAGAGGCTGACGCCAAAAAATGGATCAAGAAATACCCCAAGGGGAAACAGGCTTCGGCTGTGATCCCGTTGCTTTGGCTCGCGCAGGAGCAGGAGGGTTGGGTCTCCAAGCCGTGCATCGAATATGTGGCTGAGCGACTGGAAATGCCCTTCATCCGCGTTCTGGAAGTGGCAACGTTCTACACGATGTTCCAGCTCCAGCCTGTGGGCAAGCGCGCTCACATTCAGGTGTGCGGCACCACGCCCTGTATGTTGCGCGGAGCGGAAGACCTGAAAGAGGTCTGTCGCCGCCGGATTTCGCCCAACCAGTTTGAAGTTGTCGAAGACGGCAATTTGAGCTGGGAAGAGGTGGAATGCGCGGGCGCATGCGTGAATGCACCCATGGTGCAAATCTTCGCAGACACCTTCGAAGATCTGACGCCGGAAAGTCTCGAAGAGATTATCGACAAGTTCGCTGCTGGCACTGGCAATCTCGTAAAGCCTGGTCCGCAGATTGATCGTCACTATTCGATGCCGGCTGGCGGAGCGACCACGCTGCTGGACGACACAATCTATCAGACCCGCCCAAAACGTGGTTCAGATGGCGGGAAGGCAGCGCCCAAGATGGCTGCGACCAAAGCTGCCAAGCCGAAGGCAGCAACACTTGCCTCGACAGGCACCATCGTGAAGCCTGGCAAGTCAACATCCGCAAAAGCCGTCAAGGCCGCTGAAGCCAAGGCTGCAAAAACGCCTGCAGCTAAAGGCGGTAAGACCGTTAAGCCAAAGCGCGCGTCAGCCACAGCAGCCGAGCTAAAGACTGCTCCCAAGCAAGGGGCAATTGGTGAGGTGTCGCCGGGCAAGAAACCTCGCGCCCTCAAAGGACCACGCAAATCCGGCGCTGATGATCTGAAGATGGTCGCGGGTATTGGGCCCGTGAACGAAAGGCGTCTGAATGATCTTGGAGTGTTCCATTTCGACCAGATCGCCAAATGGGGCCAATCCGAGATCGACTGGGTCAATGGTTATCTGAGCTTCAAAGGCCGCATTGAGCGCGAAGATTGGGTCGCTCAGGCCGACGCGCTCGCCGCCGGTGGCCGAGATGAATATGTCAAACGCTTCGGCAAGGAGCCGCGCTGATGGGCACGCAATTCCTCAAAGACGAAGACCGCATCTTCACCAACATCTATGGCCTGCAGGATAAGAGCCTAAAGGGAGCCAAGAAGCGCGGACACTGGTCGCAAACCAAGCAGCACGTGGCCAAGGGCCGTGAGTGGATCGTCGAGCAGGTGAAGGCATCGGGCTTGCGTGGACGAGGTGGTGCCGGTTTCCCTACGGGGCTCAAATGGTCCTTTATGCCGAAAGAGAGCAAGGACCGGCCTTCCTATCTCGTCATCAATGCGGATGAATCGGAGCCAGGAACCTGTAAGGACCGCGAGATCATGCGCCATGATCCGCACACTCTGATCGAAGGGTGCGTTTATGCAGCCTGCGCCATGGGTGCGCACACGGTCTATATCTACGTGCGCGGTGAATATATTCGCGAGCGTCAGGCGCTCGAAGCCGCCATTGAGGAGTGCCACGACGCCGGACTGCTTGGCAAAGGCGCAAGCCACGGCTGGGATGTGGACATTTACACCCACCACGGCGCGGGCGCTTACATTTGTGGCGAAGAGACCGCACTTCTGGAGAGCCTTGAGGGCAAGAAGGGACAGCCACGGCTGAAGCCACCATTCCCGGCGGGTGTTGGCCTCTACGGCTGCCCAACCACTGTGAACAATGTCGAGTCCGTCGCCGTTGTTCCAACTATTCTGCGTCGCGGCCCGGAGTGGTTCGCCGGGTTTGGCGCTGAGAAGAATGCCGGGACCAAGCTGTTCTGCGTGTCCGGACATGTGAACCAGCCGGCCACCTTCGAAGAGGCCATGTCGATCCCGTTCAAGGAACTCATCGACAAGCACTGCGGCGGCATTCGTGGTGGTTGGGACAATCTGCTCGCCGTTATCCCGGGCGGGTCGTCCGTGCCGTGCGTACCCGCTAAGCAGATCATGGATTGCCCGATGGATTTTGACAGTTTGCGCGGGCTGCAGTCCGGTCTTGGCACCGCCGCTGTCATCGTGATGGACAAGTCCACTGACATGATCCGAGCCATCGCCAGGCTCGCCTATTTCTACAAGCATGAGAGCTGTGGTCAGTGCACACCGTGCCGGGAAGGCACTGGCTGGATGTGGCGTGTGCTGACCCGCATGGCGGACGGGCGCGCGGAGAAGCGCGAAATCGACATGCTGCTGGAAATCACCAAGCAGGTTGAAGGCCACACCATCTGTGCGCTGGGCGATGCTGCCGCATGGCCAGTCCAAGGCCTCATCCGTCACTTTCGCCCGGAGATCGAAGCGCGTATCGACAGCTACTCCTTCCGATCTGACAGCGATGGCGCGGTGCGCGAGCCCGTGCTGGAGGTTGCGGAGTAGTCCGGATGCATCTTGCCCAGATCAACATCGCCAAGCCGAAATACGCGCTGGATGATCCGCGCATTGCAGATTTCATGGATAATCTGCAGCGGATCAACACGCTCGGGTCGACGATGCCTGGGTTTGTGTGGATCCATCAAGATGAGACGGGCCACGCCATGCATCAGCCGACGCCTTGGCCCGGTGCCGCCGCGAATATGACAGTTTGGGAAACACCCGAACATCTTGAGCATTTTGTTTGGAACACTGTGCACAAGCAGTTTTACAACCGCAAAGCGGAGTGGTTTGAGGCGATGGAGAGCCACCACTTTGTTATGTGGTGGGTTAAAGAGGGGCATCGCCCAACCCTTGCCGAGGCGAAAGAGCGCCTCGATCATTTGAACGAACATGGAAACACCGACCACGCGTTTGGATGGGATCATCTTCCCCAGATCCAACAGTGGCGGGAACAGCGCTGCGCTTAGCAGCACGAGGGAAGATCGATGGCAAAAATCGTCGTTGATGGCACAGAGATTGAGGTGCCCGATCACTACACGCTTCTGCAGGCGGCTGAGGCTGCCGGCGCTGAGGTGCCGCGTTTTTGCTTCCATGAACGCCTTTCGATTGCCGGCAATTGCCGCATGTGCCTTGTGGAGGTGAAGGGTGGGCCACCTAAGCCTGCCGCGTCTTGCGCCATGGGCGTCCGGGACTTGCGTCCGGGCCCCGAAGGTCAGCCGCCGGAGATTTTAACCAAGACGCCGATGGTCAAGAAGGCGCGGGAAGGGGTGATGGAGTTTCTCCTGATCAACCATCCGCTCGATTGCCCGATTTGCGACCAAGGCGGCGAGTGCGATCTTCAGGACCAAGCTATGGCTTATGGCGTCGACACGTCTCGCTTTGATGAGAACAAGCGCGCTGTGGAGGACAAATATATCGGCCCGCTTGTGCGTACACGCATGAACCGCTGCATCCACTGCACGCGCTGCGTCCGGTTCACCACGGAAGTGGCCGGCATTTCTGAGCTCGGATTGATCGGTCGCGGCGAGGATGCCGAGATCACCACCTATCTTGAGCAGGCCATGACCTCCGAGATGCAGGGCAATGTCATCGATCTTTGCCCGGTTGGCGCTTTGACCTCTCGGCCCTATCAGGACAAGGCGCGGCCTTGGGAACTGACCAAGACTGAGAGTGTGGACGTGATGGACGCTGTCGGTTCGGCTATCCGCGTTGACACGCGCGGTCGTGAAGTGATGCGCATCATGTCGCGCACCAATGAAGAGGTGAATGAGGAGTGGATCTCTGACAAGACCCGCTTCATGTGGGACGGCCTTCGCGCCCAGCGTCTGGACCGGCCCTATGTGCGCCAGGGCGGTCGGCTGGCCGCCTCTTCCTGGAACGACGCATTTGCCGCCATTTCTGCCAAAGTGAAGGCGACCTCCGCCGACAAGATCGGCGCGATAGCCGGTGATCTGGCGGGCGTTGAGGACATGTTTGCGCTCAAGGGCCTGCTCGATGGCTTGGGTTCGAATAACTACGACTGCCGTCAAGATAATGCCGCGCTCGACCCGTCGCTGGGCCGAGGCTCGTACATTTTCAACACCACCATCGAAGGCATTGAAGATGCCGATGCAATCCTGATCATCGGTTCCAACCCGCGTTTCGAAGCGGCGGTACTCAACGCACGCATTCGCAAAAACTGGCGGGCCACAGCGCTGCCAATCGGTGTGATCGGCGAGCAGGACGATCTGCGTTATGACTACCAATATCTCGGCGCGGGTGCTGACACCCTGAAAGAAGTGGTGTCTGGCGCCAATAAGTTCGCGTCGGTTCTCAAGAAAGCCAAACGTCCGCTGATCATTGTCGGCCAAGGCGCTCTTGCTCGCTCGGATGGCGCGGCAGTGCTCGGCCAGGCTGCTAAACTTGCTGAGGCAGTGGGGGCGGTGACGGCTGACTGGAACGGCTTCAGTGTACTGCACCATGTAGCCGGTCGAGTAGGCGGGCTCGATATCGACTTTGTGCCAGCTGAAGCCAGCACAACAGCTTCGCAGATCGCATCAGAAAGCGAAGTTCTGTTCCTGCTGGGCGCTGATGAGTTGGACATGAGCTCAATTCCAGACAGCAGCTTCGTTGTTTACATCGGTACGCATGGCGATGCCGGTGCCCAGCGCGCAGATGTCATCCTGCCTGCGGCAACTTACACCGAGAAGTCTGCGACCTACGTCAACACGGAAGGGCGCGTGCAAATGGCGGCCCGCGCCGCGTTCCCGCCTGGTGAAGCGAGGGAAGATTGGTCGATCTTCCGAGCGCTCTCGGCTGTGCTCGGCAAGCCGCTGCCTTATGACAGCTTGGCGCAGCTACGTACCAAAATGTACGAGGCGCACCCGCACCTTATGCGCATAGACGCGGTGGAATCTGCTGAAGATGGCTTCCTTGCCGCGGTTGCCAAACTGGGTGGACGGCTGACGAAGAAGCCATTTGTCAGCCCAGTTGACGATTTTTACCTGACCAATCCAATCTGCCGCGCGTCTGCCACGCTGGCCGAATGCTCGAAACTGGCCCTGGGCCAGGCCAATGTGGCGGCGGAGTAGACCATGTTTGATACCTATATCTGGCCGCTGCTGATCATTGTCGCCCAGAGCCTTTTGCTGCTGGTCGGACTGCTCGTCTCGGTTGCTTACGTGATCTATGCGGACCGGAAGATCTGGGCAGCGGTGCAGTTGCGCCGTGGTCCAAACGTGGTCGGGCCCTGGGGCCTGCTTCAGCTGTTTGCCGACTTCGGAAAGTTCGTTCTGAAGGAGCCCATCGTACCGGCCGCTGCCGACAAAGTGGTGTTTCTGATCGCTCCGCTGCTGAGCGCTGTGTTGGCCATGGCGGCCTGGGCGGTCATTCCGGTCAATGAAGGTTGGGCCGTCGCCAACATCAACGTCGGTATTCTCTACGTCTTCGCCATTTCATCGCTCGAAGTTTACGGCGTGATTATGGGCGGCTGGGCGTCCAATTCGAAATATCCGTTTCTGGCGTCGCTCCGCTCTGCAGCGCAGATGGTGTCTTACGAAGTCTCCATCGGCTTTGTAATTGTGACGGTGCTGTTGGTTACAGGATCGCTGAACCTGACAGACATCGTGCTGGCGCAGTTGAGTGGTCCGGGCACCTTGATTGGACTGCCGCCCAGCTTCCTCGACTGGAACTGGCTGCCGCTCTTCCCGATGTTCATCATCTTTTTCATCTCGGCGCTGGCAGAGACCAACCGCCCACCTTTTGATCTGCCGGAAGCAGAGTCGGAGCTGGTGGCTGGTCATATGGTGGAGTATTCGGCGACGCCGTATCTGTTGTTCCAGCTTGGAGAGTACGTCGCCATCGTTTTGATGTGCGCGCTCGCAACGACACTTTTCCTGGGCGGTTGGCTACCACCGTTTGATTTTGCGCCATTCACATGGGTGCCGGGCCTGATCTGGTTCATGCTCAAGTGCCTGTTCGTCTTCTTCTTCATCAGCCTCGTGAAGGCCTTTGTTCCCCGCTATCGTTACGATCAGTTGATGCGCCTAGGATGGAAGGTCTTCCTGCCGATTTCCCTTGCAGCCGTCGTGGTTGTGGCCTTTGTGCTGCAACTCACCGGCTGGGGGCCGGTGGTCAGCTAAGCCGCGTAAAGCACGGAGTTACTCATGTCTTCGCTCGCACAATCTGCCCGCGCATTGCTGCTCTCAGAGTTCTGGGCAGCCATTGGGCTGTCAATGCGCTACTTCTTCAAGGCCAAGGCGACCA
>JBCBXA010000095.1:0-10481 GCA_039816825.1 Pseudomonadota bacterium | reverse complement strand
CGAACGAAAGACCCTTGGCCTGATCAAGGTGCTGGCGGATGGCAAGGGTCGCGTTGTCGGCGCTTCCATCGTTGGCGAGGGTGCGGGTGAAATTATCAATATGTGGGCCTTCGCTGTGACCCATAAAATGAAGCTTCGAGACATCACTGCCTATGTGCCTCCCTATCCGACCATGGGTGAGATCGGTCGGCGTGCGGCAGTCAGCAGTTTTGCGCCTGCCACCAAGAAACCATTGGTTCGCAACGTGATCAGCCTCTTGCAGAAGCTCGGCTGACCATACACGCAGCTGTGAAGCGCAGTGTTGGCTGTTGATTCCCGAGCGCTGGTTCATAACTGCCCGCTGTGACATATAATGATGCCATGACGAGGACTTCGCCAACCAGCGCGCAGGCCGGGGCCACTCAGGTGGAAGCCCCTCAATTGCCTGTGGGCGCGGGCCCGCCAGTCACAGATGAGACTGGCGAGCGATCGGGCTCCGGTACGTCACACGGCGGCACAAGCCTTTCGACAAAGCTGCTTTTGCTGACAACGCTTTTCGTGCTTCTGGCAGAAGTGCTGATTTTCGTGCCCTCCGTTGCCAACTTCCGCATGGACTATTTGCGCGAGCGTGTAGCCACCGCTGAGATCGCATCCGTCGTCTTTATTGCGGACCGCAATTTGAGCATTCCAAGGGACGTGCAAACCGAGATTCTGGCCGCCACCCGTGCTGATGCAATTGTTGTGCGCCAGGGGGGTGAAAGCCGTCTGATAGCCCGATCCTCCATGCCGCCAAGCGTGAACCTGACGGTGGATCTGGACAATTGGAGCCCGTTTGTCGCGGTGCGCGATGCGCTGACCGGGCTGTTCACCACCGAGAACCGGTCGCTGCGTTTAATCTCCTCCATGGAAAGCCGCGAAGGCGAATTGGAGCTTCTGCTGCGCGAAGCGCCATTGATCGAAGCCATGCGCACCTATGCGCGCAATGTTGCTTTGATTTCCCTAGCCATTGGCCTGATGACGGCAGCCCTCGTGTTTCTCACCATCAACGCCATGATTATCCGACCGGTCCGCTCCCTGTCGCGCAATATGGTGGAGTTCGCCGAGGCTCCTGAAGAGGTGTCCCGCATCCTCGCGCCGTCCAAGCGTACCGATGAAATGGGCGTTGCGGAACATCAATTGGCCGCCATGCAGGGGCGTCTTCACGATACGTTGCGCCAGCAGAAGCGCCTTGCCGACCTTGGTCTGGCGGTCTCCAAGATCAACCACGATCTTCGGAACATTCTGGCCTCTGCGCAGCTCTTTTCGGACCGTCTGGCGGATGTGGATGACCCGATGGTGCAGAAATTTGCCCCCCGCATTCTGCGCGCCCTGGACCGGGCAGCGGACTACACCCAGTCGGTCATGGCCTATGGCAAGGCTCAAGACAAACCGCCGAGCATCCGCCGGATCAACCTTCACACTCTGGTGCAGGATTGCGGAGAGCTTCTCGATCTTGGTGAGGCGGTGAGCTTTCACAACCTCATCCCGCATGCATGTGAGGTGGATGCCGATCCTGATCAGATGTTCCGCGTCATTCACAATCTGTGCCGAAACGCTGTTCAGGCGTTGAATGCCGAGACCGATCCAGCAGCCGTTCGAAGGCTGTGCGTGTGTACCGAACCGCGCCTGGCAGGCGACGGAAAGGCCACTCAGACAGCGATCATTGTTGCGGACACGGGGCCGGGGGTGCCGCAGCGCGCCCGAGAGGCGCTCTTCCAGGCGTTCAAGGGGTCAGCACGACCCGGCGGCACAGGCCTTGGTCTGGCGATTGCGGCGGAGCTTGTGTGGGTGCACGGCGGAACAGTCCGCCTGATTGACGAGAGTGAGAAGCGCCCTGCTTGCCTCGATGCCTCATATGGCGGGGCGCAGTTTGAGATCCTTCTGCCGAACCGCGGCTGACTTTTTGAAGGATGTCATCGTGCCGGCTGCAAAAAGGCGGACAGGTCGCTTGCCATGGCCGCCCCAGCCCATTAAAGCACCGCTCACCGGCTTGAGAGCTTCAGCTCGAAGCCCGCGCACCCGTAGCTCAGCTGGATAGAGCACTAGACTACGAATCTAGGGGTCGGGAGTTCGAATCTTCCCGGGTGCGCCATTTCACCGACCTCTTTCACGAGCTGCGGCTGAAATACTCAACTTTCTCCCAACGGAAGAAAATGCGCTTGCATTATTGCAAAATGTAAATGGTGTATGGCAAATTGCGCCGACGGCCTCTTCCGGAATATCAGGACCCCGCTAATGCAGGACGATTCTCCATCCCAACGCAGCGACGCACCGGAATATGAAGCGCTGCCCGAATACACTTGGGATGATGTCGACGCCCTGCAGGCCGACCTGGCAGTTGTTATTGCCAACCCGCACATGCCGGACTGCCCGATTGTCTATGTGAACGACGCGTTTCTGGCGCACTCTGGCTATGACCGCGAAGAGATCATCGGTCGCAATTGCCGTTTCATGCAGGGGCCGGACAGCGAGCCCGATGCAGTGGCCCGGTTTCGAGAGGCTATTGCCGATCGATCCATGGCGGATATTCGCATTACGAACTACCGCAAGGACGGCGCGGTGTTCATCAATCAGGTATTGCTGCGCCCACTGCGTCAAGACGGCGATGAATCACCGCTTGTCATAGCCGTTCAGCGGCGTGTAGCTGAAGTCCAGCCAAAAACTTAGAACTGGCCCCTTATGGGCCTTTCATTGCCGTGTCATCGGAAGCCATGCGCGCATTCACTTTATTCGCTTTGACGGTGACTTTGACGCTGCACGCCAATGCCGTGCGGGCGGAGAACGCGGTGGTCGCGGTCGCCGCCAACTTCTTTGTGACAGCTGAACGGCTCGCCAAAGACTTTGGAGAGCGCAACGCTCCGCTGTCCATCGGTCTGGCCGGCGGGTCGACGGGCAAGCTCTACGCCCAGATCGAAGCTGGCGCCCCCTATGACATCTTTCTGTCAGCGGACGCAGAACGGCCAGAGCTTCTGGAGCGTGATGGGCGCGGAGACGGCCGCTTTACCTATGCCCTGGGGCGTTTGACTCTGATCCGGTCTGTGCCGGCAGATCAGGAGCCGGAACCGCCCATGCCGGACATCGTATCAGACATTGGCGCTGCTCTTCCTGCACAGCTTGGTCCCATCACTCTGGCCAACCCTATCGTCGCTCCCTACGGCGTTGCCGCGATGCAAGCCATCGACAAGAGCGCGCGTGCCGAAGAACTCCGCGCTGTGCTTGTGCCGGGCAACTCCGTCGGTCAGGCGTACAGCACCGTCGTTACGGGCAATGCCGAAGCCGGTCTCGTGGCGTTCAGCCAGGCGTTGGACGACCGCGCCCGTGCCGATGCGGATACCGCCCGCAAACTGCTTTACGCACCAATTGATCCAGCCTTGTACGAACCGATCAGGCAGGACGCGATTTTGCTGCAGAACGGGCTTGAGAACGCCGCGGCACGTGCGTTTATGGACTATCTGAAGTCGGATGCGGCGCAGGACATCATTGTCTCTTCGGGCTACGATTTGCCCGGCGCCGACTGAGCACCCGAGCGAACCGCAAAACGAAAGCAAGCCCTTGTTCTCAGCGATTTCAGACTGGACGCCTTTCTGGCTGACGGCGCAGCTCGCCTTTGCCACCTCCGCCTGCCTCATGGTCGTGGCCACGCCCCTTGCATGGTGGCTGGCCAATACACGCTCGCCGATCAAGCCTTTCATTGAAGCGCTGACAGCGCTCCCGCTCGTTCTGCCCGCCACGGTTCTGGGCTTCTATCTTCTGCTGATCATGAGCCCCAATGCCCCCATTGGCGCGGCGTGGGTGGCGGTGACGGGATCAACTCTAACCTTCAATTTCTCCGGTCTTCTCGTCGCGTCCATCATCTATTCTCTGCCGTTTGCCGTTCAGCCGCTGCAGGCCGGTTTTGAGGCGGTGGGGCGCGGACCCATGGAGGCCGCCACAGTGTTGCGGGCAGGCCGCCTGGACCGGTTCTTCACGGTGGCTGTTCCCCTTTCCCGCAGAAGCTTTGTCACCGCAGCCGTGCTCAGCTTTGCCCATACCGTCGGTGAATTTGGAACGGTTCTTATGATTGGTGGCGCCATCCCGGGCAAAACGCAGACGCTTTCCATCGCCGTTTTCAACCGCGTGGAGACGCTGCGGTATGATGAGGCGCATGCTCTGTCGGCGCTGCTGCTCATCTTCGCCTTTATCGTTCTGCTGACGGTTTACACGCTCAATCGGGGCGCACTGCCCTGGCGTGCCGGAGCCCGCAACTGATGGCGACGGACACTTTATCAATCGATGTCCGGTGGCAGCGGGGCGCCCTCGACCTGCGGGCAAATACCCGGATTCCACTGGCTGGCACAACGGCCATTTTCGGGCCATCGGGCAGCGGCAAAACCTCTCTCATGCGCTTGATCGCGGGGCTCGAAACGCCCGACAACGGCACCATCACCACCCGCGATGATGTTTGGTTTGCGTCGCAGTCCAAAACTGATCTGCCGCCTGCCAAAAGGGGCGCGGGGCTGGTGTTTCAGGACACGCGTCTTTTCAGCCATCTGTCGGTGGGCGGAAACCTCGATTATGCGGATCGTCGCCGCGACCGCTCGGCCAGGCGCGCTGCGCGGGGCGATATCGAGGCCGCCTTTGACGTGGGCCCACTTCTGAAGCGCCGAACAGTCTCGCTATCCGGAGGCGAACGCCAGCGGGTCGCTCTTGCAAGGGCGCTGCTTTCTGCGCCGCGCCTGTTGATGCTCGATGAGCCGTTGAGCGCGCTGGACACTGAGCGAAAGGCCCGCATCCTGCCCTACCTCAAACTGGCGGCGTCCGAATTTGGCGTGCCGATGATCTACGTCACTCATGCCGTGGATGAAGTTTTGGCGCTGGCCGATCGCGTTATCATGCTGCGCGATGGCACTGTTGTGTCCGAGGGCGCACCTCATGACCTGCTCGCCAGCGCTGCGGCTCAGCATTCGGGCGGTCAGACCATTCAGATCGATGCGACCTATCTTGGGCCGGGTGACAAGGCTGGAACGCTGCTGGTATCCAGCAGCGGCCAGGAATTCGTGGTGAAAGGCGAAGCCCCGGCCAGTGTGGGCTCGATCATTGAGGTCTCGCTGCCCGTGGCTGGAGCCAGCGTCTCAACGGATCTTGGATCTGACCAGAAGCGCCGACCACGAGCCTCAGCCAACCGCACGAGTTAGATCGTGTAGTTGAAGGCTCCGCCGTCAATGATCAGGTTCTGACCTGTGATGAAGCCCGCCTGGCGTGAGCACAGAAACGCGCAGGCCGCTCCGAAATCGTTCGGATCCCCGAGACGGCCTGCGGGAATGGCAGCCCCGGCTTCGGCAATCGCCTGTTCCATGGAAATGCCTTGAGCCTTTGCCCGCGCCTCGAGCGTGGCTGCGATGCGAGCCGTGTCGTGCAGGCCCGGCAAGGCGCCATTGATGGTGACATTGTCGCCAGCCACCTTGCGCGCCAGGCTGGCCACGGCACCGGTCAGGCCAGCGCGCGCCCCGTTGGACAGTTCCAGAACTGCGATGGGGTTCTTCACAGATGCCGATGTGATGTTCACGATGCGGCCAAACTTTCGCTCCTGCATGCCCGGAAGCACCGCCTTGATCAGCGCCAGCGGTGTGATCATGTTGCCCTCCACTGCGTCTCGCCAATCCTGCATGTCAAAATCGGCGAAATCGCCGGGAGGAGGGCCACCGGCATTGTTGATCAGTATGTCAGGTATGCCCTTGGCCGCGTCCAGCACAGCCTTTCGCCCGTCTTCGGACTTGATGTCGGCTGCCACGGCTACCGCACTGACGCCGGTCGCTTCCGCAATCTCCTCGGCTGCCGCCTTAAGCGGTGCTTCGGATCGAGCGTTGAGAACGAGGTTCACACCAGCCTGTGCCAGCGCAAGAGCGGCGCCTTTGCCAAGGCCTTTTGATGAGGCGCAAACGATGGCCGTGCGTCCGGCGATTCCAAGATCCATAGTGTCCTCCCGAGGCTCTCTGCGACCCTCATCGGGTGCCCGAGGGCCTTAACGCCTATGCCTAACCAATTGCAAATGGCAGCAGCAAAGTCTTAACGACCTTTCTGCTAGACGCCGAATTTCCAGCAATTCCGCGCACGCACATGTTAACAGGTGCGGTTGCGTCGCAGCATTCTCTCACAAAATGTTAACGCTCGATCCCGCAAAATCACGGGTGGCGAGGTGCGTCTAGGCCACTTCGCCCTGGAAGCTGTCTTCCAATGGGGGTGATTTTGCGCAAAACGAGCAAACGGCGACTGCTGAACTTTCGTCCATTCAAGCGGCGCATTCGTGATGGCGAGACCTTGCTGGACACGGTGTCTCCGCCACCCATGGGCACGCCCCTTGAGCCACGCGTTCTTCTGGACGCGGCGCTGCTGGAAACGGCTGACCAGGTGCTCGACGCCACCGCCGATATCGACTTCTCAGCCACTCAGTCCGTGGCGCCCCTTTCCGAGGAAGAGAGCACTGCCCTCGGCAGCGCTCTTTTGGAGTTGGGAACGAATGCGCCAGACGTCCCTTCTGAGATAGTGTTCATCGACCCCACAGTCGGGGATATCGCTGCGCTGACAGCGCAGATCGATCCCGCCATGGAGATCGTGATCCTTGAAAGCGGTAGCGATGGGCTCCAGCAAATCGCAGACGTTCTCAAATCTCGAGACAATGTGGGTGCCATTCATATTCTGTCCCATGGCAGTGAGGGCCGACTGCAACTGGGCAATGCCACGCTAACCGAAAACAGCATGACAGTGTTCCACGCTGAGGCGCTGAGTGTGATCGCCGATGCGATGCATGCCGACGGTGACATACTGGTCTATGGCTGTGACTTTGGTGCCGAGGCCGCTGTTGCCTTGTCCAAGGCAACGGGCGCCGATGTCGCCGCCTCTTCTGACCTTACCGGTCACACCCAGCATGGCGGCGACTGGGATCTTGAGATCGTCCAGGGTGAAATCACCACCGAAAGCCTCACTTCGTCTGAATTTGTGGGCGTCCTGGCCAGCAATAGCAATCTGATCGGCTACGATCTGGATGGGTCGGAGAACCTCTATTTCGTCGACAGCTCCAACCAGTTCCCATCGACCGACTTCACCTATGAGGTCGAATATAAGACGAGCGACAGCAACTATGCGGTGACAAGCTACGAACGGGCGGGAAACGATCTCCTTCTCTATTCCGCCAACGGCTCGACGTTGCAAATCTACCTGCGGACCTCGCAGATCTCAGTTCCTGTTGACGCAAGCGATGGTGTCCGCGTCACGGTCACGCTCGACAGTTCACTGCCGTCGAACCAGCTGAAGGTGTATGTTGATGGTGTGCTCGCCGGTCAGGCGAACAGCACGCAAACCGTTGCCGCCGGCGGACATTTTGCCATCGGACAGGAGCAGGACGGAACCGGCAATTCCGCCGATAGCAGCCAGGCGATTGTGGGATCTGTCTACGGCGCTCGCATGTGGAGTTCGGTCCTCGACGCAACCGCAATCGCCAACCAGACCGGCGGCTCGCCGGACGTTCTGGATTTCGATTTTTCCGATGTTGCGGCTGATACGGTCAACGGCACGTCGGGCACGACTTTCGACACGCTCATCCGCGCCAGCCATGTCCCACCTGATACTGAGGTTGCGCTCGTTCATGGCGATGAAGACGGTGTATCCATACCGCTTGGCCTGAAGACTGACGCTCCTGGTCGTGATGGTCCATGGACGGCTTCTCTCACAATATCTGGTCTTCCTGTAGATGTGACGATCTCCGATGGAACCAACAGTTTCACCGCGACGAGCGGCAATACCAGCGTGGACGTTTCGGCCTGGACCGTTGAAGCCATAACAGCCACGCCGCCGGCCAACTCGGATGCCGACATCAGCTTCACGCTTGATGCCAGTTACACGGACACGATCACATCTGAGGTGGTCACAGACAGCGCTGACGTCGAGTTCCGCATACGGGCGGTGGCTGATGCGGGCACGGTCACCGGCACGGACGCCACCGTTGGGGATTCCTACGCCGCGCCTTTGAGCGACTATCTGTCTTTTGCCCTTTCAGACACGGACGGCTCCGAGACCGGCACCATAAATCTGACTGGCGTACCCGCCACTTGGGTCTTCATGAACGACGCAACCGCATTGCCCGTTGTCGGCAATATGATTTCTTTTGCTGCTGCAGACCTTTCCAACATCACGCTGGCTCCAAACGGCAGTGCCAGCAGCAGCGTCACGATCACTGCCACGCTTACCACCACCGAGAACGCCACAGGAAACCAGGTTGCGACGGCAACTGCGGTCTCCCCACCCGACACTTTCACTCTGACGGTCACCGATAATGATGCGCCGCAGGTCTCTGGCGAAGCCTACACGATTGAGCAGAGCAACAGTCTGAGCGGGTCTGTCGCCACCAATGATTTTGATCCCGACGGTGACAGCCTCAACTACACTTTGGCGACCGATGCCACTTATGGCGATCTGACGCTGAACCCGGACGGCACGTTCACCTACCAGCCTCAGATTGGCTATGTTGGCTCGGACACGTTCCAATACACCGTTGATGACGGGAATGGCGCCACCGTGACGGAGACCGTCAACATCACTGTTGAGCGCGTGTCCGACAAGCTCTCCACATCCGGGCCGGTGACGACCAATGAGGACACGCCCGTCAATCTTGGTCTCTCGGTGGCGCCGGACGTTTATCTCGGCGGCAATTTGCAGGACGTTATCGGAACCGCCACCGGGTTCCGGGCCGCAGGGTCCATGGCCGGAACGGAGTTTGACCTACCCTCCGGCGCCAAGGGCGTCACGATAACGGCCTTCTCCAACCTTCCCAGCTTCACAGGTGTGACGGATCAGTTCAACGATGACTACCAGATCCTCCGGATCCGCGTTGACCTCGCCACGCAGACCTTCTCGGGTGTCCTGGGGCAGGTGAACGGTGCGTATACCAGCTCCGACCAGTTTGCCTTTCAGGATGTCCCTTTTGGCACCTTTGCCGGTCGTTCCGGCAATGTGACCAGCGGCGACGGCAATTACTTCACCGAGCTGACCATTCGCATGGTGGATGCTGATACGTTTGAGATCGTTCAGCGCCAGAATGCCACCACAGCTGACCCGCTTCAGACAAGCTACCTCGCCGAATTCGTGACGCCCGACGGCACCTCAGCAAACTTTCTGGGCGCGAACTCCGGTTTTCAGGACCGCAACAGCACTGCTGATATCGTGATCGATATCCCGGCCGGCGCAAGTTACATCATGCTCAATGAGGTTGGCGCAGGCACGGACGCCAATTATCGCGTCGAGCATAAGAGTTTTGGACGCACCTATATCGACCTCTCGACCGAGCTGGCATCGGGTACGTTCATGGCCGAAATGGGCGAGGGCAACGCACGCACTGTCGCCTATGGCTTCAGCGGCTACAACGTCAACGAGACGAGCCCGGACTCCATTCTGTCTTCAGCGACGACCATCACGGGGGACTCGACTGCAGACTCATTTGCAACGACGGATTCGCCGAGTTCCACAACTCCGAGCGCGACGACCCACTCGGCGGAGTCCGATCAGACCTACTATATTCGCGACAATGGAGATGGCACCAAGTCATTGGTGATAAATAGGAATTCCGAGTACGCGAACAATTTCCGGTCGATGTACACGGCCGAGTTCTATGAGCGGGTCAACTACTCGTCGATTGCCGCCTTTGTCGAAGTGGAGTCCGACTACGGGACCATGTTCGCCAACGCCTCCGGCAGCGTTCCGCAGCAGCTCTTCTTCGACGTGCCGGACAATGCACGCGTCGGCATTTTCCAGCTGTCACTGTCCACAGTGGGGGGCAATGCCGAAAACGAGAATATGGGCTCGGCCTTTGCCGTGATCGACTTTCAAAACGGAACGTCATCCGGCGCGTTCAACATGAACCGCGCATCGACGCCTGACCTGGTGTCGTGGGACGGTGTGGAGATTGCCGGTTGGGGCAGCAATTCAGGTGATCCGGTTTTCTTCAATCACCCCGACACTGATTCAAACCGCAACACCGCCGGTCAGTTCGCCGACTCCATCGCTGCCAACGCGTTCTTTGAGCTGATCACCAATCCCGACGGCTCCCAGCAGCTCAAGTTCGAAACCTATTCGAACGATGGCAGCCAGACCTATCGCGACTATTACGGTATTGGGCAGGTTTCCTTCCTCGGCAAGGAAGCCTTCGTGATCTCGGGTTCATCGACCGATGGCACGTTGCAGGTCAACCGCAGCGGTACGATCACGCCGGTGCCCGTCACCGGGGGCGGCAATTATGAGATCGACCCGGAAGACATTCCCTTCCTCGAGTTCCTGCCAGACCAGCACTTCTCGGGCGAGATCGACTTCACCATCACCTTGACCTCCACCGGTGAAACCGAAACCGTGCCGGTGAAGATCCTGCCAGTTGTCGATGTGCCCGAGATCACGAAGGCTTCCTTGCCGAGGAAGGAAACCTGCCCAATACCGTAATA
>JBCBXA010000094.1:0-10704 GCA_039816825.1 Pseudomonadota bacterium | reverse complement strand
G
This sequence comes from Pseudomonadota bacterium, assembly GCA_039816825.1. GTDB lineage: Bacteria > Pseudomonadota > Alphaproteobacteria > Rhizobiales > Rhizobiaceae > JBCBXA01. The sequence goes on along the minus strand of JBCBXA010000094.1, from coordinate 10,703 downwards.
CCGCGGAGGTTGTCGCAAGACCTTTACGCGGTCCGTTTAATCGGCCCCAATAGGCAAAATACATCTGGGATGCAACGTATGGTTAGGCTGAAGGCACTCGACGGTAACGACGCGTCGCCCATGTGTTTTGGATGTATGCAATTCGGCGGGACCGCAGATGCCGCTGCAAGCCGCGCCATGTTCGACGCTTGTCGAGACGCAGGCATCAACTTCTTCGATACCGCCCATACGTACACAGGCGGTCAGTCCGAGGAGCTGCTGGGCAACTTCATCAAACAGGACCGCGACGCGCTGATAATAGCCACAAAAACCGGCTATACCGGGGGCAGCGGCCGCGAGAATATTCTGGCTCAGTTCGACGACAGCCGATTTCGTCTGAAACTGGATGCAGTTGATATCCTGTACCTGCACCGTTGGGATCCCAAGACCCCTTTGTTTGAAACCTTCGAAGCACTGCGCGAGTTGCAGGCCCAAAGAAAAATTAGGCACATCGGGGTGGCCAATTTCGCGGCCTGGCAGGTCATGAAAGCGCAAGCCGTTGCCGAACAACTCGGAACCCGTATCGATATCATCCAGCCCATGTACTCTTTGATCAAGCGACAGGCCGAGGTCGAACTTTTCCCGATGGCGCTTTCCGAGGATATTGCCGTCGCACCCTATTCACCGTTGGGCAGCGGTTTGCTCACGGGCAAATACCAGAGCGGCGGCGAGGGACGTCTTTCGACGGACAAACGCTATGCTGCCCGTTACGGGCAAGCGTGGATGGCGGAGACGGCGCAGGCCTTTTCAGCTTTGGCCAAGGAATGGGGAACTGACCCCGCGACTTTGGCAGTGGCTTGGGCTGCCAAACACCCAGCTGTTTCTGCTCCGATAATCAGTGGACGCAACGCCCAGCAGTTGGAGCCGTCTTTGAAGGCTTTGAGGGTTTGCCTGACTTCGGAACAATACTCACAGATCGAAGCGCTGTCTGCGCGGCCGGCTCCCGCGACTGACCGTTTGGAAGAAGCAGGGTCCTAGGCTGGTCCAGCCAGACCAGCCTCCCAGTGTTCGCCCATGGCCACTATGCAAGACGTGCCATTCGCGTAATTCTGCACAATCATCCATTCGCCATCCCGTGGGCTGACCCACACTTCCAGCATGGTTTCCGGGTCACGCAGTCCCATGCCCTGACGTTCGGCCCCAAGAACCTTTGTCAGCATCGAAAGCATACGCTCGCTGTCATCACAGCTGACATCCGACATCTTGGCGCTGGCAAGGGTTGGCACCGTGATACAGAACGTCAGCAAGAGAAAAAGTCGATTGAGCATGGTCACAACATAGATGGCCAGAATGACGAATGTAACGGTTTTATGACGGCTTGTGGATAAAATTTCCTTAATGCATCCGGTTGGTCACTGTCCCACGCCAGTCAGCAAGAAGGTTTGCTGTCACAAATCCGTTTCGCAAATGCCAAGAAACTGAATCAAAACTGTCACGCAGATGTAGCGTAGTAGCCTTATCCGCCCCTTAAACATGGGGGCGATATGCTGAAAATCGACGCGCTGACCAAGCGGTTCGGAGACAAGACGGCTGTGGATGCAGCCAACATCTCCGTAGAAAAACCAACCATGATCGGGATCATCGGTCGTTCCGGTGCTGGAAAATCCACCCTGCTACGGATGGTCAACCGCCTCAGCGACGCCACCAGCGGAACAATCACGTTCGAAGGTGAAGAGATCAGCGCCCTGCGCGGCGCCGCCAAACGGGATTGGCAGTCACGTTGCGCGATGATCTTTCAGCAGTTCAATCTGGTGCCGCGAATGGATGTGGTGTCGAACGTGCTGCACGGCACTTTGAACAAGCGCTCGACCTTTGCAACGATGTTCAACCTTTATCCGCAATCGGACATTCACAAAGCCATCGAAATTCTCGACCGGCTGGGCATCGCCGAACAGGCCCCCAAACGCGCGGAGGCCCTTTCAGGTGGTCAGCAGCAACGCGTCGCCATCGCGCGTGCGTTGATGCAGGACCCCAAGATCATTCTCGCCGATGAACCGATTGCCTCACTCGACCCGATGAACGCCCAGGTGGTGATGCAGGCCCTGCGCCGGATCCACGAAGAGGACGGGCGCATGGTCATTGCCAATCTGCACACGCTCGACACTGCACGGCGCTATTGCGACCGCGTGATCGGGATGCGGGACGGACGGATCGTGTTTGACGGCACGCCAGAGCAACTAACCACCGGTGTTGCGCGTGACATCTATGGTGCCGGGGCCGACTTCTCGGAAGCCGCCACATCCACAGAAATCGAAACACTGGACAGACCGGAGGTCCGCGAAGCGGAAGCCTACGTCTGAGCCAGTTGCCACCCGCGCCTTTCGCGGGCCACCTTCATCAACCCCGCCCCAAAGCAGCCGAAAGGCGATAGGGCATCAAACTTGGAGACAAAGATGAAAAAGACCCTCGCACTGGCGCTTGCCGCCACAACCGCGCTCAGCACCGGCGCTTTCGCTCAGGAAATTACCGAATTCCGCATCGGCATTCTGGGTGGCGAAAACGCCCAGGACCGGATGAACTCCTACCAGTGCCTTGCCGACTACACGACCGAAGCTCTTGGTGTTGAAACCAAACTCTTTGCCCCGGCTGACTATAACGGCGTCATCCAGGGCCTGCTGGGCGGTACCATCGATATGGCTTGGCTGGGAGCGTCTTCCTACGCTGCAACCTACCTGCAGGATGCCGAAGCAGTTGAGCCTGTGCTGATCAAAGTCAACGTGGACGGCTCTGTCGGCTACCACTCGATCGGGTTTGCCCGCAAAGACGGTGGCATCACGTCGCTGGACGACATGGAAGGCAAAGTCTTTGGCTTTGGTGACCCGAACTCCACGTCAGGCTACCTGATCCCGTCCATTGAGATCCCGCAGTACAAAGACGGCGTGACCATGGAGAGCGGCGAATACTTTGGTGAGGTCAAGTTCACTGGCGGTCATGAGCAGACCATCGTTGCAGTCAACAACGGCGACATCGACGGCGGTGTGACTTGGGCCGACGGTCAGGGCAACTGGGAAGACGGTTATAACTCCGGCGCGCTGCGCAAAGCCGTCGATGCTGGCCTCGTTGACATGAACGAAATGGTGCAGATCTGGAAATCCAAAGTGATCCCCGAAGGCCCCATCGTTCTGCGCAAGGCACTGCCAGCGGATGTGAAAACCACAATGACCACGCTGGTTGACGGCCTGTTCGAAGCAGACCCGGATTGCGCCTATGGCGTAGCTGCGGGCGACACGCTGGGCTTCCAGCCGGTGACCCACGACACCTACATCTCGATCGTCGAAGCGCGCAAAGCGAAAATCGGCGGCTAAGTCATTTTCATGACGTGTCCGGCAGGCCTTTGGGCCTGTCGGTATTTTTGTATCCGGGGGCAGCATGGCTGACATTTCTATCGGCGGCGCGGCGCAAAGCGTGGGCAGCATCCAGTCGAGCTATATGGCGCAGGTTCAAAGGCGCCGGCTTTATGGCGGACTAACCCTGCTGATTTTCGTCGTTCTGATGGTGTCCGGTTTCAACATCGCGGATGACCGCAATGCGGGTGGCTTCTGGGAGGGTCTGCACCAGATTGGCGACTACCCTGCCGACGTCCTGTCCGAAGCCTGGGAAAAGCGGGCCGATCTGCCCGGTTTGATTGCCAAGTATTTCCCGGCCCTTGTGGAAACGATCAACATCGCCGCTGTCTCGACCCTCATAGGCGCCATTGGTGGGTTGTTCCTGTCCTTGCTCGGCACCCGCGGTCTGGCAAAGTGGCCACGCCTGATCCCATTGTTCCGGCGCATCTCTGACATCATGCGCGCTGTGCCAGAGATCGTGATTGCGCTTGTGCTGATCTTCGTGCTCGGCGGCGGACCGGTGCCTGCGATGATCGCCATTGCTATCCACACGGCCGGTGCACTGGGTAAGATGTTCTCCGAAGTGGCTGAAAATGCCGATCTGAAGCCGGTCGAGGGCCTCGCCTCCACCGGAGCGACGTGGTCGCAGCGTATGCTGCTCGGCGTGCTGCCGCAGGTCGCACCGAATTATCTCAGCTATTCCCTGCTGCGGTTTGAGATCAACATCCGCGCCTCTGCTATTCTGGGTTTCGTCGGTGCAGGCGGCCTTGGCTACGAGTTGCGCAATGCAATGGCCTGGGGACCCGGGCGGTTCGATGAGGCCGCAGCCATATTCATCCTGCTCTTCGGCACGATTGTCTTCTTCGATCAGGTGTCCAGCCGCTACCGCAACCGACTGACAGAGGGGCAAGGCCAATGACCGCGAGCGATCTGAACCTGACCAAACAGGACGCCGACAAACTGTTTCAGCGCAAGCGCCTGATCGGTTTTGGCATCCCGGCGGTGATCTTTGCTTATCTGGTCTATATCTTTTTCGCGTTTGATATTTCGGGGCTGGCAGGACGCGCCAACCTTGATAACGCGGTCACGCTGGCCTCTGACAGTTGGTCGCACAAAGTGCATGTCACGCGTGACAACCGGTCTGGTGAAATCTCCTATGCGGTCGAGGGCGAGCGCAAAGGACGTTACCCCGAGGGCCGGCGCCCCGAATGGGTCAGCGGTGATGAGGTCATTACCATTGATCTGGGCGGCGATCACATCGTTCGTTACCTGCCGGACAACCGGACAGAGATCTATATTCCAGGCTTTCAACGGATCGAAGTGCAGGCCGAAGGACGCAGCCTGACCAGCAACTTGCCCGAAGACCTGCCGGATTGGATCTCCGCCTCGAACCGACGCATCGGCATCACAACGCCAGAGGGCCGCATCACCCTAACGGGAGCGCGGACCGAAGTGTTCAACTATTTCCCAGGGTGGGAGCTGTTCTGGTTCACCCTCGATAGCCCGTATCATGGGCAAGGTCTTGGCGCGATCCTGTTCGGCGAACAGATCGATCCGACGCGCTCCAATATCGCAGGTGCCATTTCCGACTGGTGGAACAATGCTATGTGGCGGCACAAGGACGTCGCTTGGGCGATTGGCGAGACCATCCTGATGGCCTTCCTTGGCACCATGGGCGCGGCGATCATTGCGCTGCCGCTGGCCTTTATGGCGGCGAAACGCTTTTCGCCTGTCATGATGCTGCGCGCGGCAACGCGCCGGGTCTTTGACTTTGTGCGCGGCGTGGATGCTTTGATCTGGACTGTGGTGCTGGCGCGTGCGTTTGGACCGGGCCCTCTGACGGGTGCTCTGGCGATCCTGATCACCGACACTGGCACCTTCGGCAAGATTTTCTCCGAAGCGCTTGAAAACGTCGACCAGAAGCAAATCGAAGGCGTAGAATCAACGGGCGCCAAACCCTTGCAACGCTATCGCTTTGGCGTGATCCCGCAGGTAGTGCCGGTGCTATTGGCGCAGATCCTGTACTTCCTGGAATCCAACACGCGTTCGGCTACGATCATTGGCGCAATCACGGGCGGTGGTATCGGCCTTATGCTGACCCAAGCGATCCAGACCCAGAAGGACTGGGAAGAGGTCGCGTATTACATCGTCCTGATCGTCGTCATGGTGATGTTCATGGATTGGTTCTCCGGCTGGCTGCGTGGAAAGTTGATCGGACGCAAGGACTGATGGCGCGCCTTTTTATCACCGGTGTGAACCGGGGGATTGGAGCGGCGCTTCATGCTCAGGCCGTTGCCCTTGGCCATCAGGTCATCGGCACCACCCGCGACGGGCGGGATGGCACAGTTCCTCTGGTTCTGGACACGCCGGAAACCATCGCTGAACAACTGTCAGGCATCGGCCCTTTGGATGTCCTGATCAACAATGCGGGCGTGATCTCGCCCGACCGGCAATCACCGCTTGACATGGATTTTGCAGGTTTTGCCCATACGCTGACGATCAACAGCATCGCTCCGCTGGCTGTTGCGCAAGCCGTCTTGCCTCAACTGCGCAAGAGTGCTGCACCGAAGATCCTGACGATTTCGTCGCAGATGGCGTGGATGGGGTACCGCAAAGCGGATCGCATCGCTTACCGGGCGTCAAAAGCTGCTGTCAACAAAGTGATGCAGGGGCTTGCCACCGCTCTTGAAACCGAAGGGATAGCAGTTGCGCTGGTCGATCCTGGCTGGGTGCGAACCGACATGGGCGGCGCCGATGCAGAAGAAGACCCGCATGACGTGGCCTGCGGTGTTTTGAACATCGCCCGCGACTTGACCCTAGAGGACACTGGGAAGTTTTTTCGCTTCACAGGTGAGGAAAGAGAGTTCTAGACGTGGCGCGACTGACTGCAAAAGACCCTTTCATTCACCCGGAATGCGAAATCACCGATAGTAGCTTTGGAGCCTATGTCGAGATTGGCAAAGGCAGCCGGGTGAACAATTCCCGGTTCGGGGATTACAGCTATTGTGACCGCTATGCCGACATCGCAAATGCGCAGATCGGCAAGTTCGCCAACATCGCTGCCTTTGCGCGGATCGGGGCCACCGACCACCCGCTTCATACGGCGGCCTGTCATCACTTCCTCTATCGGTCGGATGACTACTGGGACAATGCCGGACGGGATGAGGACTTTTTTTGCGCACCGCCGGTCTCGCACGGCCCATATCGGCCATGACACATGGATCGGTGCAGGCGCAATGATCAAACCGGAAGTGACTCTTGGCGATGGAGCGGTCGTTGCCGCTGGCGCCGTCGTGACCAAGGATGTGGAGCCGTACACCATTGTCGCAGGCACACCGGCCAAAGTGCTGCGCGTCCGCCAACCACCCGAGATCGCCGAGCGCCTGATCGCACTGGCGTGGTGGGATTGGTCGCACGAGGATATCCGGCAAGCGCTTCCAGATTTTCGGTCCCTCGCGGCTGAAGCCTTTCTCGAAAAATACGAGACCTAGCCTTCCAGTGTCAGCGTCACCCTGTCGCCCGCGAACCATGTGCGGCCAAACTCAACCGGCATACCGGCTTGATCCACGTTGACACCTGAGGACTTCAACAGTGGATCGCCCTCTGAAAGCTGTAGGTGGAGCGCGTGTGTCGCCGTGGCTCGTACCGCAGTCAGGCGGGTTGAAGAGCGGGTGTAGTCGGAGATGCCGGCCAGTCGCAGCGCTTCGGTCACGCTGCTGGTTTGGTGCAGGGCTTCTTCGATGCCGGTAAGACGCCCGAGGGGAAACAGACTTTCAAAAACGGCGATCGGCTGGCCGTCGGCGAGCGAAAGACCGTGATAGGCGCAAACCGGATCGCCCGGGGCAATCTGCAGCGCTTTGGCTTCGCCCGTCGTCGCGGAACGCTCCTCGACCTGGAGAACGCGCTTGTCAGGTCGCCTGCCCGCAGCGACCAGGTTCTCGTGGAACCGCACACGTTGCCCAATCGGGTAGTCCGTCGGCGTGGCTGCGACGAAAGCACCAGAACCACGACGGGTGCGGATCAGACCTTCTTCAACCAAAGCCGAGATGCCATGTCGGACTGTGTGCCGATTGACCCCAAAGCGCTCGGCCAAACCTGCCTCGGTCGGCAGTTTGTCTCCGGGCGCGTATTTGCCATCAGCCAGGTCACTGCGGAGCGCATCGGCTATGGCCTGCCAGATGGGTGTTTTGCCTGAATTGTCACGCAAGTTTCACAAATCTCTTCTGTTGTGAGAGGGGGAATCTGTTATGATGTGTATAGTTGTATAGTATATGGAAAAGTTGTCGAGATGAAAGACACTTTCGACGAGAACGCCGAGCGAAAAGCCTGGATGGGTCTGCTTGCCAAGGCTCCGGAAGGCCGCGTTGCTGCCCTGTTGGACGCCGCTATGACGCGTCCGGAATTCACATGGCTGCGCGCGCCTGAGATCGGCACCACTATGGTCCGTGGCCGCGCTGGCGGGACGGGCGCGCCCTTCAACATCGGAGAGATGACTGTCACGCGCTGCGCGCTGACGCTCGCCAGCGGTGAAGTTGGCCACGCCTATGTTCAGGGTCGCCGCAAGTCTGATGTCGAAGCGGCAGCGCTTGTCGACGCGCTGATGCAAGGGCGCAATGCCTCAGCCGTCCGCGAGGCCGTTCTTGACCCGCTCGGGGCGGAGCAATCCGCCGCAAAGAACGCCCGCGCCGATAAAGCTGCCGCAACGAAGGTCGAGTTTTTCACAATGGCACGGGGGGAGGACTGATGCAGGCAACCGCTTTGTCAGGTGGATTCGACAATCCCGCCATAGGGTCCGCCCACGCGTTCCGGAGTGTCATGGAAGCGATGGCGCGTCCTGGAACGATTCAGGACATTCAGGGTGGCGCACCGCCCGAGCCTTTGTCCGCCGCGGCCGGCACCGTTCTTTTGACCCTGTGCGACACCGACACGCCTGTCTATCTTGCTGGGACGGCTGACACGGACGATGTCCGCAAATGGCTAGCTTTTCACACGGGTGCCCCACTAGCAGGCCCATCTCACGCAATGTTTGCCCTGGGCAACTGGGACGCATTGATGCCGCTTGGCAGCTATCCCGTTGGAACTCCGGAATATCCAGACCGTTCGACAACTCTGATTGTGGAATGCGCTGAACTCGAAGCGGCAGGCGCGACGCTGCGCGGACCCGGGATCGAATCTGAGGCTGCCCTGTCCCTGCCGGAAACCCGCGCCTTCCAAAGCAACCGCGCACTGTTTCCGCTCGGGCTCGATTTCATTTTCACCAGTGGCGACAGGTTGGCGGCTTTGCCTCGCAGCACGGAGGTTTTCTGATGTATGTGGCTGTAAAGGGTGGCGAGCGGGCGATTGAAAGCGCCCATGCCTGGCTTGCGGAGGAACGCCGTGGCAATACGGATGTCGCCGAGCTGAGCATTGCGCAAATCCGTGAACAGTTGAAGCTGTCCGTGGATCGCGTCATGGCCGAAGGCTCGCTCTACGATCCTGACCTTGCCGCGTTGGCGATCAAGCAATCCCGCGGTGATCTGATCGAAGCAATCTTCTTGATAAGGGCCTACCGCACCACGCTTCCCCGCTTCGGCGCATCGGACCCGGTTGACACAGGTGCGATGGCCTGCGACCGACGCATCTCGGCCACGTTCAAAGATCTGCCGGGCGGGCAGGTTCTGGGGCCGACCTTCGACTACACGCACCGATTGCTCGATTTTAAACTAGCAGCAGATGGCGAGGTGCCGGAAGCGCCGACGCGCGAAGCAGAGCCGGGCGACGTGCCGCATGTGACAGAGTTTCTCAACCGCGAAAGCCTTATCGAAGAAGCGCAGCATGACAACACGCCGCCGCCCGACCTGACGCGCGAGCCGCTTGAAATGCCAGCAGACCGCGCGCTCCGCCTGCAAGCGCTGACCCGCGCCGATGAAGGCTTTACCCTTGGGCTCGCTTATTCCACGCAGCGCGGCTATGCGCGCAACCATGCCTTTGTAGGAGAGTTGCGCATCGGGGCGGTTCCCGTCGAAATGGACATCCCCGAGCTTGGATTCTCGATCGAGATTGGCGAAGTCACCCTGACCGAATGCGAAACCGTCAACCAGTTCAAGGGATCAAAGACTGAACCGCCTCAGTTCACCCGTGGATACGGGCTGGTCTTCGGCCAATCCGAACGCAAGGCGATCTCCATGGCGCTGGTAGACCGCGCTTTGCGTTGGGAAGAGTTAGGCGAAGACAATGTCGGTGCACCCGCACAAGACACTGAGTTTGTTCTTTACCACGCCGATAACATCCAGGCGACGGGCTTTCTGGAGCACATCAAACTGCCCCACTATGTCGATTTCCAATCTGAACTGGAACTGGTCCGAAAACTGCGCCGCGAAGCCGGGGCGGGTCAGGTGCAGGAGGCTGCGGAATGACCGATTACAACTTTGCCTATCTCGACGAACAGACCAAGCGGATGATACGCCGCGCGATCCTTAAAGGGCTCGCCATCCCGGGGTATCAGGTGCCCTTTGCCAGCCGCGAGATGCCGATGCCCTATGGGTGGGGGACCGGCGGGGTGCAGGTATCGGCCGCCGTTCTGACGCCAGATGACACGTTCAAGGTCATCGACCAAGGGGCCGATGATACCACGAATGCCGTTTCGATCCGCTCGTTCTTTGAACGCACCGCCGGAGTTGAAACCACGACAGCGACCTCAGAGGCCAGCGTCATCCAGACCCGCCACCGCATTCCCGAAGAGCCGCTGACCGAGGATCAGGTCCTCGTCTATCAGGTCCCGATCCCCGAGCCTCTGCGCTTTCTGGAGCCACGTGAAAGCGAGACCCGCAAGATGCACAGCCTTGAGGAATACGGGCTAATGCATGTGAAGCTTTACGAGGATATCTCCCGCCACGGGCATATCGCCACGTCCTATGCCTATCCGGTGAAGGTCGAAGGGCGCTACGTGATGGACCCCTCCCCAATCCCGAAATTCGATAATCCGAAACTGGGCGACATGGCCGCCATCCAGCTTTTTGGTGCAGGGCGCGAGCAGAGGATATACGCGCTGCCGCCCTACACGCAGGTTGTCAGCCTTGATTTCGAAGACCATCCGTTCGAGGCCAGCAAGGCGGATCACCCGTGTGGATTGTGCGACGCAACCGACAGCTATCTCGATGAGGTCATCATGGACGATCAGGGCGGGCGCATGTTCGTCTGCTCCGACACGGATTACTGCGAGGCCCGGCGCGCCGCAGGCCATAAAGGAAAGGACGCGGCATGACACCTTTGCTGTCGGTTCAAGGTATCACCAAACGCTACGGCGCACATATCGGCTGCGCGGACGTGTCCTTTGATCTTTATCCCGGAGAGGTGATG
>JBCBXA010000093.1:296-11023 GCA_039816825.1 Pseudomonadota bacterium | reverse complement strand
AACGGGCATGCTGGAGACGTTCAGAAAATGGGGTTTTCGCATCAATCCGCTCACGCAACGCTTTGTCAGCGTTGAAGCGTTGATCGCGCACTATGGTTCGATATCAGCCGATCGCGCGACGCTGGGTTACGATATAGATGGTGTCGTCTACAAGGTCGATGATCTGGCGCTGCAGCAGCGTCTTGGCGCGCGGTCCAACTCGCCACGCTGGGCGGTGGCTCACAAGTTTCCCGCCGAGCTCGCAACTACCATTCTTCGCGATGTGGAAATTCAGGTGGGCCGGACGGGGGCTCTGAGCCCCGTCGCACGCCTGGAGCCGGTTACGGTCGGTGGCGTCGTGGTGTCAAATGCCACTCTTCACAATGAAGATTACATCGCCGGTCTTGGAAATGATGGCGAAGAGATTCGTGGCGGCAAGGATCTCCGTATCGGAGATACGGTTACAGTCTATCGGGCCGGTGACGTGATCCCGAAAGTGCTGGATGTGGACCTCGGCAAACGCCCTGTAGATGCCGTGCCGTTTGAGTTTCCCCTCGTCTGCCCGGCGTGCGGCTCACCGGCGGTGCGCGAACTGAATGCCAAGACCGGACGAGCCGACAGCGTGCGCCGGTGTACCGGTGGGTTGGTGTGCCCGGCGCAGGTGGTGGAGCAACTCAAGCACTTTGTTGCGCGAAAGGCCTTCGACATAGATGGGCTGGGAGACAAGCAGATTGAGACGTTTCACACGGAGGGCCTGATCAAGACTCCGGCTGACATCTTCACATTGCGTGAGCGGGACAGTGCATCGCTGACCAGGCTCAAGAACCGGGAGGGCTGGGGTGCCACGAGCGCTGAGAAGCTCTTTGATGCCATCGATGAACGGCGTTCGGTTGATCTTTACCGCTTTATCTTCGGTTTGGGCATCCGTCACGTTGGCGAGCAGACCGCCAAGGATCTGGCGCGGCACTTCACCAGCACCGGTGCGTTTATCGAGACGATGGAAGCGCTGGCCGATGGTAACGAAGAGGCCGCCGCCGAAACAGGCAACATTGATGGTATTGGCGACACAGTTGTAGGCGCGTTGCGAGAGTTTTTCAGCGCACCGCAGAACCGCGCGGCCATCAGTTCGTTGCTCAATCAGGTTCAACCAACCGATGACGAAGGCACCGAAAGCGACAGCCCGGTGGCGGGTAAGACGGTGGTCTTCACTGGTAACCTTGAGCAGATGACACGCGATGAAGCCAAGGCCATGGCGGAGCGGCTGGGCGCCAAGGTGGCGGGCTCGGTATCAGGAAAGACAGACTTGCTGGTCGCCGGTCCAGGCGCTGGCTCCAAGCTCCAGAAGGCCACGGATCTGGGTGTGGAGACGGTTGATGAGGCCGGCTGGTTCACCTTGATAGGGCGTGAACCGTGAGTGCAGATGACGGTGCCTACGACCTTCGCCCTGCTGGCTTTCGCGATGGCGTCTCCGAGGTTTTGCCGTTCCTGCTGACCGTTCTGCCCTTTGGCATGGTGGTTGGTGCACTTGCTGCCAATGCCGGGTGGCCGCTGCCAGTGGCGCTTCTTCAAAGCGCCCTTTTCTTTGCCGGTGCGAGCCAGGTGGTTACGATTGAACTGTTCGGGCAGGGGCAGCCTGTCTGGGTTATTGCGCTGGCCGTGTTCGCAGTGAACTTTCGCATGGTTCTCTATTCGGCGGCCATCGGCCGCAAGCTGGAACCCATGGCCATGCCGCGCGTGATGAGCGTTCTGTACCTTTTGCAGGACATCAGCTTTGTGATGGGTCTGAAGCAGGCTGAGAGACAGCGGCTGACCTATGGCTACGCCATGGGCAATGCATTGTTGCTCTATCTTGCATGGATTGTGGCCACCGGATTTGGTGTCGTATTCGGCAATCTGATCGAGGATCCCCAGGCCGTCGGTCTCGATATGCTGGTGCCGATATATTTTTTGCTGCTCGCATTGGGCTTTCGTTCGAAGCCGAACTCGGTCTGGGTCTTTGCTTCCAGCGCGCTAGCGGCGGGCATCGCATATCTGGCCTTTGGATCGCCTTATCACATAGCGGCTGGAGGTTTGGTCGGTATGGGCTGTGCAGGGCTTTTGGCACGGCCGCAGGATAGGGAGCAGGATAGGCAGCAGGCAAATGGGTGAGGCCGCTCTTCTATCACTTTACGTGATCGTCCTCGTGGGTGGTGCTGTGACACTGGTCAATCGCCTGGCCGGGCACTACGTGCTGAGGCGGTTCGAACCGATCCACTATCGTGTGGAAGCCGCGCTCGAAGCGGTCCCGGTGGCGGTCATCACGGCGATCGTTCTACCGGCGGCGATTGATGGGGGCTGGATCGAGAGGGTTGCTCTGGTTGCTGCCATCTTTCTAGGCACGCGCTTTAGCTTCCTGCTCGCCGGCGCGCTCTCATTGGGCCTGCTTGTCGTTCTCCGGCAGGTGTTTGGCTAGGTTTCTGGCCTTGGCTACCGGAGAATTGGCGCTGTTGCTCTTTCGAGCCACGTGCGGCTCTCGGGGATCACCAGCGGTTCCAGTTCCGCCAAAACGCGTGCGTGATAGTCGTTCAACCAGCTTAGCTCTGCATCATCTAGTAGATCGACCATGATGCAGTTGCGGTCGATGGGGCAGAGCGTCAGCGTCTCGAACCAGATCATGGGTTTGTCGCCGCCCTCAACCGGGTCGGGACCACAGGCAAGCTCAAGATTCTCGATGCGAATTCCGTATTCGCTTTCCTTGTAGTAGCCCGGTTCGTTGGAGGTAATCATGCCGGGCTCAATGGCTGCCGTTCCTCTCGGCGATATGCTTTGCGGGCCCTCGTGCACCGACATATAGGCACCGACCCCATGGCCGGTGCCGTGGCCAAAGTCGAGACCTGCCTCCCAAAGCGCACGCCGGGCAAACGGGTCCAGCGCGCTGCCCTTCGTGCCTGACGGGAACTTCAGCGTCTGGATGTCAATGTGCCCTTTCAAGACACGGGTGAACCGGTCGCGTCTTTCATCATCTACCACGCCGATGGCGACCGTTCGGGTGATATCAGTTGTGCCGTCGGAATATTGAGCGCCGGAATCGACGAGATACAGGCTTCCGTCCTCGATCAATCGATTGCTGGTCTCATTCACACGGTAGTGCGGCAGTGCGGCGTTGGGTCCTGCCGCGGAGATGGTTTCGAAAGCGATGTCGAGCAGTGGCATACCGAGCCGCTCGCCGGTGCTGTGTCGCACCGCTTCCAACTTGGTCGCCGCGTCTATCTCTGTGAGCGAGCCACCGGGCTGTTCATCCAGCCAGTGAAGGAACTCAACCATGGCGGCGCCGTCGCGCTGGTGCGCAGCTGTCATACCCTGCACCTCCACCTCGTTCTTGGTGGCCCGTCTGGCCACCACAGGATCCGTGGCTTCTTTCAGTTCAACGCCTGTACTGGCCATGGCTTGATGGAGAACATGCGCCGTCGCACGCGGTGCAAACAGCACTTTACCTCCGGCTGCGTGAATCTTGTTGGCCGAGTGCGTCAGTGATGCGAGCAAAGAGGAGACCGGTTGCAGATCCGCCAATTGCGTAAGGTAGGCTTGGGTTTCGATGTCCAGTTTGCTGCGCTTGACGAAGAGCTCTGGATCACCGTCAGCGTGCACAAGGGCCCAGCTTAAGGCCAGTGGCGTGCGCGGTATGTCGGAACCACGGATGTTGAAGAGCCAGCACACCGCTGTCGGGTCTGTGAGCAGAAAGGCCGAGCCGCCAGCGGCCCCGATATCAGCGCGAATAGTGTTGAGCTTATCCACCGCCAGTTCGCCGGCCAATTCCGCGGGCCGGATTGTCACGGGTTCAGCAGGCAAATCGGGTTGGTCAGCCCACACATCGTCTATGGGATGAACGTCCAGTGCCGTGATTGTTGCGCCGTTCCGGTTGGCCGTCTTTTCAATCCAGCGGGACCAGTGGGCCGTGGTCGTCCAGCCGTCAAACCCAAACACGTCGCCGGGTTTTGCGTGTTCAGCAAAGAAGTCCGCCAGTGCCTCCGCACTCAAATCGGCTTGCAAAAACGCCGATGCATCCAACTGATCCTGGGCTTGCAGCGTGTATCGACTGTCGACAAACACGCATGCCACCTCTCGACCGACCAGCGCCCAGCCTGCTGAACCCGTAAAACCGGTCAACCAGGCGAGGCGCTCTGCACGAGCGGGCAGATATTCATTTTGATGCTCATCGGCGTGAAAGATGAGCAGCCAGTCGATCTTCAGCTCGGCCATGCGGGCACGCAAAGCCATCAGGCGTGCTGCGCTCAGGTGGGTCTGGCTCTTGTTCTCAAAGCTCTGAAACATGATGGCTTTCGCGTCGTTGGATCGTTCGGAAGGTATCGCGCCATGCGCGCCACCTCAACGCATCATCTGCTGGTTTGGAGCTTAACCTTCCCGAAACCAGACCCGCACCGCGCGCATGGCTCGTGTGCAAAACCAGCCCTCCTCACGCAAGGCATCGTCCCCAATATTGGCATCAACGAATGAGGAGAATGAAATGTCTGCAAACACTGGTATCCGCGGCTTTATGAACAACGTTGTCACTGCACGTCAGCGTCAGGCTGATCGCTTCGTCAATGGTGTGCTGCTGAGCATGGACGACGACACTCTTCGCGCTGCAGGCTACGACCGCAACGAACTGCGCCGCCGTTCTTCGACAACACTGCCTTTCTAAGAAAGGCGCGTTGAAGCTGCTTCAAAGCCGGGCCCATCGCCCGGCTTTTTTGTGTCCTCAACCCTTCAGCACCAGGGTGAGCCATCCATCGCGGTAGTGGCTCTTGAGGTGATAGATGCTCTGAGCTCGGTAAGCCGCCAGAATCCAGCTTCTTTGATGGGGCAGGAGGCCTGACAGTATCAGATGACCTCCGGGCGCCAGATGCCACTCCATGGACGGCGCAAGGGCTGCCAGCGGACCGGCCAGAATATTGGCGACAATGAGAGGTGCCGGAGGCAATCGCCGATAGCGGTTATCTTCAAGACCAATCGCCGAAAAGGTTTCAACGAAACTTGCGACACCGTTGAGATGCGCGTTTTGCGCAGCCACGCGGGCCGACGTCTCATCCATATCTGACGCCCAAACCGGAATGCGCGCAGCTTTGGCCAAGGCAATCGCGAGCACGCCACTTCCTGTTCCCACATCGAATGCAAAGGTGGGATGCGTTCGTTTGAGGAGCCACTCAACCATATCAAGGCAGCCAGCTGTTGTGCCGTGGTGACCCGTACCAAAGGCCTGGCCTGCATTGATCTCAACCGCGATCTCGTGGGGCCTCGTGACGTGGCGGTCGTGATCGCCGTGAACGATGAAACGTCCTGCGCGTACTGGGGCCAAACCTTCTAGACTTTGCGTGACCCAATCTTTCTCGACGACTTCAGTGACCTCTGGCGTGAGGCCGAACAGATCACCGCCCAAAGCGCTCCGCAGGGCGTCGAGGGTGGCATCCACTTCGTCGCTCGGAACATAGACTTCCACGCGCCAAAGCCTCGAATCCGGAGCGGCTTCAAACAGGGACAGCGCCAGCAGCTCGTCGCCCATGGCGGCATCTATGAGATCATGGACGCGCCTGGCGGCGGATTGTTCTGCCTCAAAGGCGATCGTGGTCTGCTTCATGCGCCGTCTGTGGACTGCTTTGGACCGAATGTCACCACTGTCGCCCCATCGCTGGGAGAGTTGATGTTGGGGATGGACGGAAAGCCAAAGCTGCCGTCGCCGTTCACCCAAAGAAGCTCCAGCGCATCCTCAGCCAACTGTTCCCGCAGGTCGCTGTGGCCGAACTCTTCGGTCAGCTTTGTCGTCCGGAAGGTCCAGCCATTGATCAGCTTCAATCGCAGATCAGACAGTGACAGGCCCGGCTTGGTGAGCGGGCGACCGCCGACGGTGAAGTTGATCTGATGGCGTTCGGCGGCCTCACTGAGGGTGCCAAGCTGAAACACGTTTGAGCGTCCCATCTCGGGCCCGAAGTCCGAGCAGACGAGCGCATTGTAGTAATCATTGTCAGTGGCTGCGATCACATGGCTGTACTTGTTGAGATCGATGTGGTGATGGGCGGCCTCCGAAAGGACCTCACCATAATAGGCTTCAACGCCATCCATGCGGCTCTTCTGAATGTGACTCCAATTCCGATCTGCAATCAGCACCGGGACACCGATTTCGGTGAGCTTGTTTGCGAAGGCGTTGGACCAGGATGAGCCGCCGACCATGAGAATGCCCGGCTTGTCTGCAGATTTGAGATCGAGGGCGCTGGCCAGATAGTTGAGTGAGAAGCCATGCAGGATGATGGTCGCAGCCACCACTGCGAAGGTATAGGCGATCATGGTTTCGCCATCGGTCACGCCCGCATCTACCAGCGTTGCGCCGAAGAGGCCTGAGACGGCCACTGCAACGATGCCCCTTGGTGCGATCCATCCTACGAGCAGCCGCTCACGATTGCTCAATCCAGCACCGATTGTCGCAATGTAGATTGCGACCGGGCGCACGACGAACAGGACGGCAAACACGAAACCAGCAGCCCGCCAGTCCAGCGCCGCAAAAGTCGATAGCTCGAGCGATGCAGTGAGCATGATGAAGAGACCTGATACGAGGAGGACGGTGATCGTTTCCTTGAAGCGGCGCATCTCGTTGAGGGATGCGAACTTCGAGTTCGCCATCACGATGCCCATCACAGTGACGGTCAGAAGACCGGACTCTTTGAGCAGGACATCCGATACCGCAAAGGCGGTGATGACGATGGCCAGCAGTACCGGTGCCTTGAGGTATTCAGGAACAAGGGCATGCCGGAACGCCCAGACCGTGGCGCGGGCGATGAGGAAGCCGCCGACCGTGGCGAATATCAAACCCGCAATCGCGTAGAAGATGAAAACGTCCGGTGCCAGGCCGTGACCGTCACCGCTGTAATTGGCGAAGAAGACCAGGAACACTTCGAAGGCCAGCACGGCGTACAGCGCACCGATGGGGTCGTTGACGATGGCCTCCCAGCGCAAAATGGAAGCAGGTCTCGGCGTCAATCGTGCATTGCGCAACAGTGGCATGATCACTGTTGGGCCGGTGATGACCAGAATGGCGCCCATGATGATGGCCGTGGGCCACTCCAGGCCCCCAATATAGTGGGCGCTCAGAAGGGAGCCGAGCCACACAATTGGGCCGCCTATGAAGATGATCTGTCGAACCGCCCGTGATGTCTCCGAGATGTCGGACCATTTGAGGGTGAGTCCACCCTCAAACAGGATGATGGAAACGGCAAGCGCAATGATGGGCTTGTAGATGGCACCGAGGTCTTCGGACGGATTCATCAAACCGAACAGTGGACCGACTGCAAAGCCAGCGAGCAGGAGCAGCACGATCGCTGGAAGCTTGAACCGCCACGCCAGCCACTGGGCGGCGATGCCCAGGAAGCCGATGAATGCGAGTTTAGAAATCAGAGAGTCCATGGGTGCCCCGGCAATCGCGGCCCATTGGCGGGCCATCCATGTTTATAGGGTGCTCCCACGCAGGTGTCAGCCGCGGGTTTGATGTGAACGCTCAGGCGGCGTTGACGAAGCTGTCGAGCACTCGCTTGCGCCCGGCTTTGTCGAAATCAACGGTCAGCTTGTTGCCGTCCACCAGGTTGATGTCGCCATAGCCAAACTTCTGATGGAACACGCGCTCGCCGACCGAGAAGGCGGCCTCTCCACCGATCACGGATTTGGCGACCAGTTCGCCCTCAATCGTCATGGGGCCGCGCGAGCCGCCTGCTGGGGAAAAACGGGAGCTTGGGTCGTTGGCGCGGCTCTGTGCGGACGCCTTGGCCCTCTGCCAGCCGGGCGAGCTGTAATTGCCACCGCCGCTGAAAGACCCGCTGTCGAACCGGCTGGCACCGTAGGGGCCGCCTGCACCGCCAGCCCCGTAGCCACCATAAGAGTTGCCGGGCTCAGCCACTTCTACGTGGGCCTCCGGCAGTTCATCGAGGAAGCGGGACGGTATGGATGATTGCCACATGCCGTGGATCCGGCGGTTTGAGACGAACGAGATTTTGACGTTCTTCTTGCCCCGGGTGATGCCGACATAGGCGAGGCGGCGTTCTTCCTCCAGACCTGACCGCCCGCCTTCATCCAGACTGCGCTGGTGCGGGAAAAGCCCTTCTTCCCAGCCCGGCAGGTACACCGTGTCGAACTCCAGCCCTTTGGCGGAGTGGAGCGTCATGATGTTGACGGCATCCTCATTGGCGTTGTTCTCCGCATCCATCACCAGCGACACATGCTCCAGGAAGCCGCGCAAATTCTCGAACTCTTCCATGGATCGGATGAGTTCTTTGAGGTTGTCGAGCCGCCCCGGCGCTTCTGCAGAACGGTCGTTCTGCCACATTTCGGTGTAGCCGCTTTCCTCGAGTATCTGCTCTGCCAGCTCAGTATGGTGAGTCTTTTCAAGCGCTTCGGACCAGCGCTGGAAGTTCATGTAGAGAGTCTTCAGAGTGTGGCGCTGCTTGGGTTTGAGCTCCTCGGTCTCCACCATCTCGCCTATGGCTGCGAGCATTGGAATGTTGCGAGCTCGAGCGACGGAATGGATTTGTTGAATGGTGACGTTGCCCAGACCACGCTTTGGCTTGTTCACGATCCGCTCAAAAGCAAGGTCGTCAGCCGGTTGTGCCACGCAGCGGAAATAGGCCATGGCATCGCGAATCTCTTGCCGCTCATAGAAGCGCGGACCGCCGATGACCCGGTAATTGAGGCCCATGGTGACGAAGCGATCTTCGAATTCGCGCATCTGGAATGAGGCGCGCACGAGGATCGCCATATCGTTCAGCGCATGGTCCTTGCGCTGCAGGCTTTCAATATCGTCACCGATCGTGCGGGCTTCCTCTTCGGAATCCCACCCGGCTGTCACCAAGACTCGAGACGCATCCGGGTCAGATGTTTCCGTGAACAGCGTCTTGCCCAGCCGCCCTTCATTGTGAGTGATGAGGTGGGCGGCGGCACCCAGAATATGCTCCGTCGAACGATAGTTTCGCTCCAGGCGAATGACCTTCGCGCCTTTGAAGTCCTTCTCGAAGCGCAGAATGTTGTCGACCTCCGCGCCACGCCAGCCATAGATCGACTGGTCGTCATCACCCACGCAGCAGACATTGGGCCGCTCGTCGGCAGGGCGTTGAGCCAAAAGGCGGAGCCACAGATATTGGGCGACGTTGGTGTCCTGATACTCATCCACCAAAATGAAGCGGAAGCGCCGGTGGTAGTCTGCCAGCACATCCGGGTTCTCGCGGAACAGGCGAATGCACTCCAAAAGCAGATCGCCGAAATCGCACGCGTTCAGCGTTTTCAACCGCTCCTGATAGGCTTGGTAGAGCTCACGGCCACGCCCGTTGGCAAAGTAGCGCGCGTCGCCCTCTGAGATGGTCTCTGGCGTCAGCCCCTTGTTCTTCCAGCCATCCATGATGTTGGCGAACTGACGGGCTGGCCAGCGTTTCTCATCAATATTGTCGGCCTGAAGCAGCTGCTTGATCAGACGGATCTGATCGTCCGTGTCGAGGATCGTGAAGCCGGATTTGAGATCCACCAGCTCGGCATGACGGCGAAGGATTTTCACGCAGATGGAGTGGAAGGTGCCCAGCCATGGCATACCCTCCACTGCATCACCCACATAGCCCTCAATGCGGTGCCGCATTTCGCGGGCCGCCTTGTTGGTGAAGGTGACGGCGAGGATCTGGCTTGGGAAGGCGCGCTGCGACGCCAGAATATGGGCGATGCGCGAAACCAGAACGCGCGTTTTTCCAGTGCCTGCGCCGGCTAGAACCAGTAGCGGACCATCAATCGTCTCCACCGCTTCGCGCTGTTCGGGGTTCAACCCTTCGAGATATGCGGCATGGGTCATCGCGGGTGTTTGCACGCCGCGGGACGCCATGGCGCGCGCCGCAATGCCGCCGCTGGTCGGGGCGGGGGCCTGATCGTCGGGCGTGTAGGGCGAAGTATCAGACATGCAGCAGGTTTCACGATTCGTGGGTGGTACAAATCATGAAACTAGGCCAACCAACCCGGCATTGCGAGGGCGGCCAATGCGCTAGCGGTGTTCCTCAACGCTGGCATCGATCAGCGTTCGGTTGAAGAATGCCAGTGCGCGGGTCTGGTCAGCCCAGCCGATGATCACGTTGCTCTGGCTGCTTTGGAGCACGGGCAGGGAGGTATGGCCGCCGCCATCAAACAGGCGCAGTGCCTTTTCCAGAGTATCTGTGGGTACCAGCGATGGGGTGCCCTGTTCAGGGTCGAATGTGAGCGGCTCCTGGCCCTCGTCCAACTCCTGTATCCTCATGAACTCGCGCACCCGTGTCCGTTTGACGAGGTATTTGTGGGGACCGTCGTGGACGAAGAGCCCTCGGCTTTCGAGCTGCCATTCAAAGAACGACCGACCGTGGATCGCCTGGTTCACACCCGATGCGATGGAAACCGTCAGCAGCAGAGCGATGGTGACCGCGTATCCGCCGGTCAGTTCGAACACGATCACCGTGGTGGAAATAGGCGCGCCAATGACGGCTGCGGCGACAGCCCCCATGCCCAATGTTGCGTAGAGACCAGGGTCCGATGCGAACTCGGGCAGGATAGAGGCGGAGATGATGCCGAACGCACCACCGGTCATGGCACCCAGATAAAGCGATGGCGAAAACACCCCACCGCCAAAGCGGGACGCCAGTGTGACGGCCGTGGCGACCGTCTTGGCCACCAAGAGCAGCAGCAGAAGCTGAAGCGTGAACTGGCCTTTCAGCGCCTGGTCTGTGGGC
>JBCBXA010000093.1:0-286 GCA_039816825.1 Pseudomonadota bacterium | reverse complement strand
AAGACGCCCATCGTGCCGATCGCCACGCCACCGATTGCGGGGCGTAGCCAGAGCGGCAGCGTCACTTTACGCGCCGCATAGTCGGCACTGATCAGCGCCAACTGAAACGAGATCGCGACGATGGCGCAGGCCAGGCCTAGTAGCGCGAAGGCGGGAAACTCCAGGTAACTTTCGATTGTGTACCGAGGGATCGCAAAAGCAGATTCCTCGCTAAACCATTGGCGCGACAGAACGCCTCCGCTCACGGAGGCGATCACGATGGGGACGAAAGAGCGCATGGCGTAGT
>JBCBXA010000092.1:0-11372 GCA_039816825.1 Pseudomonadota bacterium | reverse complement strand
CGATTGAAACCAACATGCCGGCGCTGGCTATTACGGACACATCCAACCTGTTTGGCGCGCTGGAGTTTTCTGAGAAAGCGTCCGGTAAGGGGTTGCAGCCGATCATCGGCTGTTCTTTCGAACTGTCTTTTGAATCGGCGGATGAAGAGGTGTCACCCAGGCTTCGCAACGGCAAGGCAGGTCTTGGCTCAAGTCCGTCCGTCGCTCTTCTGTGCGCGTCGGAACAGGGATATCGGAACCTTCTTTCCCTCGTCAGTCGAGCCTACACCCGCACGGCAGATGGTGATCGACTGGAGATTCGCGCGAGAGATCTGGAGGGTCGAACGGATGGTTTGATTTGCCTGTCTGGCGGTCCTGATGGTCCGGTCAATCGTCTTCTCAGCGAAGATCGCAGGGCTGAGGCTGAGCAGACCGTTCATGCGCTCCACCGGCTGTTTGGCGACGGGCTGTACATTGAACTTCAAAGAACCCGGCGCGATGACCAGGCGATTGAAGAGCAACTTTTGGATATCGCCTACGCGAGCAATCTTCCTATCGTCGCGACCAATCAGGTCTTTTTTGCAAAGCCTGAAGATTATGACGCCCATGATGCGCTTCTGTGCATCAAGGATGGTCGCTACATCGTCGAAGATGATCGTCGGCGCGAGACACGGGACAATTGCTTCCTCGACCAGGGACAGATGCAGGCAAAGTTCGCTGATTTGCCTGAGGCGTTGGCCAACACGCTCGAGATTGCCCGAAGATGTCACTTTCGGCCAAGGACCCATGATCCCATTCTGCCGCGCTTCACGGCAGTTGAGCAGGGTGGCGCCGCGAACGCTGACGCGGGTGATGGTGACGGTCTTGCTGAAGAGGCTGCGGAACTCGTGCGGCAGGCTAGGGCCGGTCTCGACGACAGACTGAGACAACACGAACTGGCGCCGGGCGTTGACCGCAAAACCTATGATGAGCGCCTCGACTATGAGCTGGGCATCATCGAGCGGATGCAGTTTCCGGGCTACTTTCTAATCGTTGCGGATTTTATCAAGTGGGCGAAGGCCCAGGGCATTGCGGTCGGGCCAGGAAGGGGGTCTGGAGCGGGGTCACTGGTGGCGTGGGCGCTCACAGTTACCGATCTCGACCCGATGCGTTTCTCTCTCCTGTTCGATCGCTTCCTCAACCCCGAACGGATCTCCATGCCGGATTTCGATATCGATTTCTGTCAGGAACGCCGTGATGAAGTGATTTCATACGTGCGAGAGAAGTATGGCGACGATCAAGTCGCTCAGATTATCACGTTCGGGTCCATGCAGGCGCGTGTTGCGCTCCGGGATGTCGGGCGTGTCATGCAGTTGCCATACGGTCAGGTGGACCGGCTGGCCAAGTTGATCCCGAACAACCCCGCCGACCCCAAAACGCTCAAGCAAGCGTTGGCCGAAGAGCCGCAATTGGCGGAGGAGCGAGACAAGGATGAGAGCGTTGCGGAGCTCCTGGCAACAGCAGGGAAGCTTGAGGGGCTGCTGCGCCACGCATCTACCCATGCCGCCGGCATTGTGATTGGTGACCGACCCCTCGATCAACTGGTGCCGCTCTATCGTGACCCGCGTTCCAACATGCCAGTTACGCAGTTCAACATGAAGTGGGTGGAGCCAGCCGGGCTGGTGAAGTTCGACTTTCTGGGCCTGAAGACACTGACGGTGCTAGAGCGCTGTGTGGCCTTGGTCGAGCGCAATGGCGGTCGGGTCGATTTGGGTTCACTGCCGCTGGATGATCAGCAGACCTACGAGATGCTTACACGCGGTGAGACTGTCGGCGTTTTCCAGTTGGAAAGCGCGGGCATGCGCAAGGCTCTGGTGGGTATGCGCCCCGACTGTTTTGAGGACATTATCGCGCTTGTTGCGCTGTACCGTCCCGGACCTATGGACAACATTCCGGTTTACAACGCCTGCAAACACGGCGAACGCCAGCCCGATTATCTCGAAGATAAGATTGCCCATGTGCTGCGCGAGACGCAGGGCGTGATCATCTATCAGGAACAGGTCATGCAGATTGCGCAGATCCTGTCGGGGTATTCGCTCGGCGAAGCCGATATGCTGCGCCGCGCCATGGGTAAGAAGATCCGTTCCGTTATGGAGGGTGAGCGCAAACGTTTCGTCGATGGGGCCGTGGAGCGCGGTCTCCAGAAGCAGCGTGCCAACGAGATTTTTGATATCCTGGCCAAGTTCGCCGACTACGGCTTCAACAAGTCACATGCTGCAGCTTACGCGCTCATTGCCTATCAGACGGCTTGGTTGAAGGCGCATTATCCGGCGGAGTTTCTGGCTGCTTCCATGACCCTTGATATGGGCAATACCGATAAGCTGGCTGAGTTTCGCCGCGAGGCGATCCGGCTCGGGATTGAGGTGGCACCACCGTCAATCAACGATTCTGACACGGCTTTTGACGTGCGAGACGGGCGCATTCACTACGCGCTTTGCGCCGTGAAGGGAGCTGGTGAAGGTGCTGTGGAGCATTTGGTGGCCGCCCGCGGTAAAGAGCGCTTTTTGTCGCTCAACGACTTTTTCGGTCGGATTGACCCCAAAATCTTGAAGAAGAACACGCTTGAGACGCTGACCAATGCCGGGGCGTTTGACTGCGTCATGCCGGACCGCGCGAAAACTCTTGCCAATCTGGAGCCGCTGATTGCCGACGCGCAGCGCCAGCAACGCGATGATGAAATCGGGCAGAACGATATGTTTGGCGGCTCATCTGGCGCTGCGGCCAAACTGGACCTTAAGGAAGCAGAGCCTTGGAGCGCCAATGAACTCTTGCAGCGCGAGCTGTCATCGGTTGGCTTTTATCTGTCGGCCCATCCGCTTGATGAGTTTGCCGAACTGCTGGACCGTCAGCGCGTGCAGAACTGGGCTCATTTCCAGGAGGCGGCGAAGAACGGTGTTGCAGCGGGGCGGCTGGCGGGCACGGTGGTGGCTCGCAGTGAGCGGAACACGCGAACAGGCAATAGGATGGGTATCATCACTCTGTCTGATGCCACCGGCCAGTTCGAGGCCGTGCTCTTTGCAGAACAATTGGAGAAATTTCGCCCCATGCTTGAGCTCGGCCAGTCCGTGCTGATGATTTGTGGAGCCGAGATCCGGGACGAGGGGGTTTCGGTGCGCATCACCGATGTGAAGCCACTTCGCCAAGACGAGAAAATGCTGGCCCGTCAGATGCGGATCTTTGTTCGCGACAAAGATCCGATCTCCATGCTGCGCAAACATCTTTCCGCCCGTGGAGACGATGAGGTGAGCGTTATCGTCATCGAAAACGATGGAGAGGCCGAAATCGAGGTTCGACTTCCCGGCCGTTTCGCCGTCACAAAGCAGTTGGCCAATGCTCTGCAGTCCATGGACGGTGTGGTGGAGGTGGAGTTGGTCTGATAGGGAGCGCTTATGCATCAAAGCACGATCACCTTGCCACAACATGTCTGGCGCACCCTTGTCCTTGGGGTTCCGCTGGTTGGTGTTCAGCTGGCTTCGGTCGCGATCCAAACCACCGATCTGGTGATGGTTGGGCGTCTCGGCGCCGGTGAGCTTGCTGCGGTCAGCCTGTCGGGCCATCTGATTTTTCTTTGTTTTTTCGCGGCCCTCGGCTTCAGCAATGCGGTTATGGCGGTGGCCGCAGAGGGCGAAGGCGCCGGCGACCTTCAGGCGGTCAGGCGTTCCACCCGCATGGGCATCTGGATCGTCACTGCGGTCGCTGCAGTCTTTGTGCCCGCTTACTGGAACGCTGAGTGGCTGCTCCTGTCATTTGGTCAGGTGCCAGAAGTCGCAAGCCTGGCTGAGAGTTATCTTCGCATCGCACTGTTCTCCCTGTTCCCGATCGTCTGGCTTTTGGTGGCGCGGGCCTATTTGAGTTCGGTCAATCACACTCAGGTTCTCATGTGGGTTACGGTGGCTGGGATCCTCCTCAACTTCCTGCTGAATTACGCCTTCATCTTTGGCAATTTCGGCGCGCCGGAACTTGGCATTCGAGGCGCTGCGATCGCGACCGTTGGGTCAAACCTGTTCATGCTTGCGGGCACAGTCGTCTATGCGGCACTGCACAAAGCCCTGCGAAAGTACGACGTGTTTCGGAAGCCGCTGAGGCTGGACTTCGCTATGGCGCGCCGTGTCGTGAGTGTCGGATGGCCCATATCCGTGACCATTCTCGCAGAAGGCGGGCTGTTCATCGCCGCGAGCTTTCTCATTGGGCTGTTCGGCGTGCTGGAACTGGCGGCTCATACGATTGCGCTTCAGGTGGCCACCGTGGCTTTCATGGTTCCGTTTGGCCTGTCGAGCGCTGTGACCGTTCGGGTTGGCCAAGCCTATGGGCGAAACGATCCGGAAGGGATTGGCCGGGCCGGCTACGCCGGCATCTTGCTCACACTTTGCATTTCCGGTGCAGCAGCCCTGATTTTCCTAACGTTCGCCGCTCAGATCGTGCGCCTTTTCATTGGAACTGAGATCGAGAACGCCAGCCAGGTCGCGGCTTTGGCTGTGCCGCTGCTTTACATTGCCGGTGCCTTTCAACTGGCGGACGGTCTTCAGGTCATGTCCGCGGCCATTCTGCGCGGCCTGCAGGATACCAAGGTGCCCATGATGGTCGCCATACTGGGTTACTGGGGTGTCGGTATGGTGGTCGGCATCGTCTGCGGGTTTGGTTTGGGCATGGGCGCAGTGGGCATGTGGCTGGGGCTTGCGTCTGGTCTGCTGACCGCTGGTCTGCTTTTGGGCCGGCGCTTCATGCTGCGGGATCGCTATGATCTTTTAGCGACTGCCAAAACGGCATGAGCAAGGGCTAAAGCTGTTGCCAAACCGCCGGGCCGCTGCTATTCGCCGCCCATTCCACACGCAGGGTAGGCGTGTTCGGGGAGAAATCCCGATCATGACCGTCCGGTGGGGCAGATGCCCTTCACACCCTGCGCTAGGCTCAACCGGTAAAGGATAAGTACCATGGCGCTGCCTGATTACAGCATTCGTCAGCTCTTGGAAGCTGGCTCACATTTCGGCCACCAGACTCACCGTTGGAACCCCAAGATGAAGCCTTTCATCTTTGGCGAGCGCAACGGCATCCACATTCTCGATCTTGCCCAGTCCGTGCCCATGCTGCACCAGGCGCTTCAGGCCGTACACGACACGGTTGCGAAGGGCGGTCGGGTGCTGTTCGTCGGCACCAAGCGCCAGGCTTCTGAAATTGTCGCCGATGCGGCTCAGCGCAGCGCGCAATACTATGTGAACGCCCGTTGGCTCGGCGGCATGCTGACCAACTGGAAAACGATCTCCAATTCGATTGCGCGATTGCGTAAACTCGAAGAACTGTTGGCCGATGACAGCGCTTCGTACACCAAGAAAGAGCGTCTGAACCTCACCCGGGAACTTGAGAAACTGGAGCGTGCGCTCGGCGGTATCAAGGATATGGGCGGTACGCCTGACCTTCTGTTCGTCATTGATACGAACAAAGAAGCCATCGCCATTCAGGAAGCGCGTCGCCTCAACATCCCGGTGGCTGCCATTTTGGACTCCAACTCTGACCCTGAAGGCATCGCTTACCCTATTCCTGGCAATGATGACGCCGCACGCGCCATTTCGCTCTATTGTGATCTTGTTGCAAAGGCTGCCCTGTCCGGCATCGCCAAGCAGCAGGGCGCGATGGGCGTCGATCTGGGCGCACAGGAAGAGGTGCAGGAGCAGGCGATACTCGAGCCTGTGGAAGCACCTGCTGAAGCGGCGCCGGCCGCTGAAGAGGCGCCTGCAATAGAGGAAGCTCCAGCAGAAGAGGCTGCCCCTGCCGCTGAAGGAGCCATCTTTGCGGCGCCGGAAGGCGAGCCCGATGATCTCAAGCAGATTTCTGGTGTTGGTCCCGTCCTCGAAGGCAAGTTGAATGCGCTGGGCGTGACCAAGTTTGCCCAGGTGGCTGCGTTCTCTGCCGAGGACATCGCCAAGCTTGATGATGCTCTTTCTTTCAAGGGTCGCATCGACCGCGACAATTGGGTCGCTCAGGCGGCTGAGCTGGCCAAGGCCTAAGCTGATTGCGGGTCGGTTATGCTGGTCCGCAACGCTTTTGAGGCGGCTGAAAAACCGTCATCAAGACCCCATATATGTAACAAACCGGCGTTGGCCGGGTCTTACCATGCCGCTGTTCCGACAGGGGCTCATTCGAGGATAGACCGATGAACATCACCGCAAGCATGGTGAAAGAACTGCGCGAAAAATCCGGCGCAGGCATGATGGATTGTAAGAAGGCTTTGGCCGAGAACGATGGCAATGTTGAAGCAGCGCTCGACTGGCTGCGCACGAAAGGCATCGCCAAGGCCGACAAAAAGGCTGGCCGTACGGCGGCGGAGGGTCTCGTTGGTATAGCAGCCGACGGTACCAAGGCAGCCGTTGTCGAGGTGAACTCTGAGACCGACTTTGTTGCACGCAATGACGGCTTCCAGACATTGGTTGGTGATATTGCGAAAACTGCCCTGACCAGCGGTCAGGATGCCGAGACACTTGCCAGTGCAACCGTTTCTGGCGGAGACAAGACTGTTGAAGCGGCTATCAAGGACGCTGTTGGCACCATTGGTGAGAACATGAACCTGCGCCGTACGGCGCTTGTAGAAGTGAGCGATGGCATCGTTGCCTCCTATATGCACAACGCTGTCACCGAAGGCCTTGGCAAAATTGGCGTGCTGGTGGCTCTCGAGTCCACTGGCGACAAAGCCGTGCTTTCCAACATTGGCCGTCAGATCGCGATGCACATCGCTGCCATCAATCCGCTGTCGCTGAGCGAAGAGGACATGGATCCTGAGGTCTTGGAGCGCGAGAAAGCTGTGCTCGCAGAGCAGGCGAAAGAGTCCAGAAAACCTGCTGAAATCATTGAGAAGATGATGGTTGGTCGCGTTCGGAAGTTCCTGCAGGAGAATGTGCTTCTCAAGCAGGCTCTCGTGACTGATCCGGACAATTCGGTAGAGCAGGCTCTCGCCAATGCCTCCAAAGAAGCTGGTGCCGAGATCAAGCTGGTGCGCTTTGAGCGCATGCAACTCGGCGAAGGCATCGAGAAGGAAGAGACAGACTTTGCGGCCGAGGTCGCTGCGGCCGTCCAAGGATAAGCCGTTTCTTCTGTTGTGAACGCAACTCTTGCGAGGGCGCCGGATGACAGTCTGGCGCCCTTCGTGTATCTGGCGTTGAGACAGCGCCGGACCCTGATTCATGCCCGACAATTCCACGACGAGTAACGTTCCTTACCATCGCGTTTTGCTGAAGGTATCCGGCGAAGCGCTGATGGGCGATCAGGCGTTTGGCATCGACCCCGGCATGATTTCCCAAGTGGCTGACGACATTAAGGCCGCCGTTGAGGCGGGTGTCTCGGTCGGGCTGGTTGTGGGCGGGGGCAACATCTTTCGGGGTGTCTCACTGGCAGCTGGCGGTGCTGATCGCGTGAGCGCGGACCATATGGGCATGCTTGCCACGGTTATGAACGCGATTGCATTGCGTATGGGCCTCGAAGCTGCCGGCCTCAATGCCGTGGTGATGAGCGCCATCGAAACTCCAGAGATTGCGGAGAGTTACAGTCAAAGACGAGCTCTGGAGCATCTTGATGCGGGCAGGGTGGTTATTTTCGCTGGAGGGACTGGCAACCCGTTCTTTACAACGGACACCGCGGCAGCCCTCCGAGCCGCCGAGATTCGCGCTGACGTATTGATGAAGGCGACTCAGGTTGACGGCATCTATGATGCTGACCCCGAAAAGCATGCGTCGGCCAAACGCTTTGATCGCATCACTCATTCCGATGTGCTGGCTCGAGGGTTGCGTGTGATGGACACTGCGGCGGTGGCGTTAACTCAAGAGAATGACATTCCCATTATCGTCTTCTCAATTCACGAGAAGGGCCAGTTCAGCGAGATTTTGCGCGGCGGCGGACGTTTTACGCTCGTAAGCAACGACTGAGGCGACATATAAACCATGTGCCGGGATTCTGGCGCATCAAGACCAGGCTTGCAGGATACAGGACGAGACATGCTAGACCTCAAAGATCTTCAACGCAGGATGGATGGAACGGTCACGGCGCTGCGCAATGACCTCAGCGGTCTGCGCACCGGACGCGCATCCGCCAACATCGTCGAGCCCCTGATTGTGGAAGCCTATGGCTCCAAAATGCCGATGAGCCAGGTGGCCAATGTGTCCGTGCCGGATGCGCGCACGGTTCAGATTCAGGTTTGGGATACCGGCCTTGTCCGTGCGGTCGATAAGGCGGTGCGCGACTCCAACCTTGGCCTCAATCCGGTGGTTGATGGACAGTTGCTCCGCATTCCGATGCCCGAAATGACGGAAGAGCGTCGCCGCGAAGTGGTGAAGATCGCCAACGAGTATGCCGAGAAGGCTCGTGTTGCGGCACGTCATGTGCGCCGCGACGGGATGGATCAACTCAAGAAGTCCGAGAAGGATGGTGACATCTCCAAAGACGAAGCTCACGGTTTGGGAGAGGATGTTCAGAAGATCACTGACGCCACCGTTAAAGAGATCGATGGCGTTCTTTCCACCAAGGAAGCGGAGATCATGCAGGTCTAACGCCTGCGCCAGGCATCATGGAATATGTTCCGCCCGCAAGTCTGGTTCCCGGTCGCCCCGTGCCATCACACGTGGCCATTATCATGGATGGCAATGGCCGCTGGGCGCAGGCGAGGGGCCTTTCACGCACAAAGGGGCACCGCAAGGGCGTTGAGGCGCTTCGCGACACTGTGCGCAATGCCGGTGAACTGGGTGTTCGCTGGCTGACGGTCTACGCATTTTCATCCGAGAACTGGAAGCGTCCTCCAGCTGAGGTGCGCGATCTTTTGGGTCTGCTGAAACGCTTCATCCGCCGGGATCTGGCTGAGCTGCACAGAGAAGGTGTTCGCGTTCGCATAATCGGTTGCCGTGATACCGTTCCCGATGACATCCGACCTCTGCTCGAGGAGGCCGAAAGTCTCACCCGCGCCAACACGGCGATGGATTTGATCGTTGCGTTCAACTATGGGGCTCGTGACGAGATGGTGCGGGCGGTTCAGCGTATCGCTGATCGTGTGGCCGATGGCTCCATTGCCAGCAAAGACATAGACCAGGCACTGGTCAGTGCTGCTCTCGATACTGCCAGCATTCCGGACCCGGACTTGATCATCCGAACATCGGGCGAGCAGCGCCTCTCCAATTTTCTGCTCTGGCAGGCAGCCTATTCCGAGTTCGTCTTCGCCAATTGCGCATGGCCGGATTTTGACCGCAACGCATTGCTGCGGGCCATCGCAGAATACCAAGGACGCGAGCGCCGCTTTGGCGATGTTGCACCACTCGCTGAAACAGCTGCTGGATGAGCGAGGCTGACGCTAAGGCGCGCCGTTCCGGCAGAATGGGCCTGCGTCGGCCGTCTAGGGAACTGGTAACACGCGCGATTTCAGCGGTCGTTCTCGTGGCTCTAGTGGCCTTCGAGACAGTGATCGGCGGCTGGTGGTTCCTTCAATTCCTGTGTCTGGCAGCCATCATCAGCTTTTGGGAATGGAACGGCATGACGCTGAAGCGCATGCAGCCGGGACCCGGTAGCCTCGCGATCAGGGTCTTTCTATCTCTGCCCACCGCGCTTGTGCTCTCAACGCTGGTGGTCAATGCGGCGCCAATATGGGCCTACGTGGCCGCGGCCGCAGGCTGGTCACTGGTTTCGATCGCGATCATCATATGGCGGTCTCCGGCAGGCCGCCGCGTGCGCAACATCACCTGGTACCTTGTCGGGATACCCTATATCACCCTGCCGTTCGTCGCGATCTGGGCGATCCGGGAAACACCCGTTTCCGGCCTGTTGACCCTGTTCTTCGTGTTTATCGTCGTTTGGACCACGGACACAGCTGCGTATTTTGTCGGGCGGGCGCTGAAGGGCCCCAAGTTGGCCCCGGCCATATCACCGGGCAAGACATGGTCTGGTGCCATTGGTGGCTTGTCCGGTGCCGTCCTCATTGGCGGCTTGCTGGCGTTCTGGACGGGTGGCGACCACCAGTTCGGTTTCATCCTACTCGTGGTGGCTCTTATGAGCATTGGCAGCCAGTTTGGTGATCTGATGGAAAGCGCGGTGAAGCGCAGATCAGGGGTCAAGGATTCAGGGCGCCTGATCCCTGGCCATGGCGGTGTACTCGACCGAATAGACGGGCTGATGATCGCGGTGGTGATCGCCTTCGCATTTCAGAGCGTAAACTCTCTTTGTCTGGATCAGACACCCGGCAATGAGGGTCGGGCAGGTCTGTTGTGTGCAGGTGTTGTTGATCTGGAGCTGGACAGCAGCGCAATGGGAACTGGAAACGGATGATGCCAGCCTCGATTATCTACATGTTGCCGGCGTTCATCGTCGTTCTGTCCATCGTCGTCTTCATTCATGAAATGGGGCATTATCTGGCCGGGCGCTGGTGTGGTGTCGGTGTGAAAGCGTTCTCGATAGGGTTTGGCAAAGAGCTCTTTGGCTGGAATGACAGGCGCGGCACGCGCTGGAAGGTCTGCCTGATACCGTTGGGCGGCTACGTTAAGTTTCATGGTGATATGAACGCTGCCAGCGCGGGGCAGGCCGAGGTTGATCCTTCGCTGACGGAGGAAGAACGCCAACAGTTGTTTCAACTCAAGCCGCTATGGGCTCGCGCCTTCATCGTGCTGGCCGGACCGCTGGCCAACTTCCTGCTCGCTATCGTGATCTTTACTTCCCTGTTTTGGGCCAATGGCCGCTTTGTGATCGATCCGGTGGTCACAAGTGTGATTGAAGGCGGGGCCGCAGAACAGGCTGGCATATTGCCCGGCGACATCGTGACTGGAATTGACGGGCAACCAATATCCAATTTCACGGAGCTGCAGCGCTATATATCTATACGCGCCGAAGTTCCCGTGGTCGTGACGGTCGATCGCGCCGGCCAGGAAGTCTCGCTTGAGGCTGTACCGCAAACCTTTGATACCGAAGATAATTTTGGAAACCCGGTTAGATACGGTCTTCTGGGCGTGCGTAGCGAACCCACCGCCGATCAGCGCAGGCAGATCACCTATGGCCCGCTGGAAGCACTCGGGGAGGGTATTTCAGAGACAGGGTTCACAATGAGCCGGACCCTGACTTTTCTCGGCGAGGTCATTGTTGGAAAGCAGGATGTTCAGCAGCTTGGCGGCCCGGTTCGTATCGCTCGAATGTCAGGTCAGGTCGCAACACTTGGCGTGACGGCTCTGATTACGTTTGTCGCCTTGTTGTCTGTCAGCATTGGTTTGCTGAACCTGTTTCCAGTACCCGTCCTGGATGGAGGGCATCTGATGTTCTACGCCATTGAGGCGCTCAGAGGTAAGCCGCTGGGCCCCCGCGCCAGCGAGATAGCTTACGGGGCTGGACTGGTTTGCGTGCTG
>JBCBXA010000091.1:0-11426 GCA_039816825.1 Pseudomonadota bacterium | reverse complement strand
CGATGTCAGGATCAGAGATACTCGGCGTGGTGCGCCCGCCATACAGATCACGGGCCGCCTTCACCAACGCGCTCGAGAGCCCAATCTCCACCTGAGCGAGTTCCTCAGGATCCGCCGCATCCTGCCAGCCAAGTGGCAGAAACTGCGTGTAGTCAGCCGGCGCCAGACCATCGCGATCCAACGCATCCAACTCGCTGGCCAGTTCAAAGGCGGTGTCCAAAACCCCGCTTCCACCGGTCCAGAGTCTAGCGCCGCCGCTCTGATAATAGCCTCGCAACGCATCGGGAGCCACGGCAACCTCACCCACCCGGACGGCTGGCTGTGCGAGAAGCTGCGCAACGGGGTCGAGGGTGGGAGCCGGAGCCGATTGAGCGAAGACAGAGCTCGACGAGAACAACAAGGCCGCGACGACGGCAAGCGACTTGGAGAGGTTATGACCTGACTGCACGGCTCAATCCTTCTTGAAACGAGCCATGCGACCGCAGGCTCTGCACCTAACGAACCCTTAACAAGTATGGTTAACCAATGGTTATTGTGTGGCTGTGTCAGCCCTGGCGATAGACCTCTGCCCTGCGAAGAGCGGAGAGGAGTTTTTCCTCAAGCTCGGGGCGGAGACGCATGGAACGCACGAAGATGGGTGGATTGGCGTAAAACGCGGGATAGGTCTGGCGCAGCCGCTCAATCATTGCATCGCGCGCGCCAAAATCCGTACGTTCATGCGCAGCCACGATGCGCGCAAGGTAGTAGAAGGGGTTCGAAACCCCGCTCAACTGTGTGACCGCCCGCTGCAGATCTTCCCTGTCGCCACGCTCAAGCAGGATCAGAAATCGAGTGAAAGCCCAGCTCGGCTGTAGGCCACGTGCCGCTTCGCTGAGGACAGAGATGGCCTCGTCAGCCTCTTGGTACTTCCCGGCAAGCGCCAGCATTCGGACATGCGCACCCCAAATGTTGGAGCTTGCAGGGGCGTTCCTGATGGCGTTTCTCGAAATACCAAGAGCCACTTCGTAGTCTCCAGTTTGGAACATGGTCGCATAGGCTTGAACCGCGTACAGCATGGCACTTTGAGGTGCGGCGCGCTGGCCACGGCGGAGTACTTCATTGGCGGCCTCTGCAACACCGTCCACTGGCAGACGACCGGACGCCGTTGCCGAATTGCCGGCACGCGCAGCTTCCAATATCGCCAGAGCCTGAAAAGCATGCGTGATGGGCAATTGATTGCCGCTAGCGATCAGCCGCCCAAGGCAAGGCACTGCGGCTTCAGCCGATGTCGGCGGAAGGTCGTTGGCAACAGGCGACACCAGAGCAAGGCAATCGAACAGGCGGTTTGATCCAGCGTCACGCACAAAGTGGGAGATCACCATGCCATCGACAGCGGCAACCCGCGACGCGGCGACCACGAGAGAACCATCAGGCAGCAAGCCGTCCTGCGATTGGCTGCTTGGCAACCTCATTGTGGAAGCATTGATCAGCTCGGACCAGATAAGCTGCCCCGAGTTCGGATGGCTCAACTCCAGACGGTGCGTGAATGCCTCACCTTGACGCTCCGCCTCATCGGCCTCGATTGGGCTGACGACCAGTGAGTAATAATGCCTACCAACGCTCGGCGGAGCATTGATCGGCTCCGTGGGTCCGTTGGCGATAAGTTGAATGGTGTCAAATCGCGACAGGGTGGCTCGAAACTCGAGCGCGAATGGGTCCTGCCCTGACTCAAGATAATCTCGGCCAAGCGAGTGGACAAAATTGACCCGGGGCAACAGCTCGGCACCACTCACACCCTGCAAGTTGCGCAACACAGCGTCTTCAGAACCCGCCTGTGCGGTCTCTACCGACGCCTGCTCCCGTCCACGGTTGCTCCCTGTCACCAGCAGCGCATAAACGGCGATGGCGCCCACAGCCAGAAGGCCAACCATCACCGTCAGGAAACTGAGGCGCTTTGAAATCCGCGCAGCCTCGGCAGCATCAAATGAGCCGACGACATCGGCTGACAGCGGCGAACTCGCCGTCGACACGGAAGCTGGTGGCGCGGCATGAGCTATGTCGGCAGCCGCCTCAAGCTCCGGAGCACGTTCACGAGGGCTGAACTGAAGAACGTAGCGGCCCTTCGGAACGGTCAGCACAGCACCGCTGTCAGCGCCTTCGTCGGCATAGTAGGCTGCCAACAGGTCACGAAGCCGGCCCATATGAACGCGAACCAGCGCATCATTGTTGGGGTCAAAGGTCTCGTCCCGTCCGAAGACGTCCATGGCGATGGTGAACCCCTTGACCTGATCGGCCTCGCCAGCGTCCTGGCGCTCGAACAGGTAGGTTAGAAGTGCTCTAGCCCGTTCCGACTTGGCAAAGGTCTCCGACGCCACAATAGCTTCAATCAGCCGCCGACGTTCGGCAGGCTCGAAGAACGCACCATCTTCGTTTGAAGGCTCAGACGCCAATACCTGTGTGTCCCTGCAACGATCTGCGGCGGCACGATAGCAGCCGAGGGGTCTCGACAACCGAAAATGGGACTGTAGATTTCGCTACGTCAGCCCGCAAGCACGTGGCTGTGCAAAGGTGCTGCGCACCTTCGCACTTCACAGGATTAAACCGAGCGGTGGCGGTCGGCTGCCGAGAGCACAGCCTCAAGGGAAGCTGCGGAGATGTTTGGATTCACCCCGGCCCCGAATACGCGTTTGCCGTTGATCTCCAGTTCCATGTAGCAGATGGCCGTTGCGTCGGACCCGGTTCCCAGCGAGTGCTCCGAATAGTCGATAACGGTGACGGTGACACCCAGATAGCGGCCAATGGCATCACAAAAGCTGTCCACAGGGCCGTTTCCCTTGCCTGTGATCGTGATCTTTTGACCGTTGTGAACGATGTGCGCTTCCATCAGTCGTCCGCCTTCGGGGGCCGGTGATGTGGCGTAGTCCACGAAGCTCAGCTTGCCATCAGGCCTCCCGACATAGGTCTGCTGAAAGATCTCATGGATACGGCTGCTTGGAAGCTCCGTGCCCTCTTCATCAGTGACAGCCTGCACGATCTCACGCAGCTCGACCTGCATGCCCCGGGGCAGTTTCAGCCCGTAATCGGCATCCAGCACATAGGCGATGCCACCCTTACCGGACTGCGAGTTGATGCGCACGATGGCCTCATAGGTCCGGCCGACATCCTGCGGGTCGATGGGCAGGTAAGGCACTTCCCACTTCGGGTCGTTCTTGCCTTTTATGGCCTTCATACCCTTGTTGATCGCGTCCTGATGCGACCCCGAGAAGGCCGTGTAGACCAGTTCGCCGACATAAGGGTGGCGTTCAGGAATGCGCAGTTGGTTGCAGTGTTCATACACATCGCGGATCCGCTCAATATCCGTGATGTCCAACTGCGGATCGACGCCCTGGGTAAACATGTTCAGGCCCAGCGTAACGATGTCCACATTGCCGGTCCGCTCGCCATTTCCGAACAAAGTGCCTTCCACCCGGTCCGCACCGGCCATCAGGCCAAGCTCAGTGGCCGCAATGCCTGTGCCCCGGTCATTGTGGGTGTGGAGCGACAGAATGATCGCTTCGCGATTGTCGAGGTTGCGGCTCATCCATTCAATCTGATCGGCATGGATGTTGGGCGTCGACATCTCGACGGTCGCCGGCAGATTGTGGATCAGCGGGTTTTCCGGCGTTGGTTGAATGACTTCCGTGACCGCGTTGCAAATCTCGAGGGAGAATTCGATTTCGGTTCCAGTGAAACTCTCCGGGGAATACTGAAAGCGAAAGCCACCGCCGGCCTTTGCCGCCATGTCGGCCACCATCTTGGCGGCATCAACGGCGATCTGCTTGATGCCCGCGCGATCCTGCCCAAACACCACGCGACGCTGCAGCTCAGACGTTGAGTTGTAGAAATGCACGATCGGGCGGTTTGCGCCCTCCAGAGCTTCAAACGTGCGCGTGATCAGTTCAGGGCGACACTGCACCAGAACCTGCAGGGAAACATCGTCCGGTGTCCCGTTTCCATCCGGTCCTTCTGTCACGCACCAACGGGCAAAGTCGAAATCGGTCTGGCTCGCAGAGGGGAAACCGATCTCGATCTCCTTGAAGCCCATATCGAGCAGCAGGCGAAACATGCGCGCTTTGCGCTCGTGACCCATCGGGTCGATCAGCGCCTGATTGCCGTCTCTCAAATCGACCGAGCACCAGATGGGAGCCTTGTCGATCGTTTTGCTGGGCCAGGTACGGTCCGGCATATCCAGAGTTGGATATGGCCGGTAGCGGCGCGATGCCTCAGGCATGCGGTTGGTTTGGTTCGAGATCATGAGTGTCGTTCCGTATGTCGCGGACGAGTCGCGCGGATAAGCGGGCTCGCCTTGTGTCTGCTATAATGAGATTGGAAGAAGGGCAAACGGCCGCGCAGGCCCATCGGTCGCCGGTGCCCTAGGACCAACGACCGCCAGTAAGTGCGAGGCCTAGAAGGCCCGGCTCTTTCAAGATCACTATATGCGCGCGGTGCAACATGGCTGCACCTAAGGCCAAACAGATTAAGATTTCAAGCCGCTCAGAACGTCTCGCGAACGGTTCGAACGGTGCAGTAGCGTTCGAAATGGTTCAGGGCAGCACCAAAGCGCCGTTCGCTGGGTGGACATTCATCCAAAACCCGCCGAAGCGCGGTAAAGCTCGCGCCGTGCTTGCTGACAAAGCGGTGGACGTCGTCCGGCTGGGCATTAAACCCCGATCTGGTCAGCTCGGCAGCAAGCTTGCCAGTATGCCGACCCAGATCG
Organism: Pseudomonadota bacterium; assembly: GCA_039816825.1. Taxonomy (GTDB): domain Bacteria; phylum Pseudomonadota; class Alphaproteobacteria; order Rhizobiales; family Rhizobiaceae; genus JBCBXA01. The sequence goes on along the minus strand of JBCBXA010000091.1, from coordinate 6,691 downwards.
AAGATCCTTAGGCTGAAAGGGAAAATCAGTCTGTGGGCGAGTACGGGGAGATGACTCGCTGCCACAACGCGATGCCCCCGACTGACCAGCCGTCGCACATGCAGCAAATCACCCATGGTGAGCAGTTCATCAACGAAAACCCATTGCGTTTCGATGTGAGCAAGATCGGGCCATTGCAGCGGCCGGCCCTCCCACACATGGGTTACTGGCTCAGCTACGAACGCCGGATGCTGCTCCTCCAGCCAGTTGAGATAGGTGGACTTACCCGCGCCTGAAGGCCCGGTGAATATGATGGTGTGATCGGTCCTGAGGCTCTGCCCGGCGAGTTTCAGATAGTCATCCATCACGAGGCCGCTGGCACCATGAACGCGTCAAAATCGATCCGTTCGTAGGGAATCTCGAGTTCAAAATCCGCGAGGTCGGGGACGACCAGTTGCAGTTTGAGGACGACCGCCAGGCCGTGGCGATTGGAATACATGCAGGGCGGATAGAGCGCCGCAAACATCGAGCCAAAGTCTATCTCTTCAGTGAAATACTGCTGAACATCGACATTGGCCGGCACTGCGGCTGTGGTCTTCTCATACAGCACCAGCGCGCTCACTGGCCGCCGGAAGGCTACATAGTTGGTGTCGGTGCCCGAGCGCTGGACATATTCACCGCACTCCAGGGCGCCCGCCACCAGCCGCACCTGCAGGCCCGTCACTGGCGTGCGCGACACCGCAGAGAAAAGGTCTGCAACCCGCATCCGTGTGTTCGCGGAGATCATGCCGAAATCGCTGCGCAGTTCGACGTGCATGTAGCCACGCAGCACGGCCTTGTAAGAAAAGAAGAGCACGACGGCACCAACGACCAGCGCGATGATGCCAATCACAATGGGTGGGACACCGCTGCCTGGATCAAACAGAAGCGCATCGGCGGAGAATTGATCGTGAAGGCAGACGGCAAACACAGCCAGCGCACCCGCACCAAATATGGCTATCAGCAGAACCATCAGCAGCTTGCGGGTGGTCGGAAGGGTACCAAAGTTGCGTGCCAATGAAATCTGATCGCGTGGGTTCAGGACCTGCGACGGCTCACCGACAGACAAGGCGGCACTGTTGCGAGCTGGCATGGGCAAGTCCAGCATCGCGCGTTCCTTTGTATCCCAAAGCACGCCATCGTCGATGGTGACCACCAGTTCCGGCGTGATGCGAATGTGCTCACCAAAGAAGCTGAAGCCTTTAATATCAGCCAGCGGGATGTCGAAACTGTTGCCAAGCTGTTCGGCCTTAAAGGGCTCGGTCAACACCGTCTTTCGCGCGTCGGTGCCGTTGGACTGAAGGGTCTCGACAAACATCTCGACCGTCAGCTTGCAGGCCATGCCGACAAACTTCGGATCACTGAAACTCACGTCGACTTTCAAGGTCTCAGCCTCGACGCGCCAGTCTATTGAAATACCATCCGCCATGGCCGCCCGGCTCCCTCTACAACATCCAGTTGAGCGTATCGCGCCAGTCGATCATGCGAATGGGTGTGCCGTGGATACCGGTGTCAAACAGGTCCATCCGCACGCGACCACCCGCTGCGCGCAAGGCATCGGCCTGACGGCGCACGTTCTGCCAGTCGAACACGATGTCTCGGCTGCCATGGGCGAACACAATGGGAATAAGGGCAACGCGGCGAGCGCGACGCGCTCGCTGATAGTCAGAATCACCAGTGCCGCCCAGCAGAACCAACCCGTCAACCAAGCCAGTGGTTGCAGGCTCTCGCGCTAGACGCCAGCACAAAAGCGAACCTTGGCTTCCACACGAGAGGACGATCTTCGCGCCGGGGTTGGCGCGTCGTTGATCGGCCAGAAGCGCTCCGATCTGCGCGGCACCGGTCGCCCCAAAGTCGCTGAATCCCGGAGAAACGTATCGACCGCCCGCTTTGACAACGAGAGACATGACCCGTCCGAAATTGCCACCAAACGTGCGGGTATCAACACCCTGTTTGAGATTGCCGCCATTGCCATGAATGTAGACCATCAACATGGTGGCGCGGCCTGCGTCACGCCCCGCCTGCATATAGGGGATACGGCCTGCAGGTGTCTCGATGCGCCGCTGCTTCACGCCACCTGGAACCCGCAGAACATACTTCGACAGAGCACGCCTGCCCGGGTCGCGGTCACGCCCGTTCACGTCCCGTATCTCGTCATACTCAAACCGGCGGAACCCGCCATCGGGCGAGCTTTCCAGCAACGCCGCATAGGCAAACAGACGGTCTTTGAGCGGCCCGAACTCCAGGGCATGGGCCGGCTGCAACAGCACCAACAGAGAGACAACAAGCAGGACGGCACGCAGCAGCATGCCTTGAATGAAGATCATCCGGCGCGGCATGTCCAGCGCGACACGTCCAGCGCGCATGAGCCCAAAGAAAAGGCCCGCGCTGGGGGGGAAAGCGCGGGCCTTGGAGCTTATCTCGAGCGAGGCACCCGGGACGATTGTGTGTTTAGCCAGCCAGTTGGCGCTGGCGCGTTGCGTCGGCGATGGCACCGGCCGCTGCGACCATGGCCTTCTGAACCTTCTCAAACGCGCGCACTTCAATCTGACGGATGCGCTCACGGCTGACGCCGAACTCCTGGCTGAGCTCTTCCAGCGTAATCGGATCCTCTTCGAGGCGACGGGCCTCAAAAATGCGCTGCTCGCGTTCGTTCAGTTCACCCATGGCGTCGCGAAGCAACTCGCGGCGGGCATCCATCTCGTCGTCGCGCACCAGCACATCTTCCTGGCTTTCGCTGTCATCAACCAGCCATTCCTGCCACTCGCCACCCTCGCCTTCAGAAGCTCGGATGGGCGCGTTGAGCGAGGCATCGCCCGTCAGGCGCTGGTCCATGCTCGTAACCTCGTCTTCCGTGACGTTGAGGCGCCGTGCAATCTCTTTGGTCTGGGCATCGGTGAGATGACCACCATCATGGGCCTGGATGGCGCTCTTGGTCTTGCGCAAGTTGAAGAACAGCCGCTTTTGGTTGGCGGTTGTTCCCATCTTCACAAGGCTCCACGAGCGCAGCACATATTCCTGAATGGCGGCTTTGATCCACCACATGGCGTAGGTTGCCAAGCGGAAGCCTTTCTCCGGGTCGAACTTGCGAACAGCCTGCATCAGGCCGACATTGCCTTCCGACACAACTTCGGAAATTGGCAGACCATAGCCGCGATAGCCCATGGCAATCTTGGCGACGAGACGCAGGTGGGACGTCACCATTTTGTGTGCGGCATCCGTGTCGCCATGCTCAGCATATCGCTTGGCCAGCATGTATTCTTCATCCGGCTTGAGCATGGGAAAGCGTTTGATCTCTTCCATATACCGGTTCAGCCCGCCATTGCCGGTGGTGATCGACGGCAGAGTTTGGCTCTGGGCGGCGCTCAGATTGCTCGATGAGCGCGTTGCAATTTCTTTACTCTTTTCAACAGTCTGGGCCATATCAGCACCCTTTCATTTCATGTCGCGCGGTGGGGTTGAACCGCCACGACCCCTCTGAACCACCCGTTTAAGGCGTAGTCCGAACGCTTGTTTATCGTCGTTCTACGATAGATATAGGATGGGCGAGCGACCGATTTAAGGCGGTGACGCAACATTTCTTAATTGTAACGTTCACCGATCGGCTTTGGTTCACGCCTGCGGCGCGCCATCCCGTCACATAGAGCTGCTACGCAGGCGTGATCGTCTCCAGCGCTGCCTTCAAGCGAGCCATGTCCTTGGGCAAACCGCTTTCAAGCAGAACTGGTTCCTTCGTTACCGGGTGTTCAAAACCCAGAACCGCCGCGTGCAGAGCCTGGCGGCGAAACGACTTTACAGTCTTTGCGGCTGGGTCGGGCAACCGCTCCGACTGGGTTGCCAATCCACGTCCGTAAAGCGGATCCCCGATCAATGGGTGCCCCTCATGCGTCATGTGCACTCTTATCTGATGGGTGCGCCCGGTCTCGAGGGTGCACTCTATGTGCGAGATTGCGATGGGAGACCGGGTTCTGCCATCGTCTCCACTCAAGACGTCCAGCGTTTTCCAATGGGTCACCGCGTGCCTAGCATCAGGCGCGCCTTCGGGCACTACAGCTCTCCGCTGGCGGTTTTTGGGGTCACGCCCAAGCCATGTTTCTGCCCTGCCAAAAGGCGGAGTCTCGCCCCAGACCAGCGCCTGGTATCGCCGCTGCATGGCCCCGGTCTTTCCATGATCTGCAAATTGCGCAGCGAGCCCCTGATGTGCCTGATCATGTTTGGCCACAACGATCAGGCCACTTGTTTCCTTGTCGAGACGATGGACAATTCCGGGTCGTTTCACGCCACCGACACCGCTCAGACTGGCACCGCAATGGTGTATGAGCGCGTTGACCAGCGTTCCGTTCCAATTGCCGGCAGCGGGATGGACGACCAGACCGGCAGGTTTGTCGACGACGATCAGATGGTCGTCTTCAAAGGCAATGACGAGCGGAATATCCTCGCCCTGCGGCGTCGGATCCTCCGGCTCCGGGACCATCCAGTGCACAACGTCACCTTGCTTCAGGCGTTGATTGGGCGCGGTGCAAACAGCACCGTTGAGGGAAACCTGCTCTGCCTTGACCAGTTCCTTGATGCGGCTCCGGGACACCCAGTCCGGCGCATGGGCGGCGACATAGGCGTCCAGGCGCAGGCCCGCATGCTCAGCGTCGACGTTCAGCGCGTTGGATGTCACGGCGGATGCGTTCAAAGTCTCTGTTCCAAGGCTCATCCTTTGCTTTTGGCGTCGGCCGGCCCCCAAAGCAAGAATGAACGCTTCGCGCCCGCCATCCCTCTTTGACCATGCCTCTTTGCAAGCGAAGGCGCTCAGGCTAACAGGGCGAGCCCGCGCAACGGACCACCCATGACCCAAGACCGCAATCGCTTCGACCTGCCAGACGATGAACCGCTAGATCCGGCGGTTGAGCGCGTGCGCCAGAAGATGCAGCGCGTCCAGCTTGTTTCGTTGAGCATCATGATGCTGGGCTTTGTGGCTGTTTTGGCAGCCATTTCTTATCGCATCTGGTTTCAGGAACCCGACAGCAGCACCACTGCCACCGCGGTACCCGGCAGCACGGTGGAAGCGTCCCTTGCCGTGCCCGATGGCGCCCGGATCGTCGAAACGAGCCTCAGTGGTGACCGGATTCTCATCCGACTTGCCAATGGTAATGGCACGGCACTTTGGGTGGTGGATGCGATCAGCGGGCAAGTGATCTCGAAGATCGCGCTTCAGGCAGACTAGGCCTGACTCCTACTCAGCCGCTGGCAGATTGTGGAGGCCCGATATGCGGTCGCTCAGGCTGCCGACACGGTCATTGTCAGCCTTCTCCTGAGTGGCACCTTTCTCGCCCTTGACCGGCTTCTTAAAGCCTTTGAGCTTCTTCTTATCGGCAGGGATTTCAGCCGTGTCGCTGGCATTTGCGGCTGTGATCTGCACGACGATCTTGTCCATCTGCGAAACCAGCTTCTTGCGCTGAGCAGCGGTTTTGGGCGCAGCACCACCAAGCTTCTCGATCTCTGACTGAAAGTCGGCCAACTGGCTTGCAATCGCGCCTTCTTCAGCGGCACTGCTGACGGACGGCGTATCAACAGCTGCGGCAGCCACCTTCTTCCTGGTCGCGCTTGCAGAAACATCAGCGGCCTTGCGCGCCTTAGCTCCGGAACTCACAGGCACGGGCTGGCCCTTGAGGCGCGCAAGTTCGGCTTTACGCCGATCCAGCCTCTCCTCAAGATCAATGACATTGGAGCGGAAACGATCAACCTCGCCCTGCATCTTATCGCGTTCGCGTTCCAGCTTGCGCATTGCGACCTGCTGCTCACGCTGCGTCTTCTTCAGTTCGGCATTGCTCTCCTTAAGGGCCTTCACAACCTTGGAGGCAGCACGCAGTTTTTCGCCGATGTCTTCGCCACGGGTCTCAAGAGCTGCGAGCTCGATCCGGGCGGCGTTTCGGGCATTTTCCTGTTCCCGAAGCGAAGTTTCAAGAGCCCTGATCCGCTCGCCCCGCTCCTTCAAACGAGCATCGCGCGCGTTCAGATCGCTGCGCAATTGCGTCGCCTTCTCCCTCACTTGGATAAGTTCCATCTGCTGCGCTTCGTGACGGTCTTCCAGATCGGCAATCATCTCGGCCTTGGCACGTCGATCTGTCACCAGCGCATCGATGCGCGAAAGCTGCTCGTTTATGGTGACCCGATCCTCGGCCGCCTTGGACTGCAGTTTTTCACTCTTCTGCTCGACCTTGCGCAGCTGCACGGCAAAGTCTGCCCGCATCTGATCCTTGTCAGCCTGAACCTCATGGATCGACAGGGGGATGGCAGCTTCCACCCGGCGCTCGGTTACCCGAACGGCGCGACGCCAGACCATGGGCGCCAACCACAGCGCCACCAATCCGGCTACACTTGCCCCAAGGGCGAAAAACATGGCGCTTTGCAGCAACGCAATCTGCCTTATTCCTGCCAGCGGCTCAGCCGCGAAAAGGGGCCGCCCGCACACTGCGGCCCATTACATGCCGTAAGGTAGCCCGGTCGATATGGCCTTGCCAAACGAAAAAGGGCCAACTTCCGCCAGCCCTTTAAAACACTGTTAACCGCTGTGGGTTCCAGAACCCAGTGAGAATACCGTGAGTTCTAGGGTCAGGACCCATTCATCTGCTGGCATTGGCGTTTGATATGACAAGATATTCAAGGAAAAGACTGCAAAGCG
>JBCBXA010000090.1:0-11432 GCA_039816825.1 Pseudomonadota bacterium | reverse complement strand
TCAACATGCGGCCACCCGTGCCAGAAACCTTACTAGAGAAACCGCAAATCACTGGCCCAGACATGGGGGGCTAGACAGTATGATCAAGCAATATGGGCGCTTTATTGGGCGCGAACTCTACAAGCAGGCCTATGGGCTCAACTGCCCCCTAGTCCTGCTCACCGTCTCCACATCGAACTGGTATGTGAACCAGGCGCTCAAAATCCTCGACGAGGAACTGAGAGCTAATCGAAGCCTGGCCTTTGCTACAGCGCCAGACTTTGCCACGCCCTTCCAGGTGCCCACGCAGATCCTGCCGCTCGCCAATGGTTGGGTTCGGAGTGGCTCTACTGACTTCACGCTCATTCCGGATCTAGCGCAGAAGGTTCAAGCTCAGGCCTCAAATGTAAGCCTCAAACCTCAAAAGTGATCGGTTCTCATAGGCGGTCATAAGACCGGACCTCTGCCCAAAACCAACCCATTCCAAACGGTGACGCGGCCTCGCGAGCCGCGCTTGGCTTCCAGCGTTCCAAACAAAGCCAGGAGCCAATCATGTTCTTCACCGTCTCGGCCACAGTCGGCACCAGCGGTTCCAAGCGACGCCGTCGTCCCACCAAACGCAGAACCGTCCGCAAGACCTACACCAGGAAGCGCAAGCCTGTACGCAAGCGAACGGCCAGGGCCACAGCTGAGCGCAGAACGACAAGCAGAGCCAAACCTAGGACACGGGCCAAGAAGCGCAGATCGTCCTGGTTCTAAAAACGCTCCGTCGCGTTTAGCAAAACAGCTGGCCTGGAGGGCACGGATACCTTTTACGGCTGCCCCACGAGGGGCAGCCGATCTATCAGCGCTTCACCGCAATCGTCTTCGAGACGCGGTTGCTCTCCTGCTGACGGCCATTGCTCCGGTAGCGGATGTAGGCACTGAGCTCATAGGTGCTCGCGCGCCCTGTGTTGAGCTCGATCTTCGCCCGCTTGTCGTTGAAGTCAGCACCAAAGCAATACGGCCCATCACTCGACCAAAAGAAGCAGACCTGCTGAATGCGCCCACTGCCGCTAAGCACGTACGGCAACGTGACCTCGTACGGTACATTCACCTTGAGGTTCCGGTTCACCTCCAACGACTTGATCCTGACCTCACCCGCCCAGGCTGGGAGGGTGAAGCTGCCAGCCAGCAGGCTGGCCATCAAAAGCCACTTCATCGGATCAGCGCATGCTCACTTTGGAAGTAGCGGAGCCCGCTCGGAACGAACCGTCATAACCGTCGTCCGTGCGTGTGAATACAAACCGCGACGTACCCCAGCTAAATCGAAACCGGCTGTTTGGATCACCGGTGTACGGCTCCGTGGTGCACTCAACGGCGTAGCAATATCGCACCTGCGATGCGCTTAAGATGCGGAACGTAGACAGTTCACCGCCTTCCCATGTGCCTTTGAAGGTCTTGGTCGGCAGTGATACCGGCTCACTGCTGGTGGTTGTACAACCAGCCAGCACCAAAAGGGCAAGTGCCCCAACCCCGATAGTCTTCTTCATATTGGTCTCTCCTGTTGTTCAAGTGAAGACCAACGACCCGGCACTGGCGCCAGGCAGTTGGTCACGAGTGAACACAGGCGTGAAGCTCGTCCTGCTTATTTCCATGCGACAAAGCGCTCCCGCAGGAACGTCCGTCGACGGTGTTGTATTAGGCAGGCTACCCGACATAGCGGTGCCTGTGTTCGAAGCGGTGACCAAACCGCGCCATAGAAGTAGCTGATTTGGGATGAACTGCCAAATGGAGCTTCGAGTGTTGCAAGATCGATTTGAGGTAGCTGGAGTGTTGCCCCGCTGTGTGGGGCAGCATGATCGACTAAAGTCCGGCTCGCCAAAACCTCCTGACCGGTAGTTCTGGGGCCTTGATCACTGGCTTTAAAACTCAGTCAAGCAGTACGTCCTCCTTGCGGAGGCCGCACGCCTCGATGAGATATTGGGTTGCTTGCCAAGCTTTGTTCCATGCCAGGTCGTGCTCCCCGCTCAGCGCACGATCATAAGTGCTGTATGGGACTTCCCCCATCGCTCTCAGCAGGTCCCGCTTTGAAACCCCGTGTTTTAGACGCAGCTGTTCAAGATCCGAAATGTGGAGCGCAGCTCGTTTCATCCCAACAGCATATCATGACGGCGTCAAAACTGCGCTAGACGAAGCGGCGTGTGTCAAGTTGCAGAGTTTAGCGTATACGCTAAACTATTGATGAAGAACGTAAATTATCTCTTCATCAATCAAAACACCTATGAAAACCTACCACGCAGATGTCGTTCCAAAGTGGCCTTCTGAACCAGTTCAAGAAGTGCCATTCGGAACCGTTTCCGTCCCGGAAAGCGTTCTCAAGAGTACTTCGACGCGCCAACCATCACTGACAATGACGAGTACATAAACGCCGGAGAGTTGGAGTGGAATTTGGTGTCACCAAGCGGGCCAGTGCGGATCAAGAATTTGCCAATTCACGAAATGCCGGACGGTGAGACCGAAACCAATGAAACCTGGAACGTTTACGTCAACACACTGGATGCGTTCATTCGATTGATAACCCAGTTAGGTATCGAGCACCCGGCTATGACATATGAAATCCTTCAGGACAGCTGTCCGTCAAGTGACTTGAGCTGCGCGAAATCCCCCAAGTTTGGGTAGGCTTCGTCTCAACGAATAAAGACAGGAATGCAGCCATCAAGCACTCTTGTGGTCGGCTCAGGTGAGAGCCGAATGGCCACCGGTTTGGTCAATCGAGATCCAACCCATCGCTTACGATATGGCATTTAGAGCCGGTGCGTGAAACGATCCCTGGCGGACATCCACTTGGTCGGCCTTCGAACGGCAGCTCCGCAGACAAAGCGCCTGTTCTCACATCCGTATTCGATGTCTCAAAAGGGCGGAAAGCGGACATTCGCCATGAGGTATCGCCGTCGGATTTACTGCAATGCTGCCCAACGTGCCGAGATTTGGGATCGCTGGCCACGCGGGGAGCCTATGAGTTCGATAGGACGTTTGGTCGACCGCTAGTCGTGTTCCGTGTACTCCATAATATCGTCAACCGACGGCCTACATCTTCCTGATAAACATTGGTGGTGACAAGCTGTTAGCCCAGACGAGCGTGAGAATGAGCACCAATTGTGGGAAAGTATCCCATTACATCTAGCTATTCCGAGACCAGGTGACGGTAGCTTGCGACAAGATCGCCAAAACGCTCGCCCTGAATGGCGATGTGTTGGCGCAACTCCTTAGCGGCCCCATCGCCGTCGCCGCCTTGCAACGCTCGTACAATCCGCGTGTGTTCATCAAATGATTGATCCAAGCGCCCGCGCACGTGCAATTGCAGTCGTCTAAATGGCCGCAAACGCCGGTGCAGACGCTTTGCCTCACCTTGCAGGAAGGCATTTCCGGACGCCTCATATATCGCATGATGAAATTGCTCATTTGCGCGGTAATATGCGGCTGGGTTTGAAACAACCCGCCCACATTCATCACACAATTCGCTGATGCGTGAAAGCTGATCAGACGTTGCTCGGCGCGCTGCCAATCGTCCGGCCAGCGCCTCTACCTCAGCCATCACCTCGAACATTTCCACCATTTCGTGAGGCTTAGCTTCTCGCACGAATGCGCCGCGCCGAGGGATGACTTCGACTAGACCGGACGCTTCCAATCTGTGCAGCGCCTCACGAAGCGGAGTGCGGGATACTGCGAATTGCTCTGCAAGTTTGACTTCATCGAGACGCTGCCCTGCGGCCAGCTCGCCATACACAATCATCGACTCAAGTTTTTCTGTGATGGCGTCAGACCGACGTGCCGGTTCGAACGGCACGACACTTTCCGACTGTATCGACACTTGGCTTGGCGGCGAGTTGATCATGGGTTCATCATGGCTGAAAAGACTTTTGTATACAAGATTGCGGTTTTTGCATTTTACAAGTAGTGAGGTCAGCCTGTGCATCTCGGGAGGAGGTGCCGACACGGGAGAAAATCGATGAAACTCAAACTAGTACTTTGCACGGCCGCAGCGGCACTTGCGCTCAATGGCGTTGCTATTTTCGGCGCTTCAGCCGCCGATATGCGCCTGTCGCATCAATGGTCCACCAAGGATGTTCGCCACAAAGTGGCACAGATGGTGGCTGATGAAGTCAGCGCCGCTGGCGTTGATCTCAACATTACGATCTTTCCGTCCAAATCTCTGTTCAAGCCCCGCGAGCAGTACAAGCCGTTGTCCAGAGGCCAGTTGGACATGACAATCTTTCCGCTGGCCTATGCAGCCGGTCAGCGCCCAGCGTTCAACCTGACGCTGATGCCGGGTCTGGTGAAAAACCACGACCACGCCGCGCGCCTCAATGAGAGCGAATTCATGGGCAAGCTCGAAGAGCAAATGGCCGAAGATGATGTAAAGGTGCTGGTGCACGGCTATCTTGCTGGTGGCTTTGCAGGCAAGGATAAGTGCATCACCTCACCAGACGATGTGAAGGGTTTGCAGACGCGCGCGGCAGGTAAGAGCTTTGAGCAAATGCTGGCCTCTGCAGGCGCATCCATCGCCTCTATGGCTTCCTCCGAAATCTACTCGGCCATGCAAACCGGCGTGCTGGACGCTGCAAACACGTCTTCATCATCATTCGAGAGCTATCGCATCTTTGAACAAGTGTCCTGTTACACGCCTGCTGGCGATACCGCACTGTGGTTCATGTACCAGCCACTACTGATGAATGCCGACGCCTATAACGGTCTGAACGATGCTCAGAAGGCGGCGCTTGATGCCGCCGCGGCTAAAGCGGAAGCGTTTTACCTGGACGAAGCCAAGAAGCAGGACGCGCAATCTGTGGCAGCGTTTGAAGCGGCAGGTGTTGAAATCAAGGCGATGACGCAAGACGAGTTCCAAGCTTGGCAGGACATAGCCAAGGAGTCTTCCTATAAGGAATTCGTAGCCCAGACAGACGGCGGCCAAGAGCTGCTGGATCTCGCGCTCAGCGTCGATTAATCGACTGATATATGCCCGCCGGAGGTTTAACCTCTGGCGGGTTTTTCTTGTCTGGAGGGGCATTTAGTGACCGGTTTTATCCGCTTTGTCGGCTTACTATCCACCATTGCGGGCGTCATTGCCGCGCTCATGATTTTGGTGTCGGTGGCTGTGACCTGCCAGATGATCTTTGTGCGCTACGTGCTCAATTGGTCCACGGTCTGGCAGACTGAGTTCATCACTTATCTCATGGTCGCATCCACTCTCATCGGCTTGCCATATGTGCAGAAGCTGCGGGGCCATGTGAATGTTGATCTTGCGCCCCTCATGCTGCGCGGCAAAGCCCGGCTTGCATTGTTCTATACCGTCGTGGGTCTCGCCATTCTGGTGATCGGCGGCATGTTTTTCTACGGTATTGAAATGTGGTGGGTCGCCACCTCAAAGGGCTGGACCTCAGACACAGTGTGGGGCGTGCGCCTCGCTATTCCCTATTTCGCGGTGCCGGTCGGCCTTGGCCTCTATCTGTTGCAGCTTGTGGCTGATTTTCTGGCCGTGACCAGCCGCAATGAACAGCCCTTTGGCCTCGCCGCCGATCAGGGCTTCACCAATACCGAACGCAAGGGGCACTAATATGGACCCGCTTCTGCTTGGCGCGCTGGTGGGCATCAGCACCATCATCGTGCTCTTCTCCGGCATTTCTGTTGCCGTTGGCCTTTTGGTTGTGTCCGCCACCTTCCTATTCTTCAATTCGGGCACTCGCGATCTTGAGCTGATGCCTGAACTGCTGTTCGGCAAACTGGACAATTTCTCTCTGTTGGCCATTCCCATGTTCATTTTGATGGGAGCGTCCATCGCGTCCACCCGCGCGGGGGCAGACTTGTACGAAGCGTTGGAACGCTGGCTAACGCGTATTCCCGGTGGTTTGGTCGTGTCCAACCTTGGTGCATGTGCGCTCTTCTCAGCCATGTCCGGTTCATCGCCCGCCACATGTGCGGCCATCGGTAAGATGGGCATTCCGGAGATGCGAAAGCGCGGCTTTCCGGACACGATTGCTTCGGGTTCCATCGCTGCGGGCGGCACGCTTGGCATCCTGATTCCACCGTCAGTGACCATGATCGTCTATGGCATCGCCACAGAAACCTCTATTGGGCGGCTGTTTCTTGCAGGCGTCGTGCCAGGCATTCTGCTCGTCTCATTGTTCATGGCGTGGTCGATCTATTCCACGTCGCGCAGCAATTCGGGTGCTCTCCAGGCGCGTCATTATTCATGGTCGGAGCGCTTCTCTATTCTGCCGCGCGTACTGCCATTCATTCTCATCATCATCGGTGTGCTGTTTGCGCTGTATGGCGGTGGGGGTGTGGCTACTCCCTCGGAGGTGGCCGCCGTGGGCGCGCTCCTGTGTGTAGTCGTGGCCATGATCGTCTACCGCCTGTGGGACGTGACGGCGCTTTGGGCGGTGCTGCGGGACACGACCCGGGAAAGCGTGATGATCTTGTTCATCATCGCGGCGTCCGGTGTGTTCTCCTACATGCTGTCTTCGCTCTACATCACGCAGTCTATCGCTCAATCCATCGGCGCGCTCGACGTGAACCCATGGGTGTTGATGCTTTTTGTGAACATCTTCCTTCTGGTCGCCGGCTTTTTCCTTCCGCCAGTGGCTGTCATTCTGATGGCAGCGCCGATCCTGCTGCCTATCGTTATCGGCGCAGGCTTTGACCCCTATTGGTTCGCCGTCATCCTGACGATCAATATGGAGATCGGGCTTATATCGCCGCCCGTGGGCCTGAACCTTTATGTCATCAACGGCATTGCCCCAGACATTCCACTTAAGACCATCTTGAAAGGCTCACTGCCATTCGTGGGCTGCATGGTTCTTGCCATCGTTATCCTGTCCATCTTCCCGCAATTGGTCACCGGATTGCCAGATATGGTGATGGGCCCCTCAACATGAGTGAAGGTTCCAAGGACTGGTCCATGCTTGACGCCGTGCTGGCCACGATTGTGGGCAGTCGGCGGCGGGTGGTGAAGGCCGATGTCGCCACCATAGAAGATGACTGCCGAGCACTTTTGAAACTGGGCCCCGATGCCGGAAAGCGCATCGCTCGGCGTATTCTCGCTGCCTATGCGGGCTTTGATGATGAGGAGCGGTTGCGGCTGTTTCACTTTCTCAATGATGAGCTTGATCTCGATATTGCGCAGCTCAATGCTGCGGTGGCCAATTACAGCTCAGAGCGCTCTCCAGAACAGTTACAAATTTTGCTGGCGGCGTCCGAGCCGTTGAGGCAGGAATTGCTGCGGCGGCTGAACACGCAATCGGGTGCGACGGCGGCGCTGGTGGATCTGCGGGCTGACTTGCTGGCAGCGCTGGCAAACGAGCCTGAACTCAGGCGCACGGACCTTGATTTTGCGCATCTGTTTTCATCCTGGTTCAACCGCGGCTTTCTTGAGCTTGAGCGCATCACTTGGGATTCGCCTGCTTCTGTGCTGGCTAAGATCATCGCTTACGAAGCGGTGCACGAAATCAATGGCTGGAGCGATTTGCGCTCGCGCCTGCAACCGGCGGACCGGCGCTGCTATGCCTTCTTCCACCCCTCAATGCCTGGCGAGCCGCTCGTGTTCACCGAAGTGGCGCTGGTGCAGGGTGTGCCGGACAATGTGCAACGTGTACTGGACGAGAAGCGCGACGAGCAAGCCGCCGAGGCGGCGGATACGGCCGTGTTCTATTCCATTTCCAACTGCCAGAAGGGCCTGCGCGGCATCTCTTTTGGCAATCTCCTCATTAAACAAGTGGTAGCGGATTTGGGTCGCGAGTTGCCCAATCTGAAGCGCTTTGTCACGCTGTCCCCTCTGCCTGGTTTCGCGAACTGGCTGGCTGCGCGCGACGAGCAGCCCGGCATTGGTGAAGCTCTGCAGGCACAGGCAGCACACTATCTGGCTGTGGAGAAGCGCAAGAACGGCCAGCCGGCGGACGCCGTGGCCCGGTTTCATCTTGCCAATGGTGCAGAGCTACACGCCGTTCACACACAAGCCGACACATCGCAGAACGGCATGAGCCAGTCCCACGGTGTGATGGTCAATTATCTTTATGATCTGGCGCGGGTGGAGGCGAACCAGGAAGCCTTTGCGGCGGAGGGTAGCATCGCCACCACCCGTGCGGTACGCACCCGCGCAAACCAATATCGTCGGCCCAACGCATCAGCTTCAGGAACACCGAAATGACGTCACTGTTTTCCAACCTTGAAGCTCAATTTCCCCCATCAAACACCCTGTTCGCGCGCCTTGATGGCCGGGATGATTGCACATATGGCGATGTTCTTGCTGGGTCGGCTCAGGTGGCAAATCATCTGATTTCGCTGGGCCTTGAGCCGGGTGACCGTGTGGCGGCACAGGTGCCAAAGAGCATTGACGCGCTCATGTTGTATCTAGGTGCCGTGCGGGCCGGGGGTGTGTTCCTGCCGCTCAACACGGCTTACACAGCCGCCGAGTTGGACTATTTTCTCACCGACGCGTCGCCCCGCGTGTTCGTGTCTGACCCGGCCAAGGCGCATGACCTTGCGCCCGTCGCCGACAAAGCTGGCGCATACATGCGCACCATTGCGGAGTTTGCAGAAGCGGCTGGTAAGGAATTGACGCAGTTTGAAACCGTCGCTCGCGACGATGATGATCTGGCTGCCATTCTCTACACATCCGGCACCACTGGCCGCTCCAAGGGCGCAATGCTGACCCATGCCAACCTGTGGTCCAACGCCAAGGCGCTGGTGGAGACATGGCGTTTCACCAAAGATGATTTTCTGATCCACGCTCTGCCAATTTTCCATACCCACGGTCTGTTCGTCGCCACGCACTGCGTGTTGGCTTCCGGTTCGGCGCTGCACCTTTTGGAGCGGTTTGACGCGGATCGTGTGCTCGATCTGATGGCCCAAGAGGCACCCAATCCGGCCACTGTTCTGATGGGCGTGCCGACATTTTACACGCGCCTTCTCAAAAATGATCGCTTGCCTGCAGCTGCACAAAATATGCGGCTGTTCACATCCGGATCAGCGCCGCTTCTGGCCGAAACACACCGTGCTTTTGAGCGAGCCACTGGCCAACGCATTGTCGAGCGCTACGGGATGACCGAGACCAACATGAACACATCAAACCCTTATGATGGAGAGCGCCGCGCTGGCACTGTTGGCGCTCCTCTGCCAGGCGTTGAACTGCGGATCATGAGCGATAGCACAAAGGTAGAGGCGGGCGATGTTGGTAGCATTCAGGTGCGCGGTACCAATGTGTTCAAAGGCTACTGGCAGATGCTGGAAAAGACGGCCGAAGAGTTCACACAAGATGGCTGGTTTATCACTGGAGATTTGGGTCAGATGTCTCCAGATGGCTATCTGACCATTGTGGGCCGAGACAAAGACATGGTCATCACCGGTGGCTTCAACGTCTACCCAGTGGAAGTCGAAGACCTCATCGACCGCCTCGACGGCGTAGTGGAAAGCGCAGTGGTAGGCCTGCCTCATGATGACTTTGGCGAGGCCGTAACGGCTTTCGTTGTGGCCGACACACCTCTGGAGGAGGCAGCAATTTTGGATTCCATATCAAGCTCACTGGCCCGGTACAAACAGCCCAAGCGGGTTTTGTTCCTTGACGAGCTTCCGCGCAACACCATGGGTAAAGTCCAAAAGGCAGCGCTGCGCAAAGAGAACGCAAAGCTCTACAGCAGCTAGCCACTCGATTGAGACATGTCTTAGCGAGCTGCTGTGTTTCGCAGAGCTGCCGCCAGAACGCTGATGTCCTGAATGGCAGCTATGGGCCGGAAGCAGCGACCAGCCAAATGGGCTAAGTTGATCGTCGAGTGGCCGCTTTGAGCCCTTTGCAGACGCTATCAAGGGTGTTTCCGATACTCTTGCTGCCTCTCTTTGGTGACGTGCATTTTCGCCAATTATCGTGAGCGATCTATGGATTGGCTAAGGTGAATGAGGTCGTTAGAAACGCGGTTGCTGCAAGGATTGCGAAAAAAACCAAGCCCTCCCAACGCAGCGATGTTCTGAAGCGTTCAGCAGATTTTACATCACCGGCAGCAAGCGCCGGGACCAGCTGCAGTTTGTTGAGCGCGGCAATCGCAAGAACAAGAGCAACGATGGCAAGTTTGAGCAGCAGCATCTGCCCATAGGCAGAGCCAAAAAGGGCCGACGGGCTGCCCAGAAGCAGGTAGCCGAAGATGCCGCCAACGATGATCAGCACGGGAACAACCACGGTGGCCTGCTGTCCAAACCTATGGGCTATATGCGCCGCCTCGTGGATGTTGGAGCTGTTTGGAGCCGCCAGCTTGTAGAGCGGCAATAAGGCACCGAACCAAAAACTGACAGCCAACAAATGCACCGCGACAAGCGCTGAAAGTGCCCATTGTGGATCACGCGTAGCATGGCCTGTAAGCGCAAAAGAGCCTGCAACCAACAACGCGCCAACCACACCCGCCAGCAAGCGAGCGGACGGCAGCAAGACTGCAAGAATGATCGTGCTGAGCCCGATCAGGCGAACAAGTGTTGACGCACCAAGCGGGCCCTCCAGCACGATGCCGACAATTTCCGGGTCAGTCATGAATGCTATGTCGTCCATCACGCGTCCGGCTTGCACCATCACCCGCAAAGCTGAAGCCAGGGCCGCCAAAACGGAAGCGCCAGCGGCCCACTTGAGCAGACTGTTGCGTAACCCGATGTCGCTGATTGGTAGCGCGATCAGAAAAAGCAACAAGCCTGCAGCCAGGAAGCTGGGCAAGTAGACGGACAGCTTGGCCACAGCAGCGATCAGGCCCCAGAAGGTAAAACCGCCATCGAGCAGCGCCTGCAATAATGCTAGGTCGCCACCCATGCGCGCTTACTGTGCTTGTACGGTGTAAGTGACCGTGCCGTTGAGAGCGTGGCCATCTTCACCGAGCACGCGCCATTCCACCAGATACCGCCCTGCGCCCATGTCAGGCGCGGGAAACTCCATGCTGCCGGTGACATCACGGTTTGGGATTTCCAGTTCCATAGTGTTGTTGACCGAGTCATTGACGGCTGTGTATGTCACCTCAACTTTCATGAAACGGCCAGGCTCCGCGAGCGTGAGGGTCAAAGTCTGCGGGACGGTATCCAACGCCGCACCGTCGGCCGGTTGAGAGCTATTGACCGGTGAGTGGGCCAACGCAGGACCCGCCAGTGATGTCATTAGAGCGGTTGCAAGGACGAGCGCTTTCATAGGCTTTGCCTTCTTCTGTTTCTAAAAAATATCGTTGGCGCGCTGAAGTTCGCGAATGTAGGTGACGATGTCCCTGACGTCGCTTTTGCTCACGCCTTCTATAGCGGGCATGCTTCCGAAGCGCCAATGGTGCGCTCGCACTCCGACACGCACCGCTTGGTAGAAGGCGGGGTCACCATGGTGGCCAGTTTCGTAGATGATGTGAATTAGCGGTGGGCCAGCCCCATCGCGACCCGCAGCATTGGTTCCATGACAGGATGCG
>JBCBXA010000008.1:0-56841 GCA_039816825.1 Pseudomonadota bacterium | reverse complement strand
TTGGACAATGGGCCGCCCATTGTCCAATATTCCCCACTGCTGCCTCCCGTAGGAGTCTGGGCCGTGTCTCAGTCCCAGTGTGGCTGATCATCCTCTCAGACCAGCTATTGATCGTAGCCTTGGTGAGCCATTACCTCACCAACTAGCTAATCAAACGCGGGCTCATCTGATACCGATAAATCTTTCCCCCGAAGGGCGTATACGGTATTAGCACAAATTTCTCTGTGTTATTCCGTAGTACCAGGTAGATTCCCACGCGTTACTCACCCGTCTGCCGCTCCCACCGAAGTGAGCGCTCGACTTGCATGTGTTAAGCCTTCCGCCAGCGTTCGTTCTGAGCCAGAATCAAACTCTCAAGTTTGAGATATGATTTCGACTTTAATCACGCTTCGAAAATTTGCGTTCTTACTACTGATAGTAAGCACAACTCATACGCACCCTTGCGGGCACGCAATTGACAGGAGTTTGAACCGTACCATCGGCCAGAAGCCGACGTACGAAAATGTACAAACTCACTTATGAGTCATCTTTAAGAAACGTACTCGTCGAAGTCTCGTTCGATCATCGAGTGGGCCAAAGCCCATTCGTGATCAGCAGGACCCCGCCGTTCACGTTTCTCTTTCATCCTATTCAATTGTCAAAGAACCGAGGCGATAACGCTTCGTTCGGCAAACAGATTTTCATCCCACTTGCCTGGTGGTAGGTTTCCGCTCTCGCGACGCCTTGCCTGATTGGTGACCGCCGAGCCGAAGTGCTGCGCCAGCAGCGCTGCTGTCTCGTTGGTGAGCGGTATATAGATTTGGGATGGTCCAACTGTCAACGCGGTTTTTGAATTTTTTCGGCTTTTTTCGAATTTTCTAAGCGCAACCTGCAGGAACATAGCTGCGAGCCCTGATCTTCCGGCTTTTCGGCGTGTTTTCAGGCAGATATGGCAGTTTTCCTGACATTTCTGGCGGACCACGTATCTGATATCGCGCCGTCAAAAGCGCAAACATGCACCTCTTTCCGGCTGACCAAAGGCAATCGTTCTGCGCCCGATCCTTCAACCTGCGCATAAGTGTGCGTCACTTGCCCCGGTTTGATCGAATTTCCAGATCATGCAGACATGTTTATAAGGGCTGCTTAGAAATCAGCAGATCATCCATAATCGATATCCAACCGGCACCCCGACGTTCCATGTCACCATCACGACCCAGCAGCTCCGGAATTCCGACAATAACAGGAGGCGCGCCCAGGCGTTTGCGGAGCCGGGCAGAACTCATGCTCGGCAACGAAGCTGCGCTGTCGTCGGCAGGCACCCGCCGTCGGCCTGATCGCAGACAATTGTCGTTGCGCTGGTTCGCCGGTGTTCTGCTGACCGGCTTTTGCTCACTGGGCCTCATGGGCGGTGCGCTGGCCGTGGCATTCAACGGTCAGCAGCAACTGGCTCAACTGCCCCGGGAACTCGCGCGCAATCTGACCGGACTGGTAGATCGTCAGGACCAGAGTGGGGAAATTGCCGGCGCCGATCTCGAAGGCAAGGGCGACCGCGTTCTGCCACAGGTTGCCGCCAGCACGGTGCAGGCAGGACCAGACGACAAGCGCGTTCTCAGTGTTGCGACAGTTGTTCAGCAGGGCGATGCTGATGTGATCAAGACCAGAGACTTCGTGCACATTTCGGCACCCCTGGCTGTCGGACCTGTGCCCGACATTGAATATCCGAGCTTCAACCCGCTGGCCGTCTTTGCTGGCGATGGTGTCGACCAGGGCGCGGCCAGCGCCGCCGGGCGGATCTATGGTGCGGAAGTCGAGAGCGAAGTCACCGTTCAGATCGTGGACTTCCCCGTCCAGGCTGCGGCAACCAATGATGCGTACCGGATGAGCGTTGCAGAAGCCGAACAGACTGTTCGCGAGAATGCCGACATCCTCGTTGATGAAACCATCCAACTGGCGGCCTTCGCCACAATCGATGCCGGACGGTTCGATCTGGCTCCGGCGCAAGGGCTAGGCCTGGCTCCGGTCAACGTGACCGTTCTGGAAGACAATGTCTCCGTGCTGGATCGCTTAAGCGCTCCGGCGGGCAACTGGTTTGACGAAACCGTTTTCACGGTCGATGGACCCACCGATCTGACGGCGGCGCTGGAAGCTGCCGGCTTTGATTCGGGTGAAGCATCCGTTCTACGGCCGGAGATGGCGCGGGCGTTGCGTGCCGAAGAATTGTCTACCCAGCACCGTCTTCTGCTATCGGTGGAGCGCACACCGCGCGGAGATCTGGTCAGGCCCATGCGCGTCAGCGCTTACGAGGCAAACCAGCACATTGTGAGCTATGCCCGCCGCGATGATGGCGTGTTTGTGCAAACGCCGCGCTCCTATCGTCCGCTGGCGGCTTTCGGCAACCAGACGACGCCGCAGCGGCGTCCGGCAAGATTACCGGAAACCATGCCGACCATTTACGACTCCATCTATCGCGCAACCATGAGCCGCGATCTGCCTCAGGATGTCGGCAAAAGGCTTGTGTCCATTCTGGCTTCCGATGTCGACTTTCAAACGCGGGTGAAGCCCACGGATCGTCTCGACCTGTTCTACACAGAAGACGATGAAACCGGTGACCTTCAGGTTCTGCACGCCAAGGTTCTGCTGAACGACGTGGAACGGCGCTACTATCGCTTCGTGACGCCGGACGATGGCAAGGTCGACTATTATGACGAGACCGGAAAGAGCGCTAAGAAGTTCCTGATCCGCAATCCCGTGCCGACCGGTCGGTTCCGATCTGGCTTTGGCCCCCGCCGTCACCCCGTGCTCCGCCACACGCGCATGCATTGGGGCGTGGACTGGTCCGCCCCCCGCGGAACACCCATCATCGCATCGGGCAATGGCACTGTGGAAAAGGCAGGCTGGGCCGGAGGCTATGGCAAGCAGACCCTGATCCAGCACGCCAATGGCTATGTGTCGTCCTATTCTCACCAGACCGCGTTTGCGAAAGGTATCACGCCGGGCGCGCGCGTTCGGCAGGGCCAGGTGATTGGCTATGTCGGTTCAACGGGCCTCTCCACCGGACCGCATCTGCACTACGAAGTCATTGTGAACGGCAGCAAGGTGAACCCGATGAAGATTCGCCTGCCCCAGGGCCGCGTCCTGAAAGGAGAGATGCTGGACCGCTTCCAGGCGGAGCGGGATCGCATCGATTCTTTGGTCAGTGGAGACACCGACCTGACAACGGTCGCCAGCCGCTAGCCTCGAACTATGCCGAGCGTTCATCGTTCGGCTGGGTCGCCCATGCGGTTGCCGCAGCGGCCATGCACAAAAGCGCGGTCACCAGGCACAACCAAAAGAAGGCAGAGACAGTGGCCTTCCGGTGGAGAGCCGCCAACGCTGGCGAATTCGCGTCGGGCATGATGGATCCGAAACCAGGCAGCTGCGGCAAGGATGCGCCAGCAATCCACGCATAGACAGCGCTGACGACAATCGCCAGGGCTGCAACCGCAATCAGACCGGCGATGCGCGACACCGCATTGTTCACGCCTGAAGCCAGACCGGATTCGCTTTCATCCACCGCAGCCATCACCGCGATGGAGAGAGGGGAAACCACAAGGCCCATGCCAGCGCCCAGAAGGGCCATGGCGGGAAACACTCCCATCTCGAGCATGGACGCGCGAACGGACCCGCCGAGCGCGGCAAAAGCAATGGCGGTCACCACGCATCCAATGGCCATGACCGACGCCAAACCCATCCGATTGACCAACGTCGACGCCCACCGGGATACCAGCGCCATGATGATCGAAAACGGCAGGAACACGCCGCCCGCCAGCGCCTCGGTTGCATTCAGACCCGTAATCAGAGCCATGGGCAGAAAGAACAGAACCCCCGACAGGGCAAAGTAGAGAAGAAACGTCAGAAGGTTGGCACCGGCAAAGGCACGATCTGCAACCGAGGCGAAACGGCATCATGGCGTGGGGCGTTCGAATCTCATGCCGCAGGAATCCGGCCAGCAGCACCAGCCCGCCCATCAGCCAAAAGTTCGTTGATACCATCTAGGCACCTACAGAGTTCGCCGTCAGACCTTATGCGAGGCAAGCCAGCGCTCCGGTGACCAAAACGGCACCCGCCCAGTCTAGGCGCTCGCCTGCAACCGCCGGATCGACTGGAACACGAGCGAGAAGCAGCCAGACGGCAAACAGGCCCAGGGGCACATTCATGTAGAAGAGCCATCGCCAGGCCGGGTCACCGCCCCAAGACAGAACCAGTCCGCCGATCAATGGTCCGATGGCGGCTGCAATACCGGATATGGCAGCCCAGATACCAATGGCTGCCGGGCGCTCGGCCTTGGGATAGTTGCGGGCGATCAATGCGAGGGATCCCGGAACCATCAGCGCCGCTCCAATCCCTTCCACAAGGCGCGCGCCGATCAGAACGGATGCGTTTGGGGCGAGCCCGCAAACCATGGATGAGACGATGAAGATGATCAGGCCGACGACCAAAGTGTTGCGCTGGCCGAACCTGTCCCCGGCAGCACCACCTACCAGAATGAGCGCCGCAAGGGTCAACACATAGGCGTTGGAAACCCACTGCACTTCCGCAAAGCTCGCTGGCAGATCGCTTCTGATGGCAGCCAGAGCCACCGATAGAACCGAGCCGTCAATGAACCCAAGGGCCGAGACCGTTGTGGCGGCAGCCAGAACATATCGGCGACGATCCTTTGGGCAATGATGCTCCGGCGCACTGGCAGAGTGCTCCACCATTTCGCCCGCAGTTCTTGCATCCGGTGTTTGCGCCATATCACAGCGCTATCAGTTGATGCGGCCAAGCGCTACTCGCGCTTCGCGGCATCAGGCGGCCGTGTACAGCTCTTCCGACGGTTCCTGACGCAGTTCGGCCCAGCGCTGATTAAGGCGCACCCCCAGCCACCGGCGCTCATCATCACCATCGGTGAGCAGTTTCTTGACCGACGCATCCGTGAGGGCAAAGAGATCTCTGTCTTCCTGCCGACATTGAACGACCATCCGCCGAATGCCCAAGGGCCAGAGATAGGCCGTCGTTCTCTGCATCAAATCGGCCACCACTTCAGCTGCATTGAGAGAGCCGGCCGCGGTGCTGGTATCCACACCGAGTGAGGCTATTTCGACGGTTCGTGTGGAGTCCCAGACTGATTTGTCGATGGCGTTCAACATCAGGCCGTCATCGAAAACCTGGGACCCGGCAATGGTTCGCAGCTCGATGAAAGCCGCAACCTTGTGGTTGACGGTGGCCACCGTGATGAAGGAGCGGCGTTCGCCATCGTCGGATCCGGACTTCCTGTCAGCCGATGCCCGGCTTCCTGCGGTGCGAATGGACTTTCCATTGAGGGCGTTGAGAAAGCCGGCGCACTGGTTGCGCAGATAGGTGGCGCGGCCAGACCGGTCGGCAATGATGGTTGAATAGGTCAATGTCATGTTGAGCATCCTGCTAGTTGACCGAGCGCTGACCGAGTGCGCGGGGGGTGAATCGGACCAATCCGTTGGCCGGTGCGAGGACAGCCTTTTGTGAACTCGCCAATTTCAGGCCGTTGAGTTTGCCAATGGAACCAGCGTCAGGACGAATGGTCACCTGTAGCGTGCCATCTGGCTGGCGTTCGGCCGTGTGGGGAATGCCAAGTTTGGCAGCGACGTTCTGGGCTTCGCCAGTAAAGCTGATCCGCACATCGCGACCTGCATTCAGTGCCGCAAAACGAAGCGCCTTGGACAGCACAGCCCTGACACCTCGACCCATTGCGAGCTTCTCCTGCTCGCCCCATTCGGCATGCCAGGCAAGGGTCAGCTTCTGAAGTTCGAAATGATCAGCTCGGGCGCCCTCATCTGGACCCGTCGGCGACAGATATTGCGGGTAGAGCCAAGCGTAGACGGCCACCTTTCCTTGCACCCGGAAGACAAGATGCACAGCGAACTGGTCGTCGAACGGGTCTGGGTCAAACGTCAGCACTGAACCTCGGGCACTCAGCGCCAGGGCTGAATTGCCGCGCGCTGCGGACCGAGCCTCAATGCACTCAAGCAATGCGTCTGTGCAGCTTGCGCTCGTACTGTCGTGATACACCGAAATCATAGCGGTCTCCTTTCCACCATGAGAGCGGAAAAAGAGGCGCTTGGATATTCCGAGATGGCACTTGTAAGCCGCTAGGAGTAAGGCGTTACGGGTGATTTCTGAGGGCGTTCACTTCACCAGCCGCTAACCATGCCGCCCGCAAGAGGCGCTATGACCCGCCTTAGGAGATCAGACCAAGTCTCAGGGCCTTGGCCACGGCTTGGGATCGGGAGACGGCGTCCAGCTTACGGGTCGCGGCTGTGATGCAGTGGTTCACAGTGTGCTCTGACAAGCTCAGAATCGCTCCGATCTCGGCACTGGTCTTGCCGGCGGCTGTCCAACACAGGCAGTCCCGTTCGCGTTCGGTGAGATCGACCGGAGCCTTGGCATCATGTTGTGTAATCGCTCGTAAGCGATCGCACGCCGCCATGGCAATGAGCTGAAGTGCCGAGACGTCTTCCTCGGTGATATCAACACCCTGGCCGGTGAACCCAACGGCCGAAGTCACGCCACCGGGCTGATGGACCGGGATGTAAATACCGTCGGCCATCCCGAAGGAATTGAAGAGATCGATCACGATGTCTTTCTGTTTCTTGGCCCGGTGCCGGTTCACTTCCTCAACGTTGAATGTAAACGGCATCAGGGAAGTGCGAATGCGCTCAAGAACGGGGCTGTCGCCTGCCAACCCGTGTTCGTCATAGGCCGCCGCCATCTCGGGGTCCCAATTGTTGACGACAACCTTGGCACCCAACTGTTCATCGAGCTCAGGCAGGCCAAGCACCGTGAATTTGTCGTAGCCGAGATCTGAAGCGAGTCGCTTGAGAAGCTTGAAAGCCTCGAAAGAGGTTCTCAGATCACCGATTTCTTCAACGAGCTCGGCTCGACGGGCAGCGAGGGACATGTCAACACCTGCAACGGACAAGACAGACATCGTGTCTGCATAGAAATATTGCATGGAGAGATAGCAAATTACCGTTAACGGTCGGTTGTGATGACGTGATTAAGGCTTTCTATTCAAGCCATTACTAGAAATCACATGTGACTAACCAGAGTGGATACTTTCTCGCGAACGTGGAATTGACACGAATGGTCGATCAGATTTCCCAATGGACCCGTGAAGATTTGGGAAACGCGAAGAACTGAAGGATAGGCGCTGAAGTGGCGAACAAAACACCCCGAAACGTTTTGGTATCGGTCGGAAACGACCGCGCCCCGTTTTCAAGCGCTGATTCCTTGGGAGTCTCTGCGGACGACTGGATGCACCTGCTTCATGGCTACACCAGCGTCGGTTATTGGCGGGTGGACATCGCTTCAGGTATGGTGCGCTGGTCCCCTCGCACCTATGAGATTCACGGCCTGCCATACACGGATGGTCCGGTGGCGATGACGGAAGCGATCAAGAAGTACCACCCCGAAGATATGCCGCTCCTGATGTCACTCATCGAGCAGGCGATTGAGAACAAATGCGGGTTTTCGTTCGAGCTCAGGCTGATTGACGCCGATGGTAACGTGAAGAACGTCGCGTCCACGGCAGCTTTCTCGACTGATGCGGACGGTAACGAGTCGCTCTATGGGATCTTCCATGAGTTGTCCCACGCGAGCAGTGGATCCGCCTCGCTGCACGCTCTTCGGCCAGCCGGTTGATGTGAGAGGGCACCTCGCATGCCCCCTCACCATTTCCCCAATCAGGCCGCCTTGTCGCTGTCCACCTTGTGCTCATCCACATTGAACAGAAGCCGGTCGGTGCCAGCGGTCACCTGAACGACGCTGCCATCGGGCACCTGGCCCGCCAGCAACTTCTCCGCCAAGGGATCCTGGACCTGCCGCTGGATCACTCGCTTCAGCGGGCGCGCGCCATAGGCGGGGTCATAGCCTTTGTCGGCCAGCCAGGAACGGGCGTCTGCGTCCAGCGAAAGCTCGATCTTCCGGTCACCCAGCAGGCGCTCCAGGCGCCGGAGCTGGATGTCGACGATGGCATCCATCTCAGATCTCTTGAGCCGCTGGAAGAGGATCAACTCATCAACGCGGTTAAGGAACTCAGGACGGAAATGGCCGCGCACAACTTCCATGACCATGGGCTCAACGGAGGCAACATCGGCACTTTCATCCATGCCGGACAGGAACTCCGCACCGAGGTTCGAAGTCATGATCACGATGGTGTTGCGGAAATCGACCGTTCGTCCCTGGCTGTCCGTCAAGCGCCCTTCGTCAAGCACTTGAAGCAGGACGTTGAAAACATCTGCATGAGCCTTTTCGATCTCGTCGAACAGCACGACCTGATAAGGCCGACGTCGCACGGCTTCGGTCAGCACTCCGCCCTCTTCGTAGCCTACATAGCCGGGAGGCGCGCCAATGAGGCGGGCGACCGAGTGCTTTTCCATGAACTCCGACATGTCGATGCGCACCATTGCGGTGTCATCATCGAACAGAAACTCCGCCAAGGTTTTCGTGAGCTCGGTTTTGCCGACACCCGTAGGCCCCAGGAAAATGAAAGATCCCATCGGCCGATCCGGGTCCTGAAGGCCCGCGCGGGCGCGGCGCACCGCCGTTGAGACCGCATGAACCGCTTCGTGCTGTCCGATCACGCGCCTGCCGAGTTCTTCCTCCATGCGCAGAAGTTTCTCGCGTTCGCCCTCGAGCATCTTGTCCACGGGAATGCCCGTCCAGCGTGAGATCACGCGCGCAATATGGTCGGATGTGACGGCCTCCTCCACTAGGTCGGAGCCTTCACCGGCAACCTTCTCCGCCTGCTCCAGCTTCGCCTCAAGAGACGGGATCGTGCCATAAGCAAGTTCCCCGGCCTTCGCCAGGTCGCCATCGCGCTGGGCTTTCTCGAGATCGGCACGGGCGCGGTCCAGCCTCTCCTTTACATCGCGGGCGCCAACGAGACGGTCCTTCTCGCTTTCCCAACGCGCTGTCAGTGCATCGGCCTGCTCCTGCAGGCCGGCGAGTTCTTTCTCCAAACGGACGAGGCGGTCCTTGGAGACATCGTCCTCTTCCTTCCGCAGGGCTTCCCGCTCGATCTTCAGCTGGATGATCTGCCGATCCAGTGCATCCAGCTCTTCAGGTTTGGAATCCACCTGCATGCGGAGGCGCGAGCCCGCTTCATCCATCAGATCGATCGCCTTATCCGGCAGGAACCGGTCGGTTATGTAGCGGTTTGACAGTGTGGCAGCCGAGACAAGTGCATTGTCCGTGATGCGGACACCGTGGTGCAGCTCATATTTCTCCTTGATGCCGCGCAGGATCGACACCGTGTCAGACACGGTGGGTTCCGACACGAAAACGGGCTGAAAGCGCCGCGCCAAAGCAGCATCTTTCTCGACATGCTTGCGGTATTCCTCAAGCGTCGTCGCCCCGACGCAGTGCAATTCGCCGCGCGCGAGCGCCGGCTTGAGCAAGTTGGACGCATCCATGGCGCCGTCTGTTTTGCCGGCGCCCACCAGCGTGTGCATCTCGTCGATGAACAGGATGACGCCACCCTCGGCGGCCTGAACTTCGGACAGAACTGCCTTCAGACGCTCCTCAAACTCACCGCGATATTTTGCACCGGCGATCAGCGCTCCCATGTCGAGGGCCATGAGCTCCTTATCGCGCAGGCTCTCGGGCACGTCGCCATTGACAATGCGCAGGGCAAGTCCCTCGGCAATGGCCGTTTTGCCGACGCCGGGTTCACCGATCAGAACGGGATTGTTCTTGGTGCGACGGCTCAAGACCTGCACGGCTCGGCGGATCTCTTCGTCGCGGCCGATCACCGGGTCGAGCTTACCTTCGCGTGCTGCCTCAGTGAGGTTCTGAGCGTATTTCTTGAGGGCGTCATAGGCGCTTTCGGCCGACGCCGAATCAGCCGTCCGGCCCTTGCGGATGTCGTTGATCACCTGATTGAGCGACTTTGGCGTCACGCCCGCATCGGCGAGAATTTGGGATGTGGCGGCGGATTTCTCCATGGCCAGGGCCAGAAGAAGCCTCTCGACTGTGACGTAGCTGTCGCCTGCCTTTTTCGCGATCTCTTCAGCCGTGCCCATGACCTTGGCAAGAGGCTGGGCGAGGTAGAGCTGGCCGTTACCGCCCTGCACGCGGGGCAGCTTGCCCAGCGCCAGTTCGGTGGCCAGCAGCGCGTCCTTCGCCCGGCCGCCAGCCCGCTCGATCAGCGAGGCGGCCATGCCTTCATTGTCATCGAGCAGCACTTTGAGAATGTGCTCCGGCAAAAACTGTTGATGATCTGAACCCAGGGCGAGGGTCTGTGCCGACTGCATGAAGCCGCGCACCCGCTCAGAGAATTTTTCCATATCCATATCATTTGCTCCTTCATGGCCCCCGCCTTCGCCTGAAGCGCACAGACCGCGTGAATGAACGGACCCCCGATGTCGGCAGGCCCTATGCTTTTGATATAGGAAACAGCATCCTGCGCTTTAAGACTGGCCGCAAAACGAGAAAGGCGCCCCATTGGGACGCCTTCAAAATTCTCGCTTCGACACCGAATTGCTATTCGGCAGCCTCGTTTGGCACAGGCATATCGACATCTGGCTGTTCAGCTGAAGCAGGGTCCGCTTCGGGAACCTCGTCTAGCTTCTTGCGGCGGGTGCGGCGGCGCTTGGGCTCCCCATCCGCCTCAGCTTTGTCATCCTGAGAGGCTTCCGCCTCGACCGGCTGATCATCCTGCGTTTCCAAATTGATCTTGCGGCGGCGGCGCGGTGCCTCATCGCCATTGTCCGCATCATTGTCGGAATCGGCACGCGTTTCCGAACCATCGGCATCATCGTCGCTGTTCTGGTCCCGATCATCCCGGTCACGGCGGTTGCGGCCCCGGCCTTCGCCTCTGCTCTCACCGCGGGCTTCCTGCTGAGCTTCACGCTCAGCGCGCTCTTTTTCGCGCTGCGCCTGTTCTTCCTCTCGTGCGGCCTGGGCCGCCATGATGATGCGATTGTAGTGCTCTGCGTGCTGGTAGTAGGCCTCAGCCATAACGGTGTCGCCAGCAGTCTGCGCGTCACGGGCCAGAGCCATGTATTTCTCTGCGACGGTGGCTGCGTTGCCGCGAATACGAACGTCCGGGCCGTTGGAATCATAGCTGCGGTTCAGCGGGTTCTGATTTTTGCCACCGCCCTGATTGCGATTGCGACCACGCTGACGATTATTGTTGTTTTTCTGGTTTGGCCTCATGAGCCCTTTTCTCCGATGTGCCCTCAAGGGCTGCAGGATGATGGTCGACATCTGCCGACATTTGTCTTTTCGGGCGCTGCACGCTTGAGCTCAACGCAAGCCAGTCGTCTGGTGGCGGAGCCGCGATGCGGTGTGCCCGATTGTGTTTTCCTGTTGTCCCGGTCGCTTTCCAGCGCGACCTCACTGTAACCCTGATTCTGTTTTCTTTGGGGGGATCAAGCCCGGCTCTGGCCGAGGCGATCTGTCTTGGCTCTGCGCCTAGATCTCTAGTTAGACCATATTCGGCAGTTTGCAAAGTCTACGCTCTCTTAGCTGCCGCAATGCGCGGGTTTCCCCCCAGATCCGAACGGATCTCCCAAAATTCGAGGAATAGGGACGCCTCAATCAGGCTCTGAACAGAGTGGGACTGGTCGAAACCGATTTCGAGGACCAGCCATCCGCCGCTTTTGAGATGGTTGGGGGAATCAGCGATCAAGCGCCGGTAGGCATCCAACCCGTCGGAACCACCATCGAGCGCTAAACGCGGGTCGTGATCTCTCACCGAAACATCCAGCGCGGCAATCTCGGCGGACCGGATGTAGGGTGGGTTTGACACGATCAGATCAAGGTCAGACCACTCGACATCGATCAAAGGAGCGCACATATCGCCGGCGGCGAGTGTGATACGATCCAGAACTGCATGGCGCTTAGCATTGCCCCGGGCCTGCTCAAGTGCACCCTCTGAAATGTCGGTCAGCACACCGGTGGCTCGCGGGAATTCGCAGGCCAGCGTGATGCCTATGGCACCGGTTCCAGTGCCAATATCAGCAAAGGTCAGCCCGGCGTCCCGGTCAAACAAATCTCCAACGCACTCGATTAGGGTCTCCGTGTCGGCGCGGGGGTCGAGCGTTTCATCGCTGACATCGAAACGCCGACCGTAAAACTCGCTCCACCCCAGCACCCGTCCAATGGGTCGCCCGGCCAGACGCTGCTCAAGGAATGAATCGAGCTGCGCCAGCTGCCTGCCATCAAGAGTATCGGCAGCAGCAGCGATAAGACCGGCATGATCCACGTCTAGCACGTCTTCCAGCAGCCATCGCGCTTCCACCGATGCTGCCTCTATTTTTGAAGCCCACAGGGTCTCACGGACCCGTCTGAGTGCCTGGCCGACGGTTTGGCTCAAGCGGCCTCATCCTCTCCCAAAGCGGCCAGCTGGCTGGCCTGATAGTCGAGGATCAGGGCGTCGATCATCTCGTCAAGGCCTTCGCCCACGATGATCCGGTCAAGCTTGTAGAGGGTGAGGTTGATGCGGTGGTCAGATACGCGCCCCTGCGGAAAATTGTAAGTCCGAATCCGTTCGGAC
Source organism: Pseudomonadota bacterium (assembly GCA_039816825.1). GTDB lineage: Bacteria > Pseudomonadota > Alphaproteobacteria > Rhizobiales > Rhizobiaceae > JBCBXA01. The sequence goes on along the minus strand of JBCBXA010000008.1, from coordinate 44,306 downwards.
CGATCCCCGGAACCCACCTGCCCCTTGCGGGCGTCGGACCGCTCGCTCTCGGCTTTCTGCCGCTCCATATCGTACAGGCGCGCCCGCAACTCGCGCATTGCAATGGCACGATTCTGATGCTGGGACTTCTCTGAAGACGTCACAACAACACCCGTCGGAATATGGGTGATGCGCACGGCGCTATCGGTTGTGTTCACGTGCTGCCCACCGGCACCGGACGCCCGCATGGTGTCGATGCGTATGTCCTCGTTGCGGATCTCAATATCCACTTCTTCGGCTTCGGGCAGTACGGCAACGGTGGCGGCGGAGGTATGGATACGCCCACCACTCTCAGTCTCGGGCACACGCTGCACACGGTGCACGCCACTCTCAAACTTCAACTTGGCGAACACACCGCGTCCGTTGATTGAGGCGATGATTTCCTTATAGCCGCCCACCTCACCATCAGAGGCGGACATGACCTCAACTTTCCAGCCCTTTTCCTCAGCATAGCGCTGGTACATGCGGAACAAGTCACCAGCGAAGAGAGCCGCTTCCGAGCCACCCGTGCCAGCGCGAACCTCAAGGATCGCTGATTTGTCGTCGGCCTTGTCCTTGGGCAGCAGGAGAAGCTGAAGTTCGGCTTCCAGCGCCTCGCGGCGGGCGGTCAGATCAGGCATCTCAGCCTCTGCCATTTCCCGCATGTCAGCGTCGGTGTCCGCGTCGCCGAGCAGTTCCTGTAGCCCGTCGATCTCGTCATTGACGCCCTGCATCTCGCGAATCTTGTCCACGACCGGATTGAGGTCTGACAATTCAGACGAGAGCGCCACAAACGTATCGGGATTGTGACCCTGCGCCATCTCCGCCTCGATGGCGGCGTGGCGGGCCAGCAATTGATCAATCTTTTCTTGGGGAAGCGAGATGGTAGCCATGATGGTCTGATGTAGTGCCCAAAGGGCGCTCTAGTCGAGGGCCACACCGTTATGGGCCGCAAAATCTTCCAGCAATTCGCGGATGGTGACTTCATCAAACCGACCGGCATCCAGGTGCGGGAGCAGTTCTCGGCGCAAAGCCTCAATGTTCAGCGATTGCACCATGGCCTTCACGGGACCGACGGAGGCGGGAGACATGGAAATGGAGCGATAGCCGAGCGCCAGAAGCGCCATGGCGTTGAGCGGTTTGCCAGCCATCTCGCCACAAAGGTTCAATTCGGTATCCGTGCGGTTGGCGACGTCCGCCACCTTTTTGAGAACGCGCAGAAAAGGCCGCGACAGCTCATCATACCGGCCCATGAGGGCAGCATTCCCACGGTCCACAGCCATGATGAACTGGAACAGATCGTTGGACCCGACAGACACGAAATCGACGGTCTCCATCAGATCCTCAAGCTGCCACAGCAGCGCTGGCACCTCCACCATGAGCCCAAGCCGGATAATATTGGGCAGTTCGTGGCCGTGTCGCGTCAGATGTCGCACCTCAGCGTCGAGAATGCGCCGCACCGCATCCACCTCGCTGAGCAGGGTCACCATGGGCAGCATGACGCGAAGCTCGCGCCCTGCGGCGGCCTTCAGCAGGGATCGAAGTTGTGCCTTGAGCAATCCGGGGCGATCCAGCGCGATCCGCATGGCGCGCATGCCCAAGGCAGGATTCTCCTCCGCCGTTTGCTTGAGATATGGCAGCACCTTGTCACCGCCAATATCGAGCGTGCGGAACGTAACAGGCTTGTCACCAGCGGCCTCCACCACCTCGCGATAGAGGCGTTGTTGCGCGTCGCCCCTTGGCAGGGTTGAGGAGACCATGAACTGCAGCTCGGTGCGGAAGAGGCCAATGCCATCAGCGCCGGACTCAGCCAATTGCGGAAGGTCAAACACCAGACCGGCATTCATGTTCAGCCGCACATGGTCGCCGTCTAGACTGATCGCTGGCGTGTCCTTGAGCTCACGATAGCGGGCCTGGCGAGCCGCGCGGAACTGCACTTTTTCAGAGTAGGCGGCTTCAAGGTCCTGAGCCGGCCTGAGGTAAATCGTGCCTTCGTCACCATCAATAATGACCGGATCGCCATTTTTGACCAAGCTGTTGAGGCCCCGCGCACGCCCCACCACTGGAATGCCCATGGCCTTGGCGACGATGACAGCATGAGATGTTGGAGTGCCGTCCTCTAGAACGAGGCCACGCAGGGATGAGCCACGATAATCCAGAAGCTCCGCAGCGCCCATATTGCGAGCGACCACGATTGCGTCCTTGCCCTCAATATCCGACGGCATGACGTGGTCGCGACCGGTGAGCTGACGCAGCAAGCGATAGGCGAGATCGTCAAAGTCGTGCATCCGCTCACGCAGATACGGGTCGCTCGAGCGCATCATGCGTGCGCGATTGTCCGACTGAACCTTCTCTGCTGCGCCTTCCGCTGAAAGGCCTGACCGGATCTGCTCTTCGATCCGCCGCACCCAGCCGCGGTCGTTCGCGAACATGCGGTAGGCCTCAAGCACCTCGCGGTGATCCCCATCGGCGCGCATCGCGTCGGACGAGATCATATCATCGATGGAGAGCCGAAGTGCATCCAGCGCCTCGTGCAAACGGGCGATCTCAGTGTCAACATCCTCGCCCACAAGCTGGGACACGACGACCCGAGGCTCGTGAAGAAAGATCTGCCCCATGCCGATGCCCGCCGAGAAGCTTGCGCCGGTGACATTGATCGAGCTCTCAAGATCGAGGGTCGTGCCATTACGGTCGATGGCGAGCAGCTCGCCGGCACCGATCATTTCCGCCAGCACCATTGCGATGGTCTCCATCGCCTCGAGCTCGACATCAGCATAGATGCGGGGGTCGACATTCTGGACGGTCAGAACGCCAAGAACACGACCTGCGCGCAAAATCGGCACGCCCATGAAGCTGGAATAGAGCTCTTCACCGGTCTCGGGCAGATATTGGAATGCCGGGTGTTTCTGTGCGTCCGGCAAATTCAGAGACCGCGCGCTCGATGCGATGAGGCCCACGAGGCCCTCGCCAATGGTCAGCGTGGACTTGTGGACCGCTTCGGGGTTGAGCCCTTCGGTGGCAAACAGCTCCAGCTCGCGGTCGGCCCGCAGCACATAGACAGAACACACCTCAGCCCGCATGTTGCGGGCAATATCCGTCGTGATGGTGTTGAGGCGCGACTCAGCATCAGAGTCCTGACCTTGGGACTCCGCCATGATGGCGCGGATGCGCTTGAGAAGCTCGCGGGGGCCGGGGGTGGAGGTTGGCATGGGCTTGCCGGTCAGGCCGCTTTGTCGAGACCGTAGAAGGAGTGCAGCGTTCGCACTGCGAGTTCGGCATAGTCGGAGTCGATCAGGATCGAGATCTTGATCTCCGACGTGGTGATGGCCCGAATGTTGATGTTCTTGGATGCCAGCGCCTTGAAGGCACCCGCCGCCACACCGGCGTGGCTGCGCATGCCGATGCCGATCACCGACACCTTCACGAGGCCTTTCTCGGCCTGAATTTCCTCATAAGCGATATCACTCTTCTGGGCGGCCAGAGCGTCGCGAGCGCGGTCAAGATCGGTCTCGGGGACCGTGAAGGTCATATCGGTCCGGGTTCCATCCTCCGACACGGACTGCACGATCATGTCGACATTGATGTTCGCGTCGGCCATGGGACCAAAGATCGCCGCAGAGATCCCCGGCCTGTCGGGGACGCGGCGCAGGGAAATCTGCGCCTCGTCGCGGGAATAGGCGATGCCGGTGACGACTTGCTGTTCCATGATCTCTTCCTCACCACAAATGAGTGTGCCCACCATGGGCCCTTCCCCGCGCGACGCCGCAACCAGCACGGGATCGTTCGGGTCGTCAAAGCTGGATCGCACAAAGGTTCTGACACCCTGTACCATCGCTAACTCGACGGAGCGCACCTGAAGAACCTTGGCCCCAAGAGACGCCATCTCCAACATCTCTTCAAAGGACACCCGTTCCATACGCTGGGCATTGGGTACCATGCGTGGGTCTGTTGTGTAGACCCCGTCCACATCGGTGTAGATGTCACAACGGTCTGCGTTAATGGCGGCGGCGATGGCCACAGCAGACGTGTCAGACCCCCCTCGCCCCAGAGTTGCTATGCGATTGTTGACGCGATTGATGCCCTGAAAGCCGGCAATCACGGCAACCTGATCGCTGTCCAAACGCTCGATCAGAGCGGAGCCGTCAATATCGTCAATGCGGGCGGCGCCATGGCTGGAATCCGTCACAAGCGGAATTTGCCAACCCAGCCAGGAACGCGCGTCGATCTCCATGCCCTGAAGCACAACGGCCAACAGACCTGCGGTCACCTGCTCGCCTGACGCCACCACGGAATCATACTCCCGGGCGTCGTAGACAGGTGATGCTGAACGCACGAGATCCACCAGTCGGTTGGTCTCGCCGGCCATGGCCGAGACAATGACGGCCACCTGATGCCCGGCCGCGACTTCTCGTGCAACATGCCCCGCCACGCGACGGATGCGGTCAATATCGGCCACCGATGTGCCGCCGAATTTCAGTACGAGCCGAGCCATGGCGCGTTCATGTCCATTCAAATGAGGGCTGTTGTTCGGGCCGCTGGCCCACGTCTGCGCGGCGTGATAGCCGAGAGGACACGGTGTCGCAAGGATGACCTCTCCTCAGCGACGCGCTTGACTTCGGCGGCATGGACACGACCTGCAGACCACAGGAGAGATTTATGGCCCAAGCACAGCAGACCGGCGGCGACCAGACACAAGCCCCAGGCACCACGACCATTGATGATCGCGAGATCGACAAATTCCATGCCATGGCGAAGGAATGGTGGGATCCGAAGGGCAAGTTCCGGCCCCTGCACAAGTTCAATCCGGTACGGTTGGAATATATCCGCAATCAGGTCGCTCAGCAGTTTAGCCGAGACATTCGCGGGCCCAAGCCCTTTGAAGGCCTGCGCTTTCTCGACATTGGCTGCGGCGGCGGACTGCTGAGCGAGCCCATGGCGCGGCTAGGGGCAGACGTGGTTGGAGCCGATGCCGGGGCTACCAATATTGAAGTTGCGAAGATTCACGCCGCACAGTCCGGTCTGGACATAGATTATCGCGCCACGACAGCCGAGCAACTCGCCGCCGACGGCGAGACCTTCGACGTGATCCTCAACATGGAAGTGGTGGAGCACGTTGCTGACGTTGATCTCTTCATGGACGCCTGCTGCAAGATGGTGCGGCCCGGCGGCATGATGTTTGTGGCCACCATCAACCGCACGATCAAGGCGCGCGCGCTGGCCATCTTCATGGCGGAGAACGTTCTCAAATGGCTGCCAAAGGGCACGCATGAGTTCGAAAAGCTTGTGAAGCCTGAAGAGTTGCACCGCGCCTTTGATCGCAATGGCATGGGTCTGCTGGACGAGACCGGGGTTTTCTACAACCCGCTCACTGATCGCTGGAACAAGTCTGGCGACATGGATGTGAACTACATGGTTTTGGCGACGAGACCGGGCTCAGCGAACTAGTTCGCGTCGTCGGGCAGTTCGGGCACCGGGGCAATCTCGACACCTTCATCGACGAGAGACTTCACCTCTTCAGGCGCAGCCGCGCCACGGATGCCCCGCTGCTCTGCTTCTCCATAGTGGATTTTGCGGGCCTCCTCTGGAAAGGCCGCTCCGACATCCTCGGTATTGGCGTGGATGTGATCGCGCACTTCCTTCAGCTTGGCGCGCATTTCTCCATGCATGGATGACAGCGCCGCCACCTGCACGGCTTCCTTGCGCGCATCCTTACGGCGTCCGGTGGACACGCCTGGCGTCATCAGCATCTTGTGCACATCAGTCGTTCCGCAGACGGGACAGGACACAAAGCCCTTCGCCAATTGATCGTCAAAGCTGGATGAGGATTCAAACCAGGCTTCGAAGCGATGATCCTCACTGCATTGAAGGCTGTACTTGATCATGCGCTTGGCCCTCTGAAGGATCTTGCATTGGCCAGCGCAGGCACTCTTTGGCGCGCAGCGTGGACAAGCGACAGGTCGAGATCAGCATAGATGATAGCTGGCTCATCACCATCCGCTTCAGCCAGCATCTGGCCCCACGGGTCCACCATGATGGAATGGCCATAGGTCTGGCGACCATCCTCGTGGGACCCGCCCTGTGCCGCGCAGATCATGAACGACCCGGTTTCAATGGCCCTCGCCCGAATGAGCGTTTCCCAATGGGCTGAACCGGTGGGCACCGTGAAGCACGAAGGCGCGGTCAGAATGTCGGCACCCGCAACGGCCAGCGCACGATAGAGCGCGGGAAAGCGCAGATCGTAGCAGATGGACAATCCCAGAGTGGCTTTGCCGACGGTTGCAAGAACCGCCTCTTCCCCCGCCGTGTAGACAGCGGACTCGCGCCAGTTGTCACCACCCCCCACATCCGCGTCAAACATGTGGATCTTGTCATAAGTCACGGGCGTCACAGCGCCAGGCGCAAAGAGGAAAGCCCGGTTGGCCACGTCGCCATCTGCCCGTAGAACGGCGGTTGATCCAACATGGATGGTGATGTTGAGCTCGTTCGCAAGACGCTCAGCCCGCTGCAGAACCGGAGTGTCGCCCGGCGTCCGAACCACCGCCATCAAAGACACCCTGTCCCTTTGAACGAGGCCTGTCATCTCGGGTGACTGGATATAGGTCGCTCCCCCAAGCGCGGCCTCGCGCACCAAAGCCTCGAAGGCTTCGGCGTTCTTCACCTGATCGGTGCCAGACCGCATTTGGAGGCATGCAGCGCGCATGACTATCCAAGCATCGCGTCGAGGGCACCTGAGCGCTCAAGCGCCATCAGATCGTCGCAACCGCCGACATGTTCAGAGCCGATGAAGATCTGGGGGAAAGTGGTTCTCCCGGAGCGCTGGATCATCTCCGCACGGGCTTCAGGGCGCTTGGTGGCATTGTGCTCTTCAAATGCAACGCCCTTGCGTTCCAACAGGCCCTTGGCGGCAGTGCAGAACCCACACCAATCGCGGGTGTAAACGACGACTTTGGACGAAGGGGCCATGACTGAATTCTCCATCACTGAAATTTCCATGGGCGCAACCTGAGGGTTTGCCTGGGCTGCTGCTGGCGTTACGGGCGGATATATGTGGGTGCTGCAGCCATGCCAAGCCGCAGCACCAGACCGAACGGTCACAATGCTGCGTCAAACCCGCCATGGGGCACGCGGGCAAACGTCACCACAATGACATGAGACGCGCCCGCACGCTTCAGGGCCCTGGCACAGGCGTTCACCGTTGCCCCCGTCGTCAACACGTCATCAACGAGGACAACTGACCTGCCCGCGATCTGTGGCCGCCGCTCTTTGGGAACGCGAAACGCGCCGGCCACGTTGCGCTGGCGCGCTTTCTCGCCAAGGCCCACCTGGGCTGCTGTCGCCCTGTGGCGAACCAGGCTCTCGGGATCGAACGCGAACTGTGGCCCCATATGCCGCGCCAGCACACGGGCCAGTTCAGCTGATTGATTGTAGCGCCGTTCCGCCAAGCGTTTCCGGTGCAGGGGCACCGGTATCAGAGGCGTCGTGACATTGCTGCTCCGCTCATGCAGGGAGTTCATAAGCGCATCGCTGAGAGGTCGCGCCATCCACTGGCCCATCCAACGGGCCAAGGCGGTGTCATCGGAGTATTTGAGGCGGCTGACCAAACGCCGCGCTGGCGCGTTGTACAGCAGTGCCGCCCGCGCGAGATCATAGTCAGGCGGATTGGCAATGGCTTCGGCAGACAAGGCACCCGCCCCAAGCTTATAGGCAAAGGGTGCACCCGTGACCGCACACAAAGGTGGCGTCAGAAAGTGGAACTTCGGCCAGCAGTCTGCGCAGACCGCGCCATCAGCGGCACAAACGGTTTCGCACAGCATGCAGGTGGGCGGAACGATCAGGCGAACCATCGCCTGACCCAAAGCGCTCAGATGCTGACCTGTGGACCGTTTCATATGGCGACAGCCAAGCACAGACAGGCCATTGCGCCAAACGGCAGCTCGCCCATATGCAGAGCCATGGACGACAGTTTGACCAATCGGAGAGCAAAGCCGGTTCAAGGCTTGAGGCGCAATGCGGGTGCCCCGGAGATCTTCGACGCCCATCGACAGGCAGCACTGCGTTTGCGGGCGTTCAGACGGCATCGAGGGTCCGATGGAGCGGATTTTCTGCTGCAGCGGGCCGCCGAAGACCTTGCTGATCGGGTTGCCCTGGTGAGCCGTCGGTTTGATCGCGTGTTGGAGTTTTTCGGCCACACCGGCGTCACTGCGGAGCGGCTTTCCGGCCTTTCCAATGTCAGATCCGTAGAACGCCTGGAAACACTGCCTGGAAGCGATATCGAAGTGTCGCCCGACGATCTTGATCCACTTCCACTGGCTCAAGGCCACTACAATCTCATCGTGGCGCCGCTGTGCCTCCATATGTTCAACGATCTCCCAGGCGTTCTGGTGCAGTTGCGGCGCGCGCTGGCACCGGATGGGCTGCTGCTTGCCAATCTGCCGGCCGCTGGCACACTTGGAGAATTGCGGGACAGTCTGCTGACTTCAGAAACAAACGTCCGTGGCGGCGCTGCCATGCGCATCAACCCATTTGCCGAATTGCAGGAGCTCACAGGCCTGCTGCAACGCACGGGCTATACGCTTCCAGTCGGCGATGTCGAAGAGCTTGTGGTGCGCCACAACTCACCGCTGAATTTGATGCGCGACCTGAGGGCCATGGGCCAAACAAGCGCTGCCCCCAGCAAAGCACCGTCGCTCAACCGCTCGATACTGGCCGCTGTCGAAGCAGATTATGGCATGCGATATGCAGATCCCGACGGTCGGCTGAGGGCGAGCTTCAATTTGGTGTCGCTGTCGGGATGGTCACCCCATGAAAGTCAGCAAAAGCCGTTGGCGCCGGGCAGCGCCAAGACGAGCCTTACCGAGGTGTTGGGCAAGCGCTAGGTCGATTTTTCGTTTGATGTCTTGATGGCTGTGCCGATCGTTTCGAACGGTTTCTTGGTTTCTTCGCCGGTCTGCGTTGCCCCGGCGATGATACCAATGGCGATCAGGGAAGCGATAAGGCCGTATTCGATGGCAGTTGCGCCGGATGTCTGCCTGACAAATCTGCTAAAAACCGAAAACAACACGCTTCGCCCCTTGGATCTTCCGCGGCAACTTAGACCGAAGGATTGACCAGAGCGTTGCCAGAGCCCGTAAGATTTTCGCGGGCGATTAACCAGTGCGACCCGAAATTGGTCAGCAGTGGCCGTTATTGGTGCCGTTGGTGTAGGCGACGCAGGGCGGCTGATCCTTGTCCTGCAGCACGGACCGGAAGATGTAGCGCACCTTAAGGCCCTGCGGCGCCTGAACGGTGGGATCAGAGCGAACGGAGCCAGTCACGGTCATGTCGATGGGTCCGTTGGAGGCCGAACGTATGATCTCCGGATTGCTGGCTCGATCAAGCATGGGCACCAGCAGCATGCCAGCCCCCAAGGCTGTAACGCACGCCATCAGACTGAACTCCAGCGTGGTGAGCCCGTCGGAGGCTTTCGCAAAACGTCTGAATTTTGATTCCAGCATGGTCCCAACCCTCTTAAGCGCCGGTGTGGCGCCCTTCGGGGAGGATCGGTCAGGACCTTAAAATATCGGTTAATGGAGCGATAAGAGGAATGTCGGCTTCCGGCATACCATAGTCCCGGAGCCTAGAGGCGCTCACCCATTTCAGGGTCTGCCCTTCCTTGGCGACGGGGAAGCCCTGAAACCGTCGGCAGATATAGAGCGGCATCAGGAGATGGAACTTGTCATAGCTGTGGCTCGCAAAGGTCAGCGGCGCGAGACAATCCTCTTTTGTGGTCACACCGAGCTCTTCGCCAAGCTCGCGCAACAAAGCTTGCTCCGGCGTCTCGCCCTGTTCGATCTTGCCGCCGGGGAACTCCCAAAGACCCGCCATGCTTTTGCCCTCGGGGCGTTGAGCCAGCAGGATCCGTTCGTCAGTGTCCACCAACGCGCAGGCAACCACCAGCACCATGGGTTTGTCATTGATGGTCATGGTGCCCGCCAATAGCGATAGGGATAGGCCGTTTCGAAACCGAGGCTGTCATAGAGCCCACGGGCGGCCTGATTGTCAGCTTCCACCTGCAGCCAAGCGGTCTTGGCACCGCGTTTCACCGCCCACCGAAGGGCGCTCATCACCAGCCTGCGGGCGAGGCCTTGGCGGCGGGCACTTTGCGCCACCGCAACTTCAAACACGCCGACCATATCCCGGTCGTGAACAGCCATCACCGTCGCAGTGGGATTGGAAGCTTCGTCCTGTGTGAGGAACAGGCCAACGTCCGGCTCAATACCGGAAATGGCTTCCGCCAAGGGGCGTGCCTGCTCCGGCTTTTGCTCCCGAATGGCGATGAACTGCTCGGCCCAGCCCGAAACGTCACGATAGGGCAGCTGTTCCTTTGCCTCGCTCAGATCGAGGGCGTTTAGGGCACATATCTGCACATAGCTCTCGCCCTCGGCCGACCAGCCGTCTGCCAAAAAGACATCGAGGACGCTCTGGGGCATCAGGGGCGTCTCGCGAAAGATGAGCGGCCGTCCGGCCTTCTCAAACTCCCCCCCGGCCTTGGACAGGCGTTCAATCACCGCCTTGTCGTCACCAGGGTCGAGCGGGGTGACAGAGTTGATGCGTCTGCCATCCTGTGTGGGGCTGATGCGATAAAGCCACGCGCCATCATAGAGGCTCTGCTGAGAGGGCCATGCCCTGAACCCGGCGGCCTCCAGCCTCCGTACCTTTGGAAGCGGCGTAGAGGTCATGAGCGATAGTCGCCATTGATCTCAATATATCTCTTCGTGAGGTCGCATGTGTAGGCGGTGTAGCTGCCGCCACCGATGCCAAGCTCGACGCGAAGTGAAATCTCGTCCTGCTTCATATGCGCGGACGCGGCCTCCTCGGAATAACCCGGCGCCCGCTCGCCATCCACCGCAACCTGAACATCGCCAAACCAGATGCCGAGCCTGTCGCGGTCGGCGGGTTCGCCGGCCTTGCCGACGGCCATAACCACCCGGCCCCAATTGGCGTCTTCGCCGGCAATGGCGGTCTTCACCAAGGGCGAATTGGCTATGGCCATGGCGATGGTGCGAGCAGACATATTGGACTCAGCGCCCTCGACGCGCACTTCCACCAGCTTGCTGGCTCCCTCCCCATCCCGGACGATCTGCATGGCGAGGTCGCGCATCACGCCCGCAAAGGCTGAAGCAAAATCGGCAAGCGAAGGATCGTCCGGATCGGAGATCAGATCTCCCGACCCGGTTGCAAAGGCCAGAACGGTGTCGGAGGTGGACGTATCACTGTCCACGGTGATGGCGTTGAACGTCCGGTTGGTCTCCTTTGACAGGAGGGCCTGCAGCACCGACGCCGACAAAGGCGCGTCGGTGGCGATGAAACCGAGCATGGTGGCCATGTCGGGCGCAATCATGCCGGAGCCCTTGGCGATGCCGTTGATAGTGAAAGTCTGCCCATCAATCTCGGCGCTGGCAGTCGCAAGTTTTGGGAAAGTGTCAGTGGTCATGATAGCGGATGCCGCCCGGTCCCACGCATCCGCCGACAGATCAGCTTCCAGTTTCCGCAGGTGATCCTGAAAGCCCGAGGCATCCAAGGGCTCGCCTATGACACCGGTGGAAGCGAGAAATACCTCGCCGGGCGCGCAACCCACAGCGCTAGACGCTGCTTTAGCGGTAAGTTCGGCAGCTTCAGACCCCTTGCGGCCCGTGAACGCATTGGCGTTCCCGGCATTGACCACAAGAGCGCGCGCTTGACCGCTGGATAGATGCTCGCGACACCAATCGACGGGCGCGGACGCACAGGCCGAACGGGTGAATACGCCCGCAACACGGGTGCCCGGATCCAACGACATAAGAAGCAGGTCGTCGCGATCTTGGTACTTCAGGCCTGCGGCCACGGCTGCAAGCCGCACGCCCACAATGGGCGGCAGCTGAGCCTGGCTGGCCGGGGCAAGCGGTGAGCGCTTCAACACCATGGCACTTGAAACTCCAAAGGCCCTCTATTGAGCCTGTGTGCCTTCACCGTCTGCACCGGGCTGCCCTGCGACGATCTCGATTTCAGTCGCCTCGCGGAGCTCGCGGACGGCCTCGACATAACGCTGCTGAAGGAGCTGCTGGCGGATCTGTGCCTCCACCTGGGCGAGCGGCGGAACCGGAACAGGGCGGTTCTCCTCGACCTTGATCACGTGGAAGCCGAACTGGGTTTGCACAGGGTCGGTTGTGTAGGTGCCCGCCTCAAGGGCGAAAGCTGCCTCTTCAAAGGCCGGGACCATGCGGCCTTTGCCAAAGAAGCCCAGATCGCCACCAGCGGGTCCGCTGGGTCCGGTGGATTTTTCTTTGGCCAAGGTCTCAAAGTCGCCGCCGCCGTCCAGCTCGGCAATCACCTCACGGGCCGCTTCTTCCGTCTCGAGGAGAATGTGCCGTGCCCGAACCTCGACCTGATCGCGCAGGGGCGCTGTTTGTTGCTCGTAGGCCGCTTGAACCGCAGCTTCATCCAACTGCTCAACTTCGGTTTTGCGGAAATATGTATCGTGCAGAGCCCGCTTGCGGTTGAGACGCATCAGAGCTTCAAACTCAGGATCGGAACCAAGACCATCGGCCTCGGCTTTCTGCGACATGACTTCAAAGTCGATCAACGTGTTAACCACAGCACCGATACGCTGGTTCTCCGGCACGCGCTGGAACTGGGCGCCAAGCTCCTTGAGGTCGATCTCCACATCGGCACGGGTGATTTCAGCATCCCCGACACGAGCCAGAACCTCGCCGGGATCGGCATCCTGTGCGAAGGCTGCCGGTGCACTCAGCGCAAGCCCGGTAGCGAGCGATATTGCCGCCGACCCGCGAAGCATACTGCCAAGCGATAGTTTGAAGGCGGTTTGGGGTTTGAACATGAAGGTCATGATGAGGGTTCTCCGGATTTGATGAAGCCCCCTCATCCGCAGTCATTGGCGACTTGTGCGGCGGGCGCTCGAGTTGCGCGCACAATGCCTCGACAGGACCAGACGCGAAACCCCATCCGAGAGGTTTTCTCCACCGCGCATGGCGGCGATCACTTTGCGCTCCCGAGAACGGGAAAAGGCGTGCCTGCATTGGGATGAGAGCGCCATTGCGGCGCGTTGACATGGGTCAGACCCACTCTTATCTCACTGCCAGTCAAAACGCCGCATCTGCGGCGCTTTCGAGCCGCTTGCGGCCCGAGAGTTCAATCCGGCGGCGGCAGCCGCAAAGCCGCAATTGCGGCTCGCCACGAGGTTTCCCATGCTCGGTTTCGGGGGCATTGCCCGCAAGGTTTTCGGCTCGTCAAATGATCGCCGCATCAAGAAGTTCCAGCCACAGGTTGATGCCATCAACGCCCTGGAGCCGGAGATGCAGGCGCTGAGCGACGATGCACTGCGCGCCAAGACCAACGAGTTCCGCGCCGAGATCGCCAATGGCAGGAGCCTCGATGATTTGTTGGTTCCGGCCTTCGCCGCCGTGCGAGAAGCAGCCGTGCGCTCTATCGGGTTGCGCCATTTCGACGTGCAGCTCATGGGCGGCATGGTTCTGAATGAAGGCTCCATCGCCGAGATGCGCACCGGTGAAGGCAAGACGCTGGTTGCCACGCTGGCGGCCTACCTGAATGCCCTGCCCGGCAAGGGCGCCCATGTGGTGACCGTGAACGACTATCTGGCCCAACGCGACTCCGCATGGATGGGCCAGGTGTTCGCTCAACTGGGCATGACGACGGGTGTGATCGTGAACGCGCTGAACGATGAAGAGCGCCGTGAGGCCTATGGGTGCGATATCACCTATGGGACGAACAATGAGTTCGGTTTCGACTATCTGCGCGATAATATGAAGTACGATCTCGCTTCGATGTCGCAGCGTGGCTTCCACTTCGCCATCGTCGATGAAGTCGACTCCATTCTGATCGACGAAGCGCGCACGCCGCTCATCATTTCCGGCCCTGTGGAGGACAAGACCGACCTGTACACATCCGTCGACGGCTTCATTCCGCAACTGCCGGAAGATGCCTATGAGATCGATGAGAAAGCGCGCACGGTCACCTTCACAGAAGAGGGCAATGAAGCGCTGGAAGTGGCTCTGAAGCAAGCAGGCCTTCTGCCCGAAGACGGCAATCTCTACGATGTTGAGAACGTCTCCATCGTGCACCACGTCAACAATGCGCTGAAGGCCCATAAGCTCTTCACCCGGGACAAGGATTACATCGTCCAGAACGGTGATGTGGTCATCATTGACGAGTTCACCGGCCGCCAGATGCCGGGCCGCCGTTTCTCCGAGGGGCTGCACCAGTCCATCGAAGCCAAAGAGAAGGTCAAGATCCAACCCGAGAACCAGACTCTCGCATCCATTACCTTCCAGAACTACTTCCGCATGTACGAGAAACTGTCGGGCATGACCGGTACGGCCATGACGGAAGCCTCGGAGTTTCAGGACATTTACGGCCTCGAAGTGATCGAGGTGCCAACCCATCGCCCCGTCGCCCGCATTGATGAGAGCGACGAAGTCTATCGGACCGTCGAAGAGAAGTACCGCGCCATCGTTCGAGAGATCAAAGATGCGAGCGGCAAGGGCCAGCCCATCCTTGTGGGCACGACCTCGATTGAAAAGTCCGAGCTTCTGGCTAGCAAACTGGCTGAAGCCGGGGTCAAGGACTTCCAAGTCCTGAACGCCCGCTACCACGAGCAGGAAGCCTATATCGTGTCGCAGGCCGGTGTGCCGGGAGCGATCACCATCGCGACCAATATGGCCGGTCGAGGCACGGACATTCAGCTGGGCGGCAATGCCGACATGCGCATCGCCCAAGAGCTGGGCGAGATGCCTGAGGGCGCGGAACGCGACGCCAAGGAAGAGAAAATCCGCGCCGATATCGCGAAGCTGAAGGAACAGGCCCTCGCCGCCGGCGGTCTTTACGTTCTGGCTTCCGAGCGCCATGAAAGCCGCCGCATCGACAACCAGTTGCGGGGCCGCTCGGGCCGCCAAGGCGACCCCGGCCGCTCGAAATTCTACCTGTCGATCCAAGACGATCTGATGCGCATCTTTGGCTCTGATCGCATGGACGGCATGCTGCGCAAGCTGGGTCTTGAGGAGGATGAAGCCATCATCCACCCATGGATCAACAAGGCACTGGAGCGGGCGCAGGAGAAGGTTGAGGCCCGCAACTTCGACATCCGCAAGAACCTCTTGAAGTTCGACGATGTGATGAACGATCAGCGTAAGGCGATCTTCGACCAGCGCATCGATCTGATGAAGGGCGAAGAGCCCATCACAGAGACCATTGCCGACATGCGCGAAGAGGTCATCGAAGACATTGTGGCGCAGCACATCCCAGAGAACGCCTATGCGGAACAGTGGGATGTGGATGGGCTGGTGACGGCATCACAGACCTTCCTCAACCGCGAACTGCCGGTGAAGGCATGGGCCGAAGAAGACGGGATCGCCGAACAGGAGATCACCGAAAGGCTGATTGCCGAGGGCAAGAAGCTTGAGGCCGAGAAGATCGAGATGTTCGGTCAGGACATGTGGGATCAGGTGCAGAAATCCGTGATGCTGCAGACGCTCGACCACCTATGGCGCGAGCATCTTGAGAATCTGGACAATCTGCGCTCAGTCGTCGGACTGCGCGGCTACGCCCAGCGCGACCCGCTCAACGAATACAAGTCCGAAAGCTTTGAGCTGTTTCAATCGATGCTCAGCCAGCTGCGACGGGCGGTGACCACTCAGCTCAGCCTCGCCACACTGGTGCAGCAGCCAGCAGAACCGGAAGCACCAGACTTCGGCGCCGTGGAAGAAACCAATGTCGATCCGCTCACCGGGCGCAACACGGCCGATGGCGGAACGGTTGCAAAGGCTGGCGGCGCAGGCGCGGCCATGGTTGCTGCCGTGGCTCCGGAGAACCGCGATCCCAACGATCCATCCACATGGGGCAAGGTTGGCCGAAATGAGATGTGCCCCTGTGGCTCCGGCAAGAAATACAAGCACTGCCATGGCGCGTTTGCCTGACAAGACCTGACCCCAAGTCTGACCCCCATGCGCCGCTGACGCGCTTGTGAGCAGAGTTTGGTTGAGGTTGTGGACTGGAACGACAATTTGGAGCGATCACAAAGGACCGCCCCATGCCCACATTTTCACACCCGTCTCGCATAGACACCACTGTTCTACCCAAGGCACTGCTTGCCGTCGGAATCAGCCTCAGCCTGACCGCACCCCTCGCGGCATCGGAGTTGGCAGAAGGCGAAATCCTCTCCAAGCGCGAGATCACTCGGGCCTTCTCAAAGGCGGCGGGCTCCGCGACTGTCAACATCGACAACTCGACCTATGCGCGTCTGTTGGACACTTACGTGTCCGTTTCGGCTACAGGCATCACCGCTTTTGACTATGCCGCTGTGAGCGGAGGAGATCGGCAGGCGCTGGACGGCTATATTGCCAGCCTTGAGGCCATCAACCCGACAGACCTCACCCGCAACCAGCAGATCGCTTACTGGTCGAACCTGTACAATGCCGTGACGCTGGATGTGGTGATTGATGCCGGCGAAACGCGGAGCATCAAAGACATTTCCATCTCCGTGCCAGAGAACCGCAAGCCGAAACTAGGCCTCTTTGGAGGCATCAAATCGGCGGCCTCTGGCGGACCATGGGATGTGCCGCTGGTGGATGTGAACGGCATCGCGCTCACGCTTAACAATATTGAGCACGAGATTCTGCGGCAGATGAATGAGCCAAGGATCCACTATTCCATCAATTGCGCTTCGTTCAGCTGCCCGAACCTCAAGGCCGAGCCATGGGTTGCTGCTAATCTGAACGCCGAATTGGATGCCGCCGCTCGGAGCTTCGTCAACCATCCGCGCGGCGTGCGGGTGACCGGAAACGGCGGCGTGGTGGTCTCAAAGATCTACGACTGGTTCGCAAAGGATTTTGGCAAGACCGATGCAGCCGTGCTGGCGCATATTGCGCCCCACGCAGAAGGCGAGCTCGCGTCGGCTGTGCGAAGTGCAAGCTCCATCGCGGACCATCAATATGACTGGACGCTCAACTCACCGGGCAAGGTCGCCGAACTGGAGCAGGCAGGCGGGAGCTAGGCTCCCGCTCCCACCCGAAGCGTTTCGACCGGCTTTTGGCCGGCCCTATGAGCCGGCCAGATCGATGCGATAGCGCGCAAAACCATCGTCGCCCTCGCCAGCCGCTTCAATGGCAACGCCCTTGACGTTTTCCATATGCGCCTTGCCACCGGGGCCGGTGTCGAAGGTCACGCTGGTGCCGTCCATGGGCATGAAGCTCCAATTGGCATCTGCGCTGGGGCTGATCGTGCCCTGCTCCACAATGTAGCGCACGATGACATCGCGGTTGGTATCCGGCGCCTCCAGAATGACGGCATCCGCATTGATACCGGGGAAGTTGCCACCACCGCCAGCACGGTAATTGTTGGTGGCCACAACGAATTTCTGATCAGGGTCGATGGGTTCGCCCTTGTGGCGCAGGTTCACGATGCGGTTTGCATCGGCATTCTCGAGCTCGCCTTTTGGCCCGAACTTTGAGGGCTGGCTGAGGTCCACCTCATAGGTGACGCCATCGATCACATCGAAATTGTAAGACGGGAAACTTGGATTGATCAGCGCCTGGTCGCTGGCGCCCGGCTCGATCTGGTTGAAGATCCCAGCCGAACGCTCAAGCCAATCCTTCACCTCTGCGCCGGTGATAGCGACGGCTCGCACTGTGTTCGGATAGAGATAGAGATCGGCCACGTTCTTGATCGCAACGGCACCTGTCTCAACATCTGTGTAGTAGTCCGGGCCACCACGGCCACCGGCCTTGAACGGCGCGGCGGCGGAGAGAAGCGGCAGACCCTCGAACTCCGTACCCTTCAGCATTTGCTCCGTGTACCAAAGCTGGGCCTGACTGACGATCTGAACCGATGGATCGTCGGCCACCAGGGCGAAATAGGAATGCAGGGGCGCGTCGGTTTTGCCCACGGCGCGGCGCACATAGGCCAAGGTTGCTTCGTGGTCGGCGCGGGCGGCGTCGAGCACGGTTGCATCGTCCTCAACAAGTGCGGTGACCTTCCGGTCTTCGCCCCGCTCATAGATTGGACGCGCCTCGGTGGTGAAGTCCACCACGCGCCACTGGTCGCCGTCCTTTTGCAGCATCAGATCGATGAGGCCGAGGTGCGAGCCCCAGAAGCCGCCCATCACGGCAGGCTTGCCATGGATCGTTCCCTTGGCTGCGTCGACGGCCGCGAAGCCATCAAAAGCAGGCCCAGGGAAAGCCAAATGGCTGTGGCCGGTCACGAGGGCATCAATACCCTCCACCTGGGCAAGGGGTACAGAGGCATTCTCCATGCCATCGGTATAGTCTGCTGAACCGATGCCCGAGTGAGACAGAGCCACAATGATGTCCGCTCCCTGCTCGCGCATCTCCGGCACAAAGGCACGGGCCGACTCCACAATATCCCGCGCCGAAACGTTGCCGCGCAGATGACGTTCATCCCACACCATGATTTGAGGGGGCACAAAGCCGATCAGGCCCACCTTGATGGTGTGTTCCTGACCAGAACCATCGGTCACCACGCGATCCAGAAGGACGTATGGTTTGAGAAGAAGATCGTCGGAGGTTGCGCTAGCGGTCAGGTCACCCTTCGCCACGTTGGCGCAAACGACCGGGAAGTCAGCGCCATTCAGGCTCTTCATCAGGAAGTCCAAACCGTAGTTGAACTCGTGATTGCCGAGTGTCGAGCAGTCAAAGCCTAGCGCATTCATGGCGCTGATGATGGGGTGCACGTCACCGTCATTCATGCCGCGCTCGTAAGCGATATAGTCCCCCATCGGGTTACCTTGAAGGAAGTCGCCATTGTCGACGAGGATGGCATTGGTGGCTTCAGCCCGAATGCCATTCACGATGGAAGCCGTACGCGACAGACCGACCGTGTCGACGGGACGATCGCCATAATAGTCATAGGGAAACACATGAACGTGCAGGTCCGTCGTCTCCATCACACGCAGGTGCGCCTGATTGCCCATCGCACGGGCTGAGAAGGGGTGCATGGCGGCCAAAGCCGTCATCGCACCGAGCCCGCCAAGGAACTGGCGGCGGCTAGTCTCACCGGCAAAACCGAAGCCCGAAAGCGGGCCTCCAAAGATGGGAAGAGAAGTGCTGGAACGTCTGTCGCGCTTTGTCATGGCCGCCTCATTGTGTCGCTTGTTCCGCGTGTGCCGGTGACGCGCGGTCCCAAAAAAGGCTGACATGACGTTGGGGCATGGTCAACGATCAGCCATGCCTGAAGATTGAGCAGAGAGCCGTCAGGCGGCAAATTTCATTGCGCTGTCACACAAAGGGTGATGAACGCGCCATGGGAAGCGCGCCAGCGTGAAAAAGCAAAACGGCGCTCTCGAACATTCGCATATGGCAATCTTCTGCCGCTTTGGACGGCGCGGCACTGCGCGGCTTGTCTTAACCGAAGAAGCTCTTCATGCGATCAAAAAAACCGGCGCTTTCCGGACTGTTGTGATCGCCCGAGAGGCTCTCGAACTCTTCCAGCAGTTCCCGTTGGCGGCGGGTCAGATTAGCGGGTGTTTCCACCTGGACCTGAATGTACATGTCACCCACCTGGCTTGAACGCAGGACCGGCATGCCCTTGCCTTTCAGGCGAAACTGCTTGCCGGTCTGGGTGCCTTCGGGAACCTTCACCCGGGTTTTGCCGCCATCCAGGGTCGGCACTTCGAAGGAACCCCCGAGGGAGGCCGACGTCATTGAGACCGGCACCCGTGCATAGATATCTGCGCCATCACGCTGGAAGAACTCATGGGGCTTGATGGAGAGGAAGATGTAAAGGTCGCCCGAGGCAGCACCTTGTGTTCCCGCTTCGCCTTCGCCTGCCAGACGGATGCGCGTGCCGTCTTCAATGCCCTCGGGAACGTTGACCGAAAGAGACCGCGTTTCCTGGCGCTTGCCGGTTCCGCCGCAGTCCACGCAGGGATCGGTCACGACCTCGCCGCGGCCATTGCATTGTGGGCAGGTCTGCTCGACCGAAAAGAAACCTTGCGCCCGGCGGATGCGGCCTGCCCCGCCGCAAAGCGTACAGGTGGTCGGGCTGGTGCCCGGCTTCGCACCGGTGCCATCGCAGGTGTCACAGCGCACCGACGTCGGCACTTCGATCTCAGCCGTCTTACCAGCAAACGCTTCTTCGAGGGTGACTTCCATATTGTATTGGAGGTCAGCGCCGCGCCCGCGCTGGCTCGGGCCGCGCCGGGAACGGCCGCCCATCATGTCGCCGAAAATGTCTTCGAAGATGTCGGAGAATCCGCCGGCACCCATGCCAGCGCCGCCGCCAAAGCCACCGCCCATGCCACCGGGACCGCCCTGCTCAAAGGCGGAGTGGCCAAAGCGGTCATAGGCAGCACGCTTCTGTGGATCCTTCAGAACTTCGTAGGCTTCGTTGAGCTCTTTGAACTTGGCTTCCGCCGACGCATCGCCCGGATTGCGATCCGGATGAAACTTCATGGCCTGCTTGCGAAATGCGCTCTTGAGCGCCTTCTCATCGGCGCCCCGATCCACGCCCAGCAATTCGTAATAATCCGTCTTGGCCATGGTCAGCTCTTCAACTCCGGCAGGTCCGGCACGCTCTCATGTAGGAAGATGGCGTTCTCAGAGGGCTTTGCGACAAATCGATAGCCACCCCGCTCCATGCAGGCCGTCTGTTCTTCTTCCTTACCGCGCCACATCTCGAGCACGATCAGCTGGGGCCGAACATCCGGGGCTTCCGTCCAGAACGCCTCGAACATCACCTGTTCGTGGCCTTCAATATCCACCTTCACGATGTGAGGCGTGCCCTCGCCGAATGCCTCAAGCATCTTCGCGAGCGTCGTCATCTGGACCTTCAACGGCTTGCGTGCCTTTTCGCCATCAAGCGGAATGCGCACTTTGCCCAAGTTGGAAAAGTCGGTTTCCATCTCGATTTCGCCGTCGCGGTCCGACAGAGCACAATCGACCATGGTGACGGCGTGCAGACCGTTCATGGCGAGATTTTCCGACAGGCGTTTGCGCATGTTCGGATTGGGCTCCACGCACAGCCACGCATCAATCGGTGTCTTGGCGGCGGCAAGCGCATGCCATGCCTGAAGAGTGTAGAGGCCGGAATTGCCACCGATATCGAGAAAGTAGATCGGTTCACCAGCATGAGTGGCGACGGCACGCATGGCCGCCAGTTCCACGGCATGCACGGGCTCGATGCCGTACATCAGATATTTGTCCGTCGTATTGTCGCGACCGTAAAGCCGTGCCTGATGTCCCCACGGGAGGGTACGATCCAACGGCGTGTCGAGCGCAGCCAGCGCAGCCTTGCGCGATGCCGACGAGAAGAAGCGAGGGATGCTGGCCAGCCCGCCTTTTCGGTCAGGGTACAGAGATCTAGCCGCATCAAGCAGCCCAGCCCTCAGGCTCGTTGGCTCGAACCGGCCAAAAGCGCGATCATTGGCAATGTCTGGGTGAGAGAAATTCACGGGCGGCAGATCCTTCGATCCATGCCTCCTGTCAGATGTTCACGTTGCACACCGGCAGGAAGTAAAGGGCGGTGCCTCGATTGGCTCCGCCCCCTTAGTTTCGGATTGATCAGGCCGACTTCTTCTCGTCTTCGTCATCGATCTCTTCGAAATCGGCGTCGACAACGTCATCGTCCGCGCTGTCGGCGGCATCGGCGGCTGCATCGGCCGCCGCGTCCTGGGCGGCCTGTGCTTCATACATGGCCTGGCCAAGTTTCATCGAAGCCTCAGCCAATGTCTGGGACTTCGCGCTCAGCGCTTCCGTCTCAGGCTCGTCCTTCGCCACTTCTTCCTTCAGCTCGTCAATAGCTGTCTGGATGGCGGTGCGGTCTTCTTCGGAAACCTTGTCGCCATAGTCTTTCAGGTTCTGCTCGGCGGAGTTGATGAGGCCTTCGGCATTGTTCTTGGCCTCAACGGCCTCGCGGCGGGTCTTATCGGCATCGGCGTTCGCCTCGGCGTCCTTGACCATATTGTCGATTTCTTCATCCGAGAGACCACCCGAAGCCTGGATGCGGATCTCGTGTTCCTTGCCGGTGCCCTTATCCTGCGCCTTCACATTGACGATGCCGTTGGCATCAATGTCGAAGGTCACTTCGATCTGCGGCACGCCGCGCGGGGCCGGGGGAATGCCAACAAGATCAAACTGGCCGAGCAGCTTGTTGTCCTGGGCCATCTCACGCTCGCCCTGGGCCACGCGAATGGTCACGGCGTTCTGATTGTCTTCGGCCGTGGAGAACACCTGGCTCTTCTTGGTCGGGATCGTCGTGTTGCGGTCGATCAGGCGGGTGAACACACCGCCCAGTGTTTCAATACCCAGCGACAGCGGGGTCACGTCGAGCAGCAGAACATCCTTCACGTCGCCCTGCAGAACGCCGGCCTGAATGGCGGCGCCCATGGCCACGACTTCGTCAGGGTTCACGCCCTTATGCGGCTCCTTGCCGAAGAACTGCTTCACGGTTTCCTGGACCTTCGGCATGCGGGTCATACCGCCGACCAGCACCACTTCATCCACGTCAGAGGCCGACATGCCAGCGTCCTTCAACGCGGCTTTCATGGGATCGACCGTGCGCTTGATGAGCTTCTCTACCAGGCTTTCCAGCTTGGCGCGGGTCAGCTTCAAGGTCAGGTGTTTGGGTCCGGACGCATCGGCTGTGATGAACGGCAGGTTGATCTCAGTCTGCGTGGAAGAGGAAAGCTCGATCTTCGCTTTCTCAGCCGCTTCTTTAAGACGCTGCAGAGCGAGCTTGTCGCCTTTCAGGTCAATGCCCTGATCTCTCTTGAACTCGCCGGCGAGGTAATCCACCAGCACCATGTCGAAGTCCTCACCACCGAGGAAGGTGTCACCATTGGTGGACTTCACCTCGAACACGCCGTCGCCGATCTCAAGGATCGACACGTCGAAGGTGCCGCCGCCAAGGTCGTACACGGCGATGGTTTTGCCATCATCCTTGTCGAGGCCGTAGGAAAGGGCCGCCGCCGTGGGCTCGTTGATGATGCGCAGCACTTCAAGGCCCGCGATCTTGCCAGCATCCTTGGTGGCCTGGCGCTGGGCGTCGTTAAAGTAGGCAGGAACCGTGATAACGGCCTGCTCCACAGTTTCACCGAGATAGGCTTCAGCCGTTTCCTTCATTTTCTGAAGGATCATGGCGGACACCTGGCTCGGCGAGAATTTCTCGTCATTCACCTCAACCCACGCGTCGCCATTATCGGCTTTGACGATGTTGTAGGGAACGAGCTTCTTATCTTTCGTCACAGCCGGGTCATCGAACCGACGACCGATCAGACGCTTGACGGCGAAAAGAGTGTTTTCGGGATTGGTAACCGCCTGACGCTTGGCGGGCTGCCCCACAAGCCGCTCGCCTTCGTCGGTGAAGCCCACCATGGAAGGGGTCGTGCGCGCGCCTTCCGCATTCTCGATTACCTTGGGGTCCTTGCCATCCATCACGGACACGCAGGAGTTGGTGGTGCCAAGGTCGATACCAATAACTTTAGCCATCTGTCTTTCCTCTCAGCGGCCTGTACGGAGCTGTTCCAGCCTCCGGTCCAGCCAAAACGGGCGTTACGCCCTCGTTTCGGCGATCTACCAGACCCTAAATAAACGGGATGCAAACACGGTTTGGCGGCCGTGAAAGCGCTTCTCGGGCTATATAAGAATGGCCAAGGGGGGCCGCAACGCCTCAGATGAATTTTCTGGGCGCCTCGGAACTGCGGGTTTTAGCAGGGCACGGGAGCCGGACTGGCCCCCAAAGCCGGAGCCGAAACGACGTCAAAGTCGGTGTTGTAGATGAAGTTCACCAGCTCGAGCTGTTCGCCCACGAGCGCATAACTCAACCGGAAGAAAACCGGCGTCAGTTTCGGCGAACTGGCGATGATGAAGAACTCTTTGTAGGTCGCCAGATCAACCATGGGATACATGGCGGCTTCCTGGAATTCGAACTGCACCAATTGCTGGCGCAGTTTGACGGCCACAGACGCCACATCAGCTTCCGACAGATAGGTTGCCTGCTGTTCGAACTGCGTGGCAACCGCGTCCGGGCTTTGGGTCATGGCTGCAACAAAGGCGCAGGCGCGAGCTTCGTGATCGGATTGCGCAAATGCTATGGATGTCGGAGCCACGCCCACCAAGGCCAGACCCAATACCACCGCGAGCGCCTTAAAAGCCAGTTTCCTGATCATACCCCAACTCCTGCCGATGAAGACCCACGGAACCGTCGCATGACGCAGGGGCATTTGCCAAGGGATAGCGAAACGATTTGGGCCTCACAGCCGTCTGAGCAGAACCTGCTCGACGAGATGCTCTTGCCCCTTGCGAAGGATCAGATCAGCGCGTGGTCGGGTGGGCTGGATGTTGTCATGGAGGTTTTTGAGGTTGATGTCGGTCCAGATTTCGTGGGCCATGTCTTCCGCCTCCTCCGCATTGAGCTCGGTGAAGCGGTGGAAGAAACTGGTCTTATCCCGAAAAGCCGTACGCCAGAGATCCATGAAACGGGCAACGTACCAGCGCTCGATATCGTCTTCATCAGCGTCCACAAAGATGGAGAAATCGAAGAAGTCCGACACAAATGGAACCACCCTGCCCTCGGGTGGAAGCTCGCGGGTCTGGAGCACGTTGATCCCCTCGAAAACCAGAATGTCTGGCTGGTCC
The DNA here is from genome assembly GCA_039816825.1 of Pseudomonadota bacterium. Lineage (GTDB taxonomy): Bacteria > Pseudomonadota > Alphaproteobacteria > Rhizobiales > Rhizobiaceae > JBCBXA01. The sequence continues at coordinate 19,647 of JBCBXA010000008.1, read as the reverse complement.
ACGACTTCAAACTCACCGGGCACCACATCATAGACCATATGGCTGTAAACCGGCGCGCGCACTGCGGCGCGTCCGGCTTTGATGTCTGCCAGGAAACCCAGAAGCGCTTTGACGTCATAGCTTTCGGGAAAACCCTTCCGGCTCATCAGATCATGCTCTTCGAGATAGGCGTTGGGGTGCAGAAACCCGTCCGTGGTGATCAGCTGTACCTTCGGGCTGGCGTCGCTTTGCAGAGGCCAGCGCTTCAGAAGCTCCGTCAAGAGGCGCGCGGTCGTGGACTTTCCCACTGCAACAGAGCCCGCAATGCCGATGATGAACGGGCTTTTGTGCGCCCCTACATCCTGCATGAACTCGGTGCGCGCGGCGTGGAGCGTACTCATCGCTTCAACATGCATGGCAAGCATGCGCGACAGCGGCAGATAGATGCGGCGAACTTCATCCAGATCGATGGGGTCGCCCAGCGCCCTCAGGCGGTTGACCTCTTCCTCCGTCAGAGACAGCGGAGTGTCGGCGCGCAGCTCAGCCCACTGGGCAGCGGTAAAGGATCGAAATGGAGAATTGGGGTCGTCGGCAAGCTGATCGAGCAGATCAGGTTCGCCATCACCGTCCACGTCGAAGCGCTCGACTTTGTTGCGATCAAGCATCGATGCCGTGCCCTCACCTATTCCAACTGCGCACCCGATCAACAGAACGGGCTCACATGGCGGCCGTTTGCCTTATGGCGTCCGACTCGCCTTCTCTTCATGGCCACTCTGGCCCGTGCGGCGCTCAAGCTCGGCCATAACGTCATCCAGGGCGATGCCCCGCGCGCGCAGCAATACCAGCAAGTGATAGAGAACATCAGCCGCTTCTCCGCAAAGAGCAGCCTCGTCCTGCGCCACAGCGGCAATAACAGCCTCCACAGCTTCTTCGCCCAGCTTCTCAGCAGTTTTGGTAACGCCCTTGTCGAGAAGTGACCGCGTGTAGGAGCTTTCCACATTTGCCGCCGCGCGTTTCGCGATGATTTGGTCCAGATCCTTCAGGGAAAAATCGCTCATGCTGACATTCCGTCCAGCCGCATGGGGATGCCCGCCGCTGCCATGTGCTGTTTGGCTTCCGGAATGGAGTAGGTGCCGAAATGGAAGATGGAGGCCGCCAGAACAGCAGTCGCTCCACCCTCGCGCACGCCTTCGACCAAATGATCAAGGTCGCCAACGCCACCCGAAGCAATGACCGGCACTGGCACAGCATCAGCAATGGCTCGGGTCAGACCGAGGTCATAGCCGATCTTGGCGCCATCGCGATCCATACTCGTCACGAGCAGTTCACCTGCGCCACGGCCCACCATATCCACTGCGAATTCGACCGCATTGATGCCAGTCGCCTCACGGCCACCATGGGTGAAAATCTCCCAACGATCCTCTCCGGCCTGATCGGTGCCAGAGCCGGCCACCTTCTTGGCGTCGATGGAAACGACGATGCATTGATTGCCGAACTTGTCGGCCGCTTCGGCCACAAAATCCGGATTGCGCACGGCGGCCGTGTTGATAGAGGCCTTATCAGCACCGGCGAGCAAGAGTTTGCGAATGTCGGCAACCGCGCGCACGCCGCCACCGACGGTCAGTGGCATGAAGCAGGCCTCCGCCGTCCGAGCGACCACATCGAAGATCGTTTCGCGATTGTCAGACGATGCAGTGATGTCGAGAAAGCAAAGCTCGTCCGCCCCGGCAGCGTCATAGGCGATCGCTGCTTCCACCGGATCGCCAGCATCAACGAGATCAACAAAGTTCACGCCTTTGACGACGCGGCCATCCTTGACGTCGAGGCAGGGGATTATCCGGGCTTTCAGGGTCATATATACCTTCCCTCATTGCCGCACTTCTTCGTTTGCGCGTCCTCGCTGCGCTGCGGGCGGCGCGGGCAGTCCTTAACGTTAAGGCAGGAGATGATGCGGGCTTTCAGGGTCATGACTGCACGCCTTTGAGCACCGCCAAAGCCTCAGCTGGGTCGATACGCCCGTCATAGAGCGCGCGGCCAGAAATCGCGCCTTCGAGCGCGGCATATTCGGGCGATGCCAGCGTGTGGATGTCGTCCATCGACGCCAAACCACCAGACGCGATGACGGGGATATCGACGGCCCGGGCCAACTCGAGCGTGGACGGCCAGTTGATGCCGGTCAGAATGCCGTCACGGTCGATGTCCGTGTAGATAATCGCAGCCACGCCAGCGCCTTCAAAGCGTTGCGCCAGTTCGATCACACCCAGCTCTGAGGCTTCAGCCCAGCCTTCGACGGCCACCTTGCCACCCTTGGCATCGATGCCCACGGCGACACGGCCAGGATATTCCCGACAGGCCTGTTTCACGAGGTCCGGGTTGCGTACGGCAATGGTACCGAGGATCACGCGGCTGATGCCGCGCGTGATCCAGCCCTCAATGTGCTGAAGCGTGCGAATGCCTCCGCCCAACTGCACCGGGTTGGTGGTGTGGGCCAGAATATCCTCAACCGCGTGGCCGTTCACCGCCTCGCCGGCAAACGCGCCGTTAAGATCCACCACGTGCAGCCATTCGAAGCCCTGTTCCTGGAAAGCAGCCGCCTGGGCACCGGGCGAGTCGTTGTAGACCGTCGCCTGATCCATATCGCCCAGCCTCAACCGAACGCACTGGCCGTCTTTGAGGTCGATGGCAGGGAAGAGAATTCTACTCATGCAACTGGCCAGTACACCGGACGCAGAGCCAAAATTGCGCGCCCTTCCTCGTCGAACTTAGCATAGTGAGAAAGCACTGCGTTGACCAAGCTTTGCAGGTCAATCAACCGAAGTGGCACTGTCGCCCACTCAGCTTCATAGCGGGCCTCAGCGGTGAAGCCTCCGGTGCTGACATACAGGCATCTATCACCAGCAGCGCGGCCGCCCATAAATGAACGGATATCGCCTGGTCCAATTCTTGTACCCAGCTTGTGTTTGACTTCCACGAATATCCTCGGATCCTCTAGGCCGAAACCATCTGGAGATGCGAACACATCGACACCCCGATCACCCCCACCTTTTGGCGAAACAGTTGACTTGTATCCCATGGCTCGGAGAAGCGCGGCCACAAGCTCCTGCATTTCAAACCAACCTATGGCCGAGATCTGATCCGAGATGATTGAGATTGCTTGTTCTTCGGCGTCGTCAGCCGTCAGGAGAAGTTCACTGCGGTCATTGTCGACCAGAGACTTTACAGGCGCAACGTTATCAGTGGGGTTGGTTGCCTCTCCCCACAACTGAGCACTGATCTCATCACTAATTTGAAAGAGTGTTGAAATGGATCCGAGGCTGTTCCGTGCACCCTCTGAAAGCAGGTCCCTTCCGGCTTCGTGATCCCAGCGAACAGCTCGTACATTCTGAAATTCCTCAATTTCATCTGGTAAGAACCGATAAGGTCCTTGAATTTCTCCACATTGGTATTGGCGAGACGAAGCGTCATACGCGACCACGCGATCACCGATTTCGATCTCATGAGCAAACCGAAATAGCTGCCCAGCGACCATAGCGATCTTCTGCGGATGCCATTCGGCGTAGGTCGCATTGACACTAGACACGATTGCTTCGCGGCTTTGATAATTTGAAAGGTCACCCACATCGTTCCACCCGATGCCAACTACCTTCTCGCTCAAAAAACGGTCAATGTAGATTGAGCCTTTGCCTGCCCGGACCATCCACGTGCTCACGGCCGCCACCTCAAAAAATTGGCGATCAGGGCCAGGCCGAGGGACTGGCTCTTTTCGGGGTGGAACTGTGTGCCCACAAGATTGTCACGGCCCACGATCGCAGTGACGGGGCCGCCATAGTCTGCGGTCGCAACCAGTTGCTCAGTCGGAACGTCAGCCATGTGGTAGGAGTGCACGAAATAGGCGTGCAGACCATCAGGGCCGGTGGCAATGCCGTTGAGGACCGGATGCGCGCTTTGCACGTTCAGCGTGTTCCATCCCATCTGCGGGATCTTGAGTTCCGGATCGTCTGGCGTGATCTCAATTACATCGGCTTTAATCCAGCTAAAGCCGTCAGTCGTGACCTTCTCCAGTCCACGCCGGGCCATGAGCTGCTGGCCGACGCATATGCCAAGGAAGGGCCTGCCCTTCTCGATGGCAGCTTCGTCAATCGCCTCGCGCATCCCGTCGACGGCGGCCAGACCCGCAGCGCAATCTGCAAAAGCACCGACGCCCGGAAGCACGACATGGCTCGCCTGGGCAACCACTTCGGGATCGGCGGTCAGGACGATACGGCTATCGAGAGATGTTTCGCGGGCAGCGCGTTCAAAAGCCTTGGTGGCGGAGCGCAGATTGCCAGACCCGTAGTCGATGATGGCGACCGTGTCGGTCATGCTCACAGACCTTCCAGCCCAAACGGTGCCGGGCCGCGCATCGTGCCTTGCACCTTGGACCGTCCAATTGCGGTGGCATCTGGCGTCGTACTGGGCAGAGGCGGAGGCGTGGACCCCGAACGCATCAAACTGGCCTCGTACATGATCAGCGCACCGTCCCGGCTGGCAGCCTCCACAGCGGCCACGTGCTTCCAGCCCTTGCGCTCCAGGCGACGTGCGACCAGAGCATGCCCCTCAATCCACGCGTAGAGCGCCGGGCAGACCAGCAAACCCAAGGCGGCCCATGGCGCATATGGAAGCACCGGCAGCGCGACGAAAATGACGAAAGCAAACCCGGCCAGCGCCTCCAGCCACAGCCCTTTTGCCAGAAGCCAGAAGGAGCCGAACCAGAAGGCCGCACCGCTCAAGCCATCAGGCACTGCGCGGCGCTCACCCGCCTTTTCGTAAATATCGTACCGCGCCATCAGGCCGTCAGAGTGCCCTTGGTGGAGGGCACCTCGTCCATCATGCGGGGATCGATCTCCGTTGCAGCACGGAGCACCCGCGCAACCACTTTGAACAGCGTTTCAGCGATGTGGTGGGTGTTGGCACCGTACAGATTTTTAACGTGCAGCGTGGTGCGCGCATTCATGGCAAAGGCGTGGAAGAACTCGCGAAACAGCTCAGTGTCGTAACCGCCGACCGCACCGGACGGGAAGTCCACATCCCACACCATGAACGGGCGCCCGGACACATCGATCGCCGCAAAACTCAGCGCTTCGTCCATGCACAGATCGAGCGACGCGTAGCGGCGGACGCCGCGACGATCACCCAGCGCTTTATCAAGCGCCTGGCCAAGGGCAATGCCCACGTCTTCCGTGGTGTGGTGGGCGTCAATGTGCAGATCGCCTTCGGCACGAACCTTCATATCGATGAGCGAGTGCTTGGAAAGCTGCTCCAGCATATGGTCGAAAAAGCCAATGCCGGTGGCGATGTCGAAACGGCCCTCGCCGTCCACATTCACGTCCACAGCGATGCTTGTTTCATTGGTTTTGCGCTCGATGGAAGCTTTGCGCGCCATAATGTTCTCCAAACCAGATGGCCGCCTTCTAGCAGGGCGCGGGCGAAGGGCAAATCGCAAAGCGCAGCTTGGTCAACGCCTTTGTGCCGTTGCTTGCGTGCGTTGCTTGTATGAATCTTAAGGGCACTTACGTTCGGCTCAACGAACGGAGTTTGGAATGTCAGAGCAGAACGCATTCAATCAGAAGGTGCACGCCACCACCATCATCATGGTGCGTAAGGACGGCAAAGTGGTCATTGCCGGCGATGGCCAGGCGTCCATGGGCCAGACCGTGATGAAGGGCAACAGCCGCAAAGTGCGCCGTGTCGGGGACGGATCTGTGGTGTGTGGTTTTGCCGGGGCCACGGCTGACGCGTTCACGCTGCTTGAAAGGCTCGAGCGGAAGCTGGAGCAATATCCCGGTCAGCTCATGCGGGCTGCCGTCGAGCTCGCAAAGGATTGGCGCACGGACAAATATCTGCGCAATCTCGAAGCGCTGCTGCTCGTCGCCGACAAGGACATCTCGTTGATGGTCACGGGTGCAGGCGATGTGTTTGAGCCCGAGCATGGCGTGGCCGCCATCGGCTCGGGCGGAAACTATGCGCTAGCCGCCGGGCGCGCATTGTATGACACCGAAGTGGATGCCGAAACCATCGCCCGCAAGGCCATGGAAATCGCTGCAGACATCTGCGTTTACACCAACCACAATGTCATTCTCGACATGATTGAAGACGCAGCCGAATGACCGATCCCACCTATCGCTTCGAGCCGATAGGAGCCGAGCATGAAGCCGACTTCAAGGCGATGCTGCGGGAGCCGCATGTCGGAGAATGGTGGGGCGAGGCCAACCATGAATGGCAGCTGATCGAAGAGGGCGAAGCGAGCGGTGAAAGCCGTGGCTTCGCTGTTTTCCTAGACAAGGCTTTCCTTGGCTATGTGCAGGTTTGGATCCCAAACTGGGACCCATCTTACCAGCAAGAAGAGCCATGGCAGGCTGAGATGCCAGAGGGATCGCGAGGCGTAGACATAACCCTCGCCAGCCGCGCGCTCGGCCATGGCGCGAAGATCGTGCGCGCCTTTGCGCAGAAGCTGTTTGCCGAAGGTGTGGTGCGGCTGACCATCGACCCCGATGCTCATAACCATCGTGCCATCCGCGCCTATGAGAAAGCCGGTTTCAGAAGCTTCGATGAAAGCTATAAGCAAAGCCACAGCGTGGTCCTGATGGAGCTTCTCCCCGAATGGCTGACACAGAAAACCTGATCCGCACCGGCGTGGATCGGCAGATCATCACTGCCGAACAGGGCAAGGCACTCAACTCCCTCGCGGCGGAATTAGCCACTCACGACGAGACAGCGAGTGCTCCACCGCCATTGCCAAACGGTGGCAGTTCTGGCGCTGATCAGCCAAGGCTCTCCCTCGATCAGGACGAAAATCTGCGCCTTGTCGGTGGAGGCAATGATCTCTTTGTCACCGTGGGTGTGGTGCTGCTTCTGGCCGGTGGATTGTCCGCCTTCGCTGCGATTTTCACCGACAATCAGGTCGTCCTGTGGCTTGTTTCCATGGTCGCCGTCTGGGGCATTGCCGAAATGGTGACGCGCCAGCGCCGCATGAAGCTTTCGAGCACGGTTCTGGCGGTGGCGTTTGTCTGGGCGATTGGCCAGTTGATCATTCAGACGCTGATTGCACAGATGGGTCTCCGCATTCCGGAGAACGTGCTCGAACTGCTTGGCATGCGGGCGGAGATCTCCACTGCGGGTCTGACCTTCTTTGGCGGGCTGATAGCTGCGTCAGTGGTCTATTTCTGGCGCTTCCGGGTGCCGATACTCGCTGCCGCTATTGCGCTTGCGATCACCGGGCTGATTTTCCAGTACGCGCTTCTCTACGTCTATGACGGCGTGATCAGCGCGGATATTCAAATCACCAGCACTGCTGACTTTCTGGACCTGACGCGGAACGCGCTGTTTATGCCGCTGGTGTGTGGTCTTGCGATCTTCGCGGTGGGCGTTGCCTTTGACCTGCACGATCGCGAGCGGGAAACCGTGTGGTCGGACTGCGCCTTCTGGCTGCATGTGCTCTCCGCGCCGCTCATGGTGCATCCGCTCTTTCTGCTGGCCACGGGCCAGACCCTTGTTTTCGGCGAAATCGAAGGGTCACAAGGCGCAGGTATTGGTCTGTTCGTGCTGGTGATCATCTTCACCTATGTGGCGCTTACGATAGACCGCCGCTCTCTCCTCGTGCCATCGCTGGCTTATTTGGGCGTGCTTGGTATTGCCACTCTGATTGAGGGCACTGCAGTGGCCACTGGCGTGCCCACATTCGCCATCGTTTTGCTCGTCATCGGCTCGCTGGTGATCATGTTTGGTGCGGGCTGGCAGCGCATTCGCTGGTTGATCATCCGCCCCAGCCTCCCCACATCCGCGCTCAACAGATTGCCGCCCATCAAAGTGGCACCTCCCAAATTGAGTGCGTAAACCGGTATGCCCGACACCTCTTCCTTTTCACCCCGCGAAACCGTTTCAGAACTGGACCGCTTCATCATCGGCCAGAAGGACGCCAAGCGCGCTGTAGCCATCGCCCTGCGCAACAGATGGCGTCGCCAGCAGCTTGAAGAGGGCCTGCGCGAAGAAGTGCTGCCCAAGAATATTCTGATGATCGGCCCCACCGGCGTTGGCAAAACCGAGATCAGCCGTCGCCTGGCGAAACTCGCGGGTGCACCGTTCATCAAGGTCGAAGCCACCAAGTTCACGGAAGTGGGCTATGTGGGCCGTGATGTGGAACAGATCGTCCGGGATCTGGTGGAAGCCGGCATCGCCCTCGTGCGTGAGAAAAAGCGCGAAGAGGTGAAGGCCAAGGCCCATGCGGGCGCCGAAGAGCGCGTGCTGGACGCGCTGGTAGGGGCCAATGCCAGCCCGTCCACGCGGGACGCTTTTCGCAACACGCTGCGAGATGGCCAGTTGGACGACAAGGAAATTGAGGTCGAAATTGCCGACACGGGCGGCGCGCCCAATTTCGAAATCCCAGGCATGCCCGGCCAGAATGTCGGCATGATCAATCTCAGCGACATTATGGGCAAGGCATTTCAGCAACCCACCAAGAAGCGCAAGACCACGGTTAAGGACAGCTATGAACTGCTGATTGCCGAGGAAAGCGACAAGCTGCTCGACGACGAGCAGGTGACCGCCGAGGCGATCACGCTGGTGGAAAATGATGGCATCGTCTTCCTTGACGAGATCGACAAGATCGCCGTGGGCAGCGAACGCGGCGGCATCTCCGGCGGCGTGTCGCGCGAGGGCGTCCAGCGTGACCTGCTGCCTCTTGTGGAGGGCACCACCGTTGCCACCAAGCATGGCCAGGTGAAGACGGACCACATTCTCTTCATCGCGTCCGGCGCATTCCACGTCGCCAAGCCGTCGGATCTGCTGCCTGAACTGCAGGGCCGCCTGCCCATCCGTGTGAACCTTCGGGCGCTTGAGAAAGAGGACTTCAAACGCATCCTCACAGAAACCGAGGCGAGCCTGATCAAGCAGTACATCGCCCTGATGCAGACTGAAGGCGTGACGTTGGATTTCACCGAGGACGCCATTGATGCCCTCGCCGACATCGCCGTGAACCTGAACACGACTGTGGAAAACATCGGTGCGCGCAGGTTGCAAACGGTGATGGAGCGGGTGCTGGACGACATCTCTTTCAACGCTCCCAATAAGAACGGTGAGACCATGACGGTGGATGCAGCCTATGTCCGTGAGCAGGTGGAAGATCTTTCGCAGAACACGGATCTGTCGCGGTACATTCTCTAAGCCCAGGATCCGTCGCGCGCCGTCGGCCCACGGGAACTTGTGACACTGTTGCCCTTTGGTCACTCCCCGTTGACTTGATGGCGGCCATGGCGCACGACCACCCCGTTGCGTGGACAACTGCCTCTTTTTCGCCGCCGTGCCACACCACAGCGTGACTCATACGCGATGTGTGTGACTTTTGAGGGTGTCGTCGCGTTTTCAGTTGGGCTGGGCCAGGTGGACATGAACTCTGCATTTCGCAATTTGACCCTGCGCATCACGGCGTGCGCGCTGTCTCTTGCTTTTGCCTCAGGGCTCTTGCTCACAACCACGGCCGCCTATGCAGCGACCGAAGTCCCGGCGGGCAATCGCAACGCCGAGCAACCAGCGGTCCCCGGCGCATCCCAGCGCCGGACCCGAGCCAAGAAAACCAGCTTCGACAAGAAATACGAAAAGGTCCTGGCGCTTCTTCAGAGCGATCAGAAGCTGCAGGACCGCATTCGTAAGTCAGCAAAGGCTTACGGCATTGATCCGATTCACATCACCGGAGCTCTGGTGGGCGAGCACACCTACAATGTTGATGTGCTCGACCGGCTACAGACCTACTATGTGAAGGCCCGGAGCTACGGAAATGAAGAGTTTCGTTTCGAGCATGACGGCGAGACCATTCGGACGTTCCTGAAACGCGAGCAGTTCGAAAAATGTGACGACCTTGACGGCTCGGTCTCCCTGTGGACGTGCCGAGAAGCCGTCTTCAATGAAGAGTTCCGGGGCAAGAGGGTGGACGGAAACGACTACCCTGAAGATCGGTTCAGCCGTGTCTTCTTTCAGCCGTTTCTGGCCGGACAGACGTTTGGGCTGGGACAGGTGAACCCGCTGACCGCATTGAAGGTCTCTGACCGAGTGCGCAAAGTGTCGGGTGGGCGACGCCTCAACGAAAACCGGGCGGCAGACCTCTATCGTGCGATCATGCGCCCCGATGACAGTCTCAACTTCGTCGCTGCCATCATTGCACAGGCCATTGATGACTATAAAGCGCTGGCTGATTTTGACATCTCCGGCAATCCGGGTCTGACCGCGACCCTCTACAATCTCGGCGACAGCCGGGCCCGTGCAGCGGCACTTGCGGCGGAGAACAAGAAGCGAAAGGCGTCTGGCAAGAAGGCCAAGCTGCCCCAGGAAAATTATTATGGCTGGTTGGTGAACGACCGTATCGAAGACCTCGAAGCCATATTTGGAAGCGGGAGCTAGGTCGTACCCTCTCGATCATCGGCTGAGCAGAAGCTGGCCACAGCTTCTGCCAGGTCTCCGATTCGAGACTGCGAAAAGCACCTGACACCCGCCTCTTGGAGTGCTGCCGCCACAACACCCTGTCCCTGCCGGCGCTGGCCGTCAAACTGCCCGGAATAGATGTAGTTCGTCCCGCAGGATGGGCTGCCATCGGTTAGCAGGGCGAACCTGCAGCCGGCCTTGCGTGCCGTGTCCACAGCGATCCTTGCCCCCTCGCGAAACGGGGCTGTAACGTTGGCGCCCTGATCCTCGACGACGGCTCCACGCCCTTGCCAAATGTCGGTGCCTGTGTGGCCGACGACGATTTCCGCTGGACGACGGGGGGTTTCAAAGCCAGCCGCGATCTCAGGGCATAGCGGCACCAGAAGCCTGTCTCGGTGACAGCGCTTCAACAGCTCGTGCTGCAGAGTGGCGGCGCTTCCATTGTAGCGCACCGGCTCGCCCAGAAGACAAGCACTCACAAGAATGCGTGGCTGGTTCATGACACAAGCCTAACGTCCGCGCCGACATACGAAAAGGCGCGGTGCCCCGCTGGACACCGCGCCTTTGTCTCGCCTTCGGGACGGCCACGCGCAAGGGAACGCGCGCGGGGCCGACCATATGTGGAAGAGTCGAAGGCGAAGATCGGGCCTTAGAAAGGCAGGAGCACGTCGAGCACCTGCTGGCCGTATCTGGGTTGTTGCACGTCGGTGATCTGACCGCGGCCACCGTAGGAGATGCGGGCCTCGGCGATCTTGGAGCTTTCCACCGTATTGTCTGCCGCGATGTCCTCGGGCCGAACGATACCAGCCACAATCATCTCACGGACTTCAAAGTTGACCCTGATCTCCTGGCGACCCTCAATCACGAGATTTCCGTTCGGCAGAACCTGGGTGACCACGGCTGCAATTTTGGTCGTCAGCGTTTCCCGGCGATTGATCTTGCCCTCGCCAGCAGAAGAGTTGGCCGAATTCAGATCAACTAGGCCACCGGCCTGCGCCGCGTCCGCGCCGATGACATCTATCAGCTTGCCTCCCAATGCGCCGGTGGCACCGAGATCCTCACTGTTGGTGCGTTTGCGCTCCGTGCTGTTCTCGACCTGCGCGCTGTCCGTCACGGACACCAAAATGGTCAGAATGTCCCCGCGGCGGCGTGCGCGCTGATCCTTGAAGAACGATCTCGAGCCCGTGCGCCAAAGCGAGTTGTCTTCGAACACCTCCTGGCGTGGTTCAGGCATGGGCATCTGCACCGGCCGGTAGTTGCGGGCTGTCGTCGGGTTTTCGATGGCGGACAGCGCCGGAGGTTTGCCAACATTCTTCAGCCGGTCTCCGGTGCCACAGGCGGTCACACCCACGCAGAGCAGCATCAGAACTGCCGACCGGACGCAATGTTTGAGGGAAATCATGAACGCAGTCCTTCAAAGGTCAATGGGCGGGACGAGCGGCTAGCATCGCGGACGAAAGGTGAGTCTGGCGTGCCGAGCGCTTCCATCAGCGCACGGCGTCCAGCGGCCTGCCGAATGGTAAGCGGCCGCCCCGAGCCACCCACAAGCACGGTGCCGTCGCGCTGCACGGTGCCCTGAAGGATCTTCTGGCTGCGGATGTTCATCACTTCGATCATGTCGCCCAACGCACCGTCCTCCATAGCCTTGCCGCGGGCGGTGAGGGCCAGGCCGCCGCGCTTGAGCTGAATGAGCACTTCGCGATTGCGCAGAACGAGAGTGGGGGGTTGCAGGTCCGAGGAGCGGAGGATCGATCCGGCAATCATGGCGCGGCGGGCCTGCTGGCCAACAATCCGCTCGGGATCGCTGATAGCGCCCATCGTGCTCTTGCGGGGCATGCGGCTGACGGTCAGATCGGCCCGCTTGATCAGGTCTCCGCTGGACAAGCCGCCCGCAAGCACGATTGTTTCGGCCTCGATCAGCGCGCTCGTCACCAGCCGCGTGCTGGTGGTGCGGTCGCCGGATCGGGTGAGCAGAGTTGCGGAAAGGCGGTCACGGCTCTCATCAAACTGAAGATCCACCACTTGCGGCTTCTGGGCCTCGCTCCCGCCATCGTGGCGGACAGACAGAGGCAGGTCTGAGTCCTGAATGCGGAGGTTGGAGAGCGGCTCGCCCGTCACACGGGCCATCTCGAAGGCCAGGAGACGGGCAATCGCTTCCCGGCGCAGCGCATTGTCGAGGCGTTGAATGCTCACCGTCTCAATGCCCGCGAAATCCACAAGCTCAACGCCCGCTCGGTAGGCGGCCAGAGCGACGTCCTGAGCCGATAAAGTTCCGCCGGTACCAGGAGCGGGCGATCGGAAGATGGCTGTACCCGCCAGGGCGCCGGTTCCAGATACCAGATCGCCCAACCGCACCACATCTTCGCCCACCGTTACATTGGCGCGCAGCGTTGGCAGCACGGATTGTCCAAAAGCCGCTGTTGAGGAAACCAGGACAACAAAAAGAAAGCTGAAAAATACGCGAAACATCGAATGAAAGCCTAGCGGAGGTTGGAGGTGGCCGACATCATCTCGTCGGCTGCGGAGATGATCCGCGAGTTCATTTCGTAGGCCCGCTGGGCGGCGATGATATCGGCAATCTCAGAGACCGCGTTGACGTTGGATTGCTCCAGATAACCCTGCAGCAAGGTGCCAAAACCCAACTGGCCGGGATTGCCGATCTGTGGCTGACCGGACGCCTCTGTCTGAAGGTAGAAATTGTCGCCAATGGCTTCGAGACCGGCGGTGTTGGTGAAGATCGCCAGGGTCAGCTGACCCACCTGCTGCGGCTGGGGATTGTCGCCCACAATGGCCTCCACCAGGCCCTGGCGGCTAACCGATACAGTCTTGGCGTCATCGGGAATGGTGATGTTGGGCTGAACGCGGTAGCCGTCGACAGTCACCAATTGGCCGGTGGGATCGACCTCGAAAGAGCCGTCGCGTGTGTACCCGGTGGTGCCGTCGGGCAACTGCACCTGAAAGTGGCCTTCGCCCTGTACGGCGAGATCATAAGGCTTCTCGGTCAGCGCCGCATTGCCCTGGCTGTGCAGACGCGTGGTTGCGGCGAGCTTCACACCCGAACCAATCTGGACGCCGGTGGGGACCAACGTGCCATCCTCTGACGTCGACGTGCCCATGCGACGGAGGTTCTGATAGAGCATGTCTTGGAACTCGACGCGCTGACGTTTGAAACCTGTGGTGCGCAAGTTGGCGATGTTGTTCGAGATCACCTCGACATTGCGTTCCTGGGCGGCCATGCCGCTTGCGGCGATGTGCAGTGCTTTCATCGATCCGTCTCCTTAAGCGTCCAGCTTGCCGAGCTTGCGGATGGCGTCGCGGCGTATCTCGTCCTGACGCTGAATCTGCTTGGCAATGCGCTCATATGCGCGGGTGATTTCGATCATGCGGGCCACTTCCAGCACCGCCTTGACGTTGGATTTTTCAATGAAGCCCTGGCTGACACCGGGGCTGACGGCGGGTGCCGCCTCGTCCGACGCAAAGAGGTTGTCCTCACGGCGGGTGAGGGCATCCTCATTGGTGATGGTCACGATGGCGAGCTGACCGCGAATACCCTGATCGGTGGAAACGGTGCCGTCGCGCGCCACAGTGATGTTGGTGTCGCCCTGGGCAAACACGATGGGGCCGCCACCGGCACCGGCGACCGGACGGCCTTCGGTTGTGACCAGCTGGCCCTGATTGTCGATCACAAAGGCGCCGTTGCGGGTGTAAAGGTTCTCTCCGTCTTCCATCTGGATCGTGAAGAACTGATCATCGGCCAGCGCCATATCGGTGGGGTTTTCCGTCCGGACGATGGCTCCCTTGGACAGATCGGTCAGCGTTCGATCATCGTGCACGAAGGAGATCGCGCGGTCGCGGCGCTCAAAGCCGTTGTGACGGGCAGGTGAGCGCATGTGCTCCTCAAACAAGGAGGACTCGGCCTTGAAGCCCGATGTGTTCATATTGGCCAGATTGTTGGCGACGACCGACAATTGGCGCTTGAGCGTGACCTGACGGGACAGGCCAACAAGCTCCGCGTTTTCCATAACGCGCTCCGTTCCCTTTGGCGGGCCACGATGACGCAGCCCAGACATTTGACGGGTCCGACTTCCACACCGGAACCTTCACGCAGAGCGTTGCAGAGGCTGTGCCAGAAACAGAATTGTTTGATTTCAGATAGTTACGGGTTTCGCGCGGCGTCGGAGAGGTTCAATGGGCGACTGTTTTTCTGCCGACCGGCAGAAATTACCCACTTTCCAATCGGTTAACGCAAACCGTTTGTTAACCATGCTTTACCTAGTTTGAGGGCGGAAAGAACTGGACGAACCGCATCCTGATTTTGGTTGCATGCCGTTCTGGAACAGGGTCAGACAGGAACTGCAGCATGGCAGACACGACCGCCGACGGTGGAGCGGAAGAACCCGCTGGCAAGGGCAAGATGATCAAACTGGCTGGCGCCGGTGGTGGCGTGGCCGTCCTGATCCTTGCTGGCGTCTACTTCTTTATGGGTTCGGGCAGCGACGCCAATGTGACGTCCCTCGACCCGGCGAACCTGCCCGTCCAGCAAGTCACATTCTACGAATTGCCGGAAATGACGGTAAACCTGTCGACCACCGGACCCCGTGCTCAATATCTCAAGCTCAAAGTGGCGCTGGAACTCTCCAACGAGGCGCTGAAAGACCGTATCGCGCCGCTCATGCCCCGAGTCGTCGACGCGTTTCAAGTTTATCTGCGCGAACTCAGGGCGGACGATCTTGAGGGATCCGCCGGCATGTTCCGCCTGAAGGACGAGCTGAGAAAGCGCATCAACACCGCCATCGCTCCGGCGCAGGTGGACGCCATCCTGTTCCAGGAAATGCTGGTCCAATAGATGGCTGAAGATCTCGACCCAGATGCTCAAAGCGCCGCCGATGCCATGGCAGCAGAGTGGCAGAAGCTGTCGGAAGACAGTGACGCCACTGCCCTGGGCAGTGACCGCATTCTGGACCAGTCGGAGATCGACAGCCTGCTTGGCTTCAACTTTGACGAGAGCGCAGCTGAAGATCAGTCCGGCATTCGCGCCCTCATCGATTCGGCACGCGTTTCCTACGAGCGCCTGCCCATGTTGGAGATTGTGTTCGACCGCCTGGTGCGGCTGGCCACAACCTCTTTGCGCAACTTCACGTCTGACAATGTGGAAGTCAGTCTGGAGAGCATCTCATCGGTACGCTTCGGCGACTATCTCAACTGTATCCCCCTTCCGGCCATTCTTGGTGTCTTCCGAGCCGAGGAATGGGACAATTTTGGCCTGATCACCGTCGACAGCGAGTTGATCTATTCCATCATTGACGTGCTGCTGGGTGGTGGCCGGGGAAATGCGGCGCTTCGTGTCGAAGGCAGACCCTACACCACCATCGAAACAGGATTGGTGCGCCGCCTGATCGAGATCATTCTGGGCGACGCGGAAAAGGCCTTCCAGCCGCTCTCGCCAGTCAAGCTCAACCTCGACCGTCTGGAAACCAACCCACGCTTTGCGGCCATCTCGCGTCCTGCCAACGCAGCTATTTTGGTGGAGCTGCGGGTGGACATGGAAGATCGGGGCGGCGCCGCACAAATCCTGTTGCCCCACGCCACCATTGAGCCGATCCGGTCTCTGCTCCTTCAGATGTTCATGGGCGAAAAATTCGGCCGTGACCCGATATGGGAAGGGCATCTGAGCGAACAGATCCATGCCTCAGACGTGACGCTGGATGCAGTTCTCTACGAAACCGACATACCTTTACGCCAGGTGATGGACCTGCAGGTGGGCCAGACGCTGGTTTTCAATGTTGGGCCCGAAGACCCGCTGACGCTCAAGTGTGGAGACATACGCATGTCCACCGGCCTGATCGGCCGGAAGGATGAAGCGATCTCCATCGAAGTCAATCGCGGGCTATTCAAGCCAAAGATGACGTTTGCCGAGTTTGAAAAAGCCGCGCAAAGCGAGCTGGAAGGGGGCTGACCATGTCGTTTGCCGGACTGTTCATCGACCTTCTTGTGGCCGGGCTTCTGGCAGTCACCATCGGCTATTGCGCGCTTCTGAATCGCAGATTGAAGAAGATGCGGGCCGATGAGGACATGATGCGTGCTGTGATCACCGAACTGGTGAAGAGCACAGAGACGGCGGAGCGGGCCATTCTGGGTCTCCGGGCCACGGCCTCGGAGTGCAACAAGACCATCTCTGCGCGCATTCATGAGGCGCGAAACATCGTCAGCCATTTGGACAGTTCGGTCGCTGTTGGGCGTCAGCACGCCGGTCAGATGCGGCAGGTGCCGCCGACCGCAGCCGCTCATTCACAGGCGAACGCGCCCCACGTGCAGCCGCCATCGGGCGATTTCCAGGCACGGGTCGCCCGTCAGCTTGAAATGGGACACGAGGAATTGTCGCGGCGGATGGCGGCTGAAGCGCAAGCCCTTTCCGCCCATCCGTTGCAGCCGCCCCAGCCCGTCAACGATATTCTTCAGGAGCCCGCTCAGCACGCTCGTCCACCCGTGACGGCGTCGGCACTGGCTCCTGCCGTCGAGGTGAGCCAGTCCGACGGGCTTTATGGTGATCTTGAGGCCAGCCTTGCCGAGATCGCAAGGCGCAACCGCAGCGGTGCCGCAGCATGAACGCTTTGAGACTGTTGCCGCTCGTGATCGTCGCGAGCGCATCCCTTCTGGTTCTGCGGGGCATCTCCATCATGAGTGATGGTGCGCTCAACGCCTTTGGTACATCCGCATCGGTTGCACAGGAAGCGTCCGCTCCGGCAGACGCAGCGCCGCCCGCCGAAGGCGCGGAACCCACCGACCAAACAGCTCTAGACGCACCTGCAATGGATGTGGCAGCAGCCGATGGTGCTGCCGAAGCGACGGCGGACATTCCCGACATTCGCGAGTTCAATGAAGCGGAAGTTCGGGCTCTCCGCCAGAGCGGTATGTCGGAAGCCGAGGTTCAGGTTTTGCTGCGCTTGCGGGAGCGGCGCCAGCAACTGGCCGGACGGGAACGCCAGCTCGACCTGCGCGAGCAGATGCTCAAAGCCATGGAAACATCGCTCCAGAACAAGCTCAAAGTGATCGAGAAATCGCCGGAGTTCGCGGGACTGGGTGAGGACGGCAAACCCAAGGCGCCCTCTAAACGGCTCAAGAACCTCGTGCAGATGTACGAGGCGATGAAGCCCAAAGACGCAGCACGCATTCTGTCTCGCCTTGATACAGGGCTGCTGGCGGATCTTGCAAAGGCAATGAACCCGCGCCGGATGTCGGCCATCATGGCCAGCATGGACTCCGAAGCCGCCGAACGGCTGACCCTGGCCCTCGCCGGTGCAGCCGGTAGCGCCAGCATCGACAGTCTGCCGCAGATCGGCGCTGCGCAGTAAAGCCTAACCGCGCGTGTCTTTGGGGCTGGCCATCACGAAATAGGATGTGATGGAGGCGACCTGTGGCACGACGCCCAGCACCTCGGTGTGGAACTGCTTGTAGGTCTCAAGGTCACTGACTTCGACGCGGAGCATATATTCGATCGTACCGGACACATTGTGGCACTCCCGGACCTGCGGCGCTCCCTGCATGGCGATTTCGAACGCCTCCTGATCGGCTTTCAGATGCCGGGCCAGTCCCACCGCCACCAGCACCGTCACGCCGCCACCAAGAGCGCGAGGATCAATGACGGCGCGATAACCTGTGATGACACCGCGCCTTTCAAGCTCCTGCACACGCCGCAGACAGGCGGAAGGAGACAATCCGACCCGTTCGGCAAGGCTTGTATTGCTGATGCGTCCGTCATCTTGCAGAAACTGCAATATTCGTTGGTCTATGGGCTTAAGATTCGTCATAGAATGCAGTTTCTCATCAAAATTCCGCATCTTTGCAAGTTCATGCAGCGCCGGATGAGCTAGTGTGCGCCCATGAATTTCGATCTGATACTCGCTCTGGCTGGCTATGCCTTTGTGTCATCCGTAACGCCCGGCCCCAACAATCTGATGTTGCTCGCGTCCGGCATGAACTTCGGCTTCGTGCGGACCGTGCCGCACATGTTGGGGATTTCGGTTGGTTTTGGAACGATGTTCATCATCATCGCCGCAGGGCTGAGCACGGTTTTTGAAGCATTCCCGCAACTGTACACAGTGATGAAGGTTCTCGCCGTTCTTTACCTGAGCTATCTGGCCTGGAAGATCGCAACCGCCGCCCCGTTGGAAAACGAGAACGCGCCCACCACTGCATCCAAACCCTTCAGCTTTATTCAGGCCATGGCCTTTCAATGGGTGAACCCGAAAGCTGTGGCGATGGCACTGACCACCTTGACCGTCTACACGCCCCAGAACCCCTCCTGGGCCATCCTCGTGCTGGTGGCGTTCATTTTCTCGTCGATCAATCTGCCATCTGTGGGCGTCTGGACTGTGATCGGTCAGCAGGTCAGACGTCTTCTGTCGAACAGGCGAGCGCAGAGGATTTTCAATCTAACCTGTGCAGCTTTGCTGATGGCGTCTCTGTACCCGATCCTGACCTAGGGCCCTGACCCTAGTCTCGTTCAGCGTTGTTTCCCTGATCGTCATCTTCGAAATCGTCCATCAGGCCATCGCGATCAAGCGCGTCGCGGGCCAGATCATAATGCGCTGGCCGCAAATTCTGTTTCAGCGTGGAGAAGACGTAGGTCAAAACCGCAATGTCATCGGTGAAGCCGAAGCCCACGATGAAGTCGGGCAGCAGATCCGTTGGAAGAACAAAATAGGCCAGGGCGGCGAGCAGCGTGCCTCGAACCCGAACGGGCGTGTCGCTGTCCATGGCGCAGAAGTAGGATGCGGCCACGTCTTCGGCGAAGGGCATTTGCCCGGCTGCTTTTCGGAAAGTCCGCCAGAAGCCCCGTTCGACGCGCGAGCGGTTCTTGGCCTGTCGCTTCTCGTCGCCCGGCTCAAGGATTTCAGAAAGTGCACGCCCTTCGAGCGGGAAGTCGCCCCTGTCAGCGCCGCATTGCTGATCATCTAACTGATCGCCGTCATTTCGTGGGTCAACCATAGCACATAGATGGCGACCGAACCGGCCGGTTCAACTTGAGCCGTCGATCAAGCCATCAATTTTGGCGGCGAGCTTTGTATCAAGCTCGGTCACGCCTCCCGCACCTTCAATGAGGCCTTCGGTTTCATGACACGTGTCGCGCTTCTGGCCGAAACGATGAATCACCATCCTGAATGGTCCAACGTTTACAACCGCGTCGAAATTGCGCTCACCACTCACTCTGCGGGAGGC
>JBCBXA010000089.1:0-11481 GCA_039816825.1 Pseudomonadota bacterium | reverse complement strand
TAGCTGCTTTTGTTGGCCAACAAAAGCAGCTATGGTGGCTAAGGCTGCGTCCGTTGAGAAGGCGCGCTTGATCATGTCGGCGGACCATTACGGCTGGTTCGAGCGGGTGGAGAAGGGTATCTATGGCCTCACCCCAAAGGGTGCCGAGGCTCTCGAAGAGTTTGCTGACACGGTGACGGCACTGCGCGAAAGCGCTACCTAAGTTTCATGGCCGACATAGCGATCACTCGATCCATCTCTTTGCACGATTGGGAGATCGTGGAGGTTTTCGTGCGCGCGTCGGGCCCCGGCGGGCAGAACGTCAACAAGACGTCCAGCGCCGTGCAGCTTCGCTTCAACGTTGCTGGTTCTCCCAACCTGCCGGAGCGGGTGAAGGCCCGTATTGTAGGTTCGGGCGATTCAAGGCTGACCAAAGAGGGTGAGCTGGTGATCCATGCGGAGCGGCATCGGACGCAGGAGGCCAATCGCCGCGATGCGCTGGAGCGGCTCAAAAAGCTCATCCGCGATGCCAATATTCAGCCGCGCAAGCGCATTGCAACGCGGCCCACTCTGGGTTCGCAGAAAAGGCGGTTGGCCGCCAAGAAACAGCGCGGGGAGGTCAAGGCCAATCGGGGGCGTGTGAAGCTCGACTAGGTCAGCAGCAGCCGTCCGGCCATCGCTAGGCAAGTGATGACCAGAAGCGGCTTGATGAGCTTGCTGCCATTCTTCATGGCCAGCCGGGCGCCGAGGGTTGCGCCTGCAATCTGGGCCGCGCCCATCATGAGACCGAGACCCCAGAGAACGGACCCGCCCGCTGCGAAGATGACAAAGCCGCCCACGTTTGAGGCGAAGTTGAGCAGTTTGGTGTGTGCCGTCGCCTTGAGGAGCCCGTAGCCGGCCAGAGCCACATAGGCGAGCATGTAGAAGGATCCTGCTCCCGGGCCGAACACGCCATCGTAGAACCCTATGACGGGCACGACGGCGCTCGCAAAAAAGATGAATGGAATGCGGGCGGAGCGCTCCAACTCGCCAGGGTCAGGCTTGACCGCAAAGTACAGCGCGATGGTGATGAGCGCGATGGGCATCACCTGAGCCAACAGTCTTGTCGGAAGAATGGTGGCCAGGAGTGCGCCGCAGACCGACCCTGCAAAAGCCACAAGCGCCAAAGGAGCCAACTTCCAAAGGTCGACATGGCCGCCGCGCGCATAGGCGATGGCTGCCATGCCGGCCCCAAAGAGGGCCTGAAGCTTTCCGGTACCCAGCGCGGCCAAAGGAGGCAAACCTGCCACCAAAAGAGCGGGAATCGCGATCAAGCCGCCGCCGCCTGCAATCGAATCGATAAATCCCGCGACGAAGGCGGCGATGACGAGCAGGAGGATGGTGGTTTCAGCAAGTTCCATGGTCGGGCGCTTAGCGATCAAACGCGCCTGATGCCAGCGCAGCCGCGACTTTTCGGCATTTCGACAAGGCACGTCGCATTTCGGTTTGACCGGAGACTCAGGGGCCCATAAGCCTACCTGACAACGGTGCCAAAGGCGGCTGAAAGACATTCTGATGAGGCTGACCCAATTCGGGAGCCAAGAGGCGGAAACCGTATTTCGAGGGGGCGCTTCGCCCCAAGCCTCAGCACGAGCATTTCGGAGGTGAGGTATGATCCGCACATTGAAACTTTCCGGCGTATCTATCGGGCTGGTTCTTCCTGCTTTGCCTGCATGGGCACATGCAGGCCATCTGGGTGAGTTGGCTGGACACGGTCACTGGATCGCACTGGGTGCCGCCGTCGGCGCCATGGCCATTGGCGCCGGGCTTGCGAAGTGGCGAAAGGCTGGCCAGCAGAGCGAAGAGCCCGAGGTTGATGAAGACTGCGAGGCCGAAGAAACCGAGGCGCAGGCGTCAGCATGAGCGAGAATGAGAAAATTGGCATCATGGTATGCGGCCACGGCAGCCGTAACCAGAATGCAGCACGCGAATTCTCCACCGTTGCTGAGGGACTTCGCGACGTTATGCCGGACGTTCCGGTTGAGTACGGCTATCTGGAGTTCTGCAACCCCGTGATCGCTGCAGGGCTGGACAGCTTGCGTGAGCAGGGCGTGACACGTGTGCTGGCTGTGCCGGGAATGCTGTTTGCCGCGGGCCACGCCAAGAACGACATTCCATCGGTGCTGAACACTTATGCAGCGCAGCACGCCATTCGCGTCGACTATGGCCGGGAGCTTGGTATTGACCCCAAGATGATGCGCGCCGCGGCCGACCGGATCCAGGCCGCAGTGGACGATGCGGACCGCGAGCATGGCCCTGTTGCCAAGGAAGACACGCTTTTGATGGTCGTTGGGCGCGGATCTTCAGACCCTGACGCCAACTCCAACATCTCCAAAGTGATGCGCCTTTTGTGGGAGGGCTTCGGCTTTGGCTGGGGCGAGGTCTGCTATTCCGGCGTCACCTTCCCGCTTGTTGAACCGGGTTTGGAACACGCGGCGCGCCTTGGCTACAAGCGCGTGATCGTGATGCCCTACTTCCTGTTCACCGGCGTCCTGATCAAGCGGATCTACAAATACACCGATGAGGTCGCGGAGCGGCACCCCAGCATCCAGTTTTGCAAAGCGAGCTATCTGGGCAATCATGAGCAGGTGATCGCCACATTCCGTGAGCGGGCGATGGAGATCATTGAAGGCCAGACAGCCATGAACTGCGCCATGTGCAAATACCGCGCGCAGGTGCTCGGCTTTGAAGATCAAGTTGGGCTGCCCCAGGAGAGCCACCATCACCATGTGGAAGGCATTGGCGGTGGCCTGGAGAATTGCCCCTGCAAAGGTGATTGCGACGCCTCCTGCCGGGATCCAGAGTTTTGTGAGAAGCACGGGTTGCCCTTTACACCGGTGCACAGCCACGCCGAACCGAACGCGCTTGAGCCTCACGGGCACGGGCATGAGGGCCATGGGGTGCATGGACACGGTCACCACCACCACGGAGACCACAGCCACGATCATCATCACGGCGGTGGCCACACCCACACCCACCACCCCTATCCTCATGCGGACCATCCGCACGGCCCCCGCTCCATGCAGAAGAACTGAGGACGGTCAGCTTTGCCGCTCTTTGATCGCTATCTGATTGTCGATTGGTCAGCGGCCAACAAGCCGGTGAAGGAGGCGAACTCGATCTGGATTTGCTTGGCCGAGCGACGCGATGGTCAGGTGGTGGAACTGCTGCAGCGCAATCCGCCGACCCGTCGCGAGGCGATGGGCATCGTCAGCCGTTTGTGCCACGAGGCCTTGCAGGACCAGAAGCGGCTCTTTGCCGGCTTTGACTTCGCGTTTGGATATCCAAAGGGTGGTGCGCATCGGATCGCACGAAAGCCCTACTGGAAGGAGCTTTGGTCGGTTCTGTCCAACCAGGTTCAGGACCGGGCTGACAACAACTCCAATCGCTTTGAGGTTGCCGACAATCTCAATGAGTTTGCCTTTGGGGGGCGGGGGCCGTTCTGGGGGCACCCGGTCCACGGGCGCTATCACTCACTGCGCCCCACAAAACCGACCGAGGGCGTCGGCGTATCGGAAGATCGCATCACAGAGCGCTATGTCTCATCTGCAAAGAGCGTATGGCAACTGTATGGAAACGGCGCGGTGGGCAGCCAAACTCTCCTCGGCATTCCGGCGCTATACGGCCTCATCCGCGAACCGGGCCTTGCGGAACAGATAGCCGTCTGGCCCTTTGAAACCAACTTTGAGCGCCGTCTGGACAAGGGCATCACGGTTGCTGAAATCTACCCGTCTCTGTTCCCCATCAAGGACGTTGAGGGCCAGATTTGCCGGGATCAGACGCAGGTCCGCACGCTGGCGCAGGGATTTGCGAAGTGGGATGCGGCTGACCAGTTTGAGGGCCTGCTTGCAGCACCGAGCGATCTCGTTGTGGCAGAGCGCGATGCAGTGATTGCAGAAGAAGGCTGGATCGTTGGTGCCGGGACTTATGGGGGCACAACCCGCCAGACGGCCAAGCCGGCTGAGACCTCGCAAGTTGCGACGGCCGGTCGACATAAATTCGAGACCAATCCATCCGCAATCTACAAGGCCTCTTTCGCGACCATTGAGAAAGAAGCTGATCTGAGCCGTTTTGACGAGGCCGGTAAGGCGATTGCTGTGCGTATGATCCACGCCTGTGGAGCGGTTGGTATCGCCTCCAACATTGAAGTGAGTGCGAGTGCGTTCTCAGCCGGTGTGGCGGCTTTGAAGAATGGCGCGCCGGTGATCTGCGATGTCACCATGGTGCAGCGGGGGCTGCTCAAGAAAGCTCTGCGGGCCAAAAATGAGGTTCTTTGTTTCCTCGATCAGGTGGTGGATGCAGGCGGAACGACCAAAAGCGCCGCGGCAATGGATCTGGCACGGCACAAGCTTGAGGGCTCTGTGGTGGTGATCGGCAATGCGCCCACCGCGCTGTTCCAACTCTTGAACCGCTTGCAAGAAGGTTGGCCCAAGCCTGCTCTGATCATCGGTGCGCCGGTGGGCTTTGTGGGTACCGTTGAAAGCAAGGCCGCATTGGCCAGCGACCCGCATGGTGTGCCTTTCATCACGCTCCATGGTCGCATGGGTGGAAGCGCAATCGCCGCTGCAGCCTTCAACGCAATCGGCCTTGCTGCAACCGGTGCTCCGCGGGACTGGGCGGGCTAGTGTCCACTCCCTGGCTTCATATTATCGGCATTGGCGAAGACGGCGAGGCTGGCTTGTCCGCCGCCGCGCTTGAGCAAGTTCGCAACGCGGAGGTGATCCTCGGTGGTGATCGGCACCAGCGGCTGGCGACCAATCCCAATGCTGAGCGCATCACTTGGCCGTCGCCCTTCGACGCCATGATCGACGTCATCAAGGCGCAAAAGGGGCGGCGCTTCGTTGTCTTGGTGACCGGTGATCCGCTTTGGTATTCTGTTGGCGCGCGGATCTCCCGCACGATTGATCCGTCTGAAATCCGGTTTCATCCGCAGCTTTCCGCATTCCAGTTCGCAACGGCGCGCATGGGCTGGAGCCTTGCGGATTGTGAAACTTTGACCGTCCATGGGCGTCCTGCCGAACAGATCGTGCCTTTCTTCCGTTCCGGGGCTCGTTTGCTGGTTCTTACCAAGGACTCATCCAGTCCAGAAACGATTGCTGAGCTGTTGCGAGCCCATGGTTTGGGCGAAAGCTCGATGACTGCATTGGCTGCGCTCGGCGGTGACGCAGAACAGATCATCGCTGGAACAGCATCTGATTGGCAGGCTTCCGTTCCGGACTTTCACACGCTCGCCATCGAGTGTGTTGCGTCTGAAAGCGCGCGCGTATTGCCGCGCGGGCCCGGATTGCCAGACGACGCCTTTGAACATGATGGCAAGATGACCAAGAGCGAAGTGCGCGCTGTTACGCTCGCGCGCCTGGCTCCAGGTCGTGGCGAATATCTTTGGGACGTTGGCCTGGGCTGTGGCTCTGTCGCCATCGAATGGATGCGGGTAGGGCGTGACGCGCGCGCTGTTGGCCTTGAGCCCAAGGCCGAGCGGAGAGCTATGGCGGAGCGAAATGCAGTGCGGTTGGGCGCACCGGCGCTCGATATCCGCGACGCGTTCGCCCCCGATGGTCTGGATGGTCTTACGGCCCCGGACGCGGTCTTCATCGGAGGAGGGTTGAGTGCTGAGACGTTTGAACTCTGCTGGAGAGCGCTCAAGCCACACGGTCGCCTGGTGGCCAACGCCGTCACGCTGGAGAGTGAAGCTTTGTTGCTTGAACTCCACGCCCGCCACGGCGGAGAGCTCACCCGACTTGCCGTCAGCCGAGCGGAGCCGGTCGGTCCATTCAGGGGATGGCGGCCTTCCATGCCCGTCACCCAGCTGTTTCTGACAAAGGCTGGCTGATGAGGATTGGTAAGCTCTATGGCGTCGGGGTTGGTCCCGGCGATCCTGAATTGATGACGCTCAAGGCACATCGCATTGTGTCCAGCAGCCCGGTGATCGCCTATCCGGCACCTGACCATGGTGAGAGCTTCGCCAGATCCATTGCTGAAGCTGCCATTTCGCCAGATGCCCATGAAATCTGCATGCGGGTACCGATGCGCGTCGAACGTTACCCGGCGGCTGAAGTCTATGATGACGGCGCTCGGCAGATTGCTGAAAAGCTTGATCAGGGGCTGGATGTTGCCGTGCTCTGCGAAGGTGATCCGTTCTTCTATGGATCTTTCATGTATGTTTTTCAGCGGCTTGCCGAAGACTATCAATGCGAGATTGTGCCGGGCGTGAATTCGTTATCGGCTTGCTCGGGTGCCCTGGCACGGCCTCTCACAGCGCGAAATGACGTACTGACTGTGCTGCCGGGCCCGTTGCCGGATGCCGACCTGCGCCGCCGGATTGAGGAGGCTGATGCCGTCGCGATTATGAAAGTCGGACGACATCTGCCGAGAATTCGCGCTCTTCTGACGGAGATGAATCTGCTGGGGGCTGCCGGATATGCGGAGCGGGCCAGTCTCAACGCGCAGGTGCTCGCGCCGCTTGATAAGGCCCCGGATGTGGCCCCCTACTTCTCGATGATCCTGATCTACAAGGGTGCCGAGAATTGGCTTTCCGACTGGCCAGCAGCACCTGGCGATGTGGTCATATGAGCACGAAGCCACCCGTCGTCCTTGCGCTTGCGGAGCGTGCACGGCCTATAGCCGAGCAGGCGGCGGTTGCTTGCAAAGCGGAGCTCTGTCTTCCAGCGCGCGCTGATGACATTCGAGCGGCCTTCACCCAAGGCCGGCCAATCGTGGCCGTCATGGCGGTTGGCGCCTTGGCCCGGATCGTCGCGCCGCTGCTTGAGGGCAAACAGCAAGACCCTCCCGTTATCGCCGTCTCGGAAGATGGGGGCGCCGTCGTCCCGGTGTTTGGCGGGCACCATGGTGGCAACGATCTCGCCCGAAAGATCGGAGAGGCCATTGGAGCCGTGCCTGCGATCACGACGGCCAGCGATCTCGCCTTTGGAGTCGCGCTGGATGATCCGCCTGCTGGCTACACGCTTATCAATCCGGAAGATGTGAAGTCTGCCGTTACCTCCGTCCTCGACGGTCGTCCCGTTCAACGGGACGGCGCAGCGTCATGGCTGGACCCGGTTCCAACGGCTGATGATGGCGTCTGGCGTCTCACAGTCACGACGCGAGATCGCATGCCTGCACCGCAAGAGTTGCTCTATGTCGAACGCCGCCATGTTCTGGGCATGGGGTGCGAGCGCGGGTGCTCTGTGGGGGCTGCTCGTGACATTGCGAGCCAGGCTATCCGCCAAGCTGGTATTTCCGAGCACAGCATTGCGGCTCTTGTGACCATCGACGTCAAGGCTGACGAAGCGGCGCTACACGCAGTGGCAAATGAGCTTGGTGTTCCGTTGCGGGTGTTCCCTGCTGATGTATTGGAATTGCAAGCAAACCGGCTCGCGAACCCCTCGGAAGTGGTGTTCGCAGAAGTGGGGTGTCACGGCGTTGCAGAGGGTGCGGCCCTGTCGGCAGTGGGCAAAGAGGGAAGCCTGATCGTGCCAAAAATCAAGAATGCCCATGCGACGGCAGCGGTGGCGCGTGCACCGACTGTGTTGCACGCCGAAGAAACTGGCAGGGGACAGGGCACGCTTTTTGTTGTTGGTCTGGGGCCGGGGCAACCGGAGTGGCGTTCACCGGAAGTGTCTCGCATGCTTATGGAAGCGACGGACTGGGTCGGCTATTCGCTCTATCTCGACCTTGCCGGGGATCTGAACACCGCTGGGGCCAAGACGAGGCATGATTTCCCACTGGGCGACGAGGAGAAGCGTGTGCGCCACGCGCTGGAGCTCGCAGGCGAGGGGCGTACGGTGGCGCTTATATGCTCGGGAGACGCGGGCATTTACGCCATGGCGACTCTCGTGTTTGAAGCCATTGACGGCGATGCGGTATCGGACCCGGCGAAGCGGGTGGCCATCGAAGTGTCGCCCGGCATAAGCGCTCTGCAGGCCGCAGCAGCCCGTGCAGGCGCGCCTCTGGGGCACGACTTTTGCACGATATCGCTGTCGGATCTGCTGACCCCGTGGGACGCGATTGAGCGGCGCATCGCGGCTGCCGCACAGGGTGACTTTGTCATCGCCTTCTACAATCCGGTCTCCAAGCGGCGGCGAACACAGCTGGCCCACGCCAAGGCCGTTCTTCTTGAGCACAGACCTGCCGACACGCCGGTCGTTCTGGCGGCAAGCCTTGGTCGGCCGGAGGAGAGCGTCCATGTCGTGCCGCTGAGTGATCTTGAGGTCGACGATGTGGATATGCTCACGACCGTCGTCGTGGGCTCGCCAGAAAGCCGGACCGTCAAAACCGGTGACGGCAAAACCTGGGTCTACACGCCCCGGGGTTACGCCAACAAAGACGGGACCAGGCTCAAGGAGCGCCAAACATGACTGTCTATTTCATTGGCGCGGGCCCGGGAGCCCCAGATCTGATTACGGTGCGTGGTCTGCGGTTGATCGAGCGCTGTCCGGTATGCCTCTATGCGGGCTCTCTGGTTCCCGCTGAGATCGTGGAGGCCGCACCGTCCGACGCATTGGTCATGGACACTGCGCCGATGCACCTCGATCAGATCATGGCTGAGATCGAAACTGCGTCTGCTCAGGGCAAGGATGTTGCCCGCGTTCATTCCGGTGATCCGGCGATTTATGGTGCCGTGGCCGAACAGATGCGGCGACTTGATGCCAAGGGCATCGACTATGAAGTGGTGCCCGGCGTCCCGGCCTTTGCCGGCGCGGCTGCGGCCATGAAGACGGAACTCACGCTTCCCGAAATCGCTCAGACTGTCATCATCACGCGCACCGGCATGAAGGCTTCTTCCATGCCGGAAGGCGAGCAACTTGAGGTGCTGGGCAAATCGGGGGCGACGCTGGCGATCCACCTGTCGATCCGCAATCTCGACTACATCTTTTCGTCGCTGGAACCCTATTACGGCGCCGATTGCCCGGTGGTGATTGCCTACCGCGCGACTTGGCCCGATGAACTCTACATCCGAACGACGTTGCAGGACATGAAAGCCGAAGTGCGAAAGCACAAGATCACGCGCACCGCACTGGTGTTGGTCGGTCCGGTTTTTGGGGACGTGACGTTCAGAGACAGTGATCTCTACAACCCCGACTACTCTCACGTGCTCCGAAATGTGGGCAAAAAGGCCAGCCGCTAAGGTTCTGACCCTAGCCTTGCGGGCGCGCGATCATGATCACGGGCAGCGACAATTCGCGAGCCGCTTCGATCTTGGCGTAGGCGCCGGGCCCGCCGGAATTGCGGCAGACGATGTGTGTGATCTGGTGTTCCAACAGGACTTGTTGTTCGTCGTCCGCCTCCGCCGAAGGACGTTGTAGAAGCAACTCGTGCGCGGGCAGATCGAGCTGTTCAGATGGCGCGTCGACCATACGCACCAGAAACCAGACGTCCTCGCGCTCTGCGAATGGCGCAATGTGTTGGCGGCCTAGAGCCAGAAGCACCCGTGCTCCGGCTGGTATCATGGCCACGGCTTGGTGGATGTTGGTCGCTTCTCGCCATGTGTCGCCGGGTTGTTTTTGCCAGGGTTCTCGCTTTCGAACCTCAAGGGGTGTGCCGGTTCTCTCGCAAGCGGCGAGGGCATTTTTCGAGATCTGTTCCGCAAAGGGGTGGGTCGCATCAATTACCTGACTGACGCCTTCCGTTTGCAGCCATGTCGCGAGCCCGTCTGCACCTCCAAAACCGCCTGTCCGTGTTTCACCTGCCACCGGTTTGGGCTCGCGCGTGCGACCTGCCAGAGACGTCACGATGCGGGCATTCGGCTTTTCGGCTACGAGGCTGGCGGCGAGGGCTGCAGCTTCTTTGGTGCCGCCCAGGATCAGAATGGTCTCGGTCATTCACCGAACCCGGTTTGAGCAAGAATGTTCCCGGCACGATCTGTAACGATGATCTCAACAGCTATCTCACTGTCTCCATCGCGCGATTGAGCGATTCTAAAGGCATTGGCTTGCGCCAGCTGCGCGATCTCCGAGGCGAGCGCCTGGCCGACATCCTGCGCCTGCGCTATCTGGAGCACCTCCATTGCCGTATTGGCTCCGAGAGCCAGCTGGCTGAGCCTTTTTTCAGCTATCGTTTGCGTTCCGGCCAGAAACTCGAAATCCACCTGACTGCGGCTCGAGTGCAGATCCATCGCGCCCTGCGCCAGCTTTGTGAGTTTGGCGAAGCCGCCTGCAATGGTGATCTTTGGAACGGGATGCGCGCGCAGATATTTCAGCAGTCCGCCCGCAAAGTCTCCCATATCGATGGTTGCGTGTTCGGGCAGCTTGTAGAGCGCGAGGGCGGCGGCTTCGGAGGTGGATCCCGTCGCGGCCAGAATGTGGGGCAGCTTGGCGGCACGCGCGACATCAACCCCGCGATGGATGGAATGGATCCATGCAGAACAGGAGAAGGGTTGAACGATTCCGGTGGTGCCCAGAATGCTGAGGCCGCCCACAATGCCAAGCCGCCCATTCCAAGTCTTGAGTGCGAGTTCCTCGCCGCCATCGACCCCGATCTCGATCTCAAAGTCTGTTGGCACACCGTGCTTCCGGCAGAGTTCGAGAGCGACGTCCGCCATCATCTGGCGTGGAACTGGATTGATTGCCGGTTCTCCCACTGGCACAGGCAGACCGGCTTTCGTGACGGTGCCAACGCCCGCGCCTGCTTTGAAAGTCAGGCCGGAACCGGGTGCTCCCGGTTTGACAACGGATCGAATGGTTGCGCCGTGGGTCACATCCGGATCGTCTCCCGCGTCCTTGATGATGCAGGCGCAGGCGGCGTCGACTGTCAGTTTTTCGTGGGCTAGCGGGAAACTGGGTGTTTGGCCCTTTGGCAGCCGAATCTGAACGGGATCGGGGAACTCGCCCGTCAGCCAAGCGGTCAATGCGGCCTTGGTTGCCGCAGTGGCGCAGGCACCCGTTGTCCAGCCCCGCTTCAATGGTGACGCGGCGGCTGCCTTTCCGGTGTGATCGCTTGCTGGTTCCAAACCTGCCATTGCGGGTTTATAGGCGGTGGCTGCACCGCAATACAGAGCGGTTTGGGGGAACGTTTGAGCCGATTGCAAAACATGAGTGGAGGCCTCGTGATCGCCGCGCCATCTTCTGGCAGCGGCAAGACCGTCGTAACCCTCGCGCTGTTGCGATTGCTGTCCAGACTGGACGTGGATGTTTCGCCCATCAAGCTGGGGCCGGACTATATTGATCCGGCCTTTCATGCGGCTGCATGTGGTCGTTCAAGCGTGAACATCGACCCGTGGGCCATGGCGCCGGGCCTGCAAAGTGATCTGTTGCCCGACCAGCCATGGATCGCGGAAGCGATGATGGGTCTCTACGATGGCGCGGCAGATGGCACGGGCGCCGCCGCTGAGTTCGCAGTGGCCGCCGTTCGGCGTGCTCAAAACTGGGGCAAGGACAGCCCGGATTGGCCAAAGCTTCGAGAGCATTTGTCAGGTTTACTAAGGCGCCTTCATCAAGAGTTCGATAAAGAGCTAACGCTCAATCTGGC
>JBCBXA010000088.1:0-11693 GCA_039816825.1 Pseudomonadota bacterium | reverse complement strand
TAAGGGAAAAATACTCAACCAACCCGTCTTCAAGCTTCTGGGGGGGCGCACCAAGCCGAAGATAGAGACCTATGCGAAAGGTGCTTGTCAAACAAATTTTTGTCTGACAACATTACCAATAAGGCGCAGGTGATGCCTGCATGCGCTCGGCTGGTGGAGGAGTCAGGCCTTGGTGGCAGCGAGTTTTGAGACGAGGAGAATCGGCGCGACGCAGCTTGATCTGCCCGTTTTCGGCTTGGGCACCGCCCATATTGGCGAGCTCTACGGATTGGTGGAGGAGAGCGCGTCCGAAGCTATGCTGTCGGCGGCCTGGGATGCTGGTGTTCGCTACTACGATACAGCGCCGTGGTATGGGCGTGGTCTTGCCGAGCATCGGCTCGGGGGGCTTCTGAGAACCCGCTCCCGGTCGGAGTTTCTCGTCAGTACGAAGGTCGGTCGTACGCTCCACAGGCCCTCTGATCCGAGAACCTTTGATCGCGGCCCCTGGGCCGGTGGTCTCAACTTCGAAGTGCGCTTTGACTATTCCTATGACGGCATCATGCGGTCTTATGAGCAGGCGCTGCAGCGGTTGGCGCTCGACACGGTCGATGCTCTTGTCATCCATGACATGGACAGCGGCTACCACGATCCGGACGTGCTTGATGCGCATGCCCGTGACTTGAAGTCGAGTGGTGTGAAGGCCCTTCAAGAACTCAAATCGTCCAACGACATCGGCGCCTACGGTATCGGCATCAACATGGCCGAGCAGCTCAACAGTCTTGCTCCCGAGCTGGAGCTTGATTTCGCGCTCGTCGCCATGCCCTACACGCTTCTGGACCAGTCGACGCTGCACACGGGCATGAAGGCCTGTCTGGAGCGCAATATCAGCGTGATCATCGGCGCGCCCTTTGCTTCTGGCGTGCTGGCAACAGGGTCGAAAGGCGATGCGCATTATGCCTATGGCGCGGCGAGCGAGGCGGTCCTGACAAAGGTGAAGGGGCTTGAGCGTGTTTGCGAGGCCCACGGCGTATCGCTTCAGGCGGCTGCCCTACAATTCCCGCTTGCCCACCCTGCCGTGGTGTCAATCATTCCCGGTGCTGCAAAGGCAGCCGAAGTCACGGCCAATGTGGCATCCACTCAGCAGCCGATCCCGGGAGCCTTCTGGGCGGATCTGAAGTCCGCTGACCTCATTCACCCGGACGCTCCCGTTCCAGTTGGACCGGAGGGCTGAGATGGGCGGCAAGGTGCTGATAGAGGCGAGGGGCATATCGAAACAGTTCGGCGGCGTCGAAGTGCTTTCCGATGTCGATCTCGACCTCAATGTGGGCGAGATCCATGCCCTGTTGGGGGAGAACGGTGCCGGCAAATCCACCTTCGCAAAGATATTGGCCGGCGTGCATCAACCAACACGCGGTCAACTGGGGATGAACGGCCAGACCATCCGGGTGACCAGTCCTATTGCCGCTCAAAAGCACGGCATAGCTCTGATCCACCAGGAGCCGATATCCTTTCCTGACCTTTCGGTTGCCGAGAACATCGTGATGGGGCGCAGGGATGGCGGCCTGTTTTCTCGAGTGCCGTGGGCCAAAATCCGCGAAGAAGCGCGCAGAAATCTCGATCTGCTCGGCGTTCCACTCGATGTCGATCTGCCCATGCGCGGTCTTTCCATAGCCAATCAGCAAATGGTCGAGATCGCCCGTGCTCTGGCGTCTGACAGTCGACTGATCATCATGGATGAGCCGACGGCACCGCTGACCCCCAATGAGGTTGCAACGCTTTTCGGCATCGCGCGTCGGCTTCGCCAGGAAGGCCGGACAATCGTCTTTATCTCCCACCGACTGGAAGAGGTGCGTGAGCTCTGCGACCGGGTCACGATTTTCCGAGATGGCGCTCACATCGCCACCCATGCGATCGACGAGGTCGCTGATGACGAGATCATCCGCCTCATGATTGGCAGAAGCGTTGGCAAGTACCGTCGCAAGCATGAAGCTGTGCTGGGGGACGTTATACTTGAGGCCAGAAACCTGTCCCGCGCAGGCCTTTTCGAGGACGTCGGCTTCACACTGCGCCGGGGCGAAATTCTGGGGCTTGCCGGGCTTGTCGGAGCGGGTCGAACAGATGTGGCTCGCGCCATTTTCGGAGTGGCACCGGCGACATCAGGGGAAATTCTGGTCAATGGCGAAGCTGTTTCAATTGCGCAGCCATCCGACGCAATTGCCCGTGGCCTTGCCTTCGTGCCGGAGGATCGGGCGGATGCCGGAATCTTTGGTACACTTCCGGTTGAGCACAATCTCACCGCTGCTGTTCCGGCCAAGATCGCGCCCAGCGGGGTCATACAATCCAGCCGCGAACGGCAGATCGCCCGACGCTCGGTCGAAGACCTTTCCATCCGCCTTGCTTCTCTCAAGCAGCCGATTGTCGAATTGTCCGGCGGCAACCAGCAGAAGGTCATCCTTGCCCGGTGGCTGTTGACCGAGCCGGACGTCTTGATCCTCGATGAGCCGACTCGAGGCATAGACATCGGCGTCAAATCCGAATTTTACGACATGATTGGCGACCTTGCCGAGGCGGGCAGGGCGATCCTGCTCATATCGTCCGAACTGCCGGAACTGCTCTCCCTCTGCGACCGCATTCTGGTGATGTCCGAGGGCGAAATCACCGCCGAAATTCCACGCGAAAGCGCTACGCAGGAAAATATCATGCAGGCGGCTGTGCCCCGTTCCAAGGCCGCCCGCCATGAGGTGGCGGCATGAGCGCGATGACGTCTCTTCTCAGTCGTCGCGAGACGGGCATCCTCGTGATGATCGTCCTGTTTGTTCTCGCGGTCGGTCTGTACAAGCCGCAGTTCTGGACGCTGCAGAGCCTGCGCATCATCCTGCTTTTGGTGCCGCTCATTCTGATCGGCGCCATGGCACAGATGCTCGTGCTGGTCGCCCGGCATGTGGACCTGTCTATTGGATCGATGCTCGGCTTTTCGGCGATGACCGCCGGGCTGATCTATCGCGACTACCCAGACATGTATTGGCTGCTGGGCTTTCCGATTGCGATCACGACGGGGGCTCTTCTGGGCCTTGCCAATGGCGCTCTGGTAACGCTGTTCAAATTGCCCTCGATCATCGTGACCCTGGGCACGTTAAGCCTCTATCGCGGGCTCACTTTCATCATTTCGGATGCGCGCCAGATCAATCGCTCCGCCATTCCGTCCGAGCTCAAGGACATGTCGCGCGGGTCTCCGTTCTTCGACATTCCCTGGATCATCATCATTGCCTTTGGTGTGGTGCTGCTGACATGGGTCATCGCCCGCCACACCCAGATCGGGCGCCAGATCTATGCGATGGGGTCCAACCCGGAGGCCGCTCCTCTGCGGGGCATTGATGTCACCAAGGTCACGCTGATCGTGTTTGCCTACGCCGGCGCTCTGAGCGGGCTTGCTGGAATTCTCTACGCAAGCCGGTGGGGCTTTGTGAATCCGTCAAACACCGGTGCCGGTTTTGAGTTTCAGGTCATTGCCGCTGTGGTCATTGGGGGTGTTTCCATCAATGGGGGCATGGGCACAGTATCGGGGACGGTGCTCGGTGTCCTGCTTCTTGGCTGTGTTGCGGCTGCGCTTCCGCTTCTCGGTATTCCCGGTTCAACTCAAAACGCGATCTATGGCGGTGTGATCCTCATCGCATTGTTGATTGACCGGTCGGTGCGCGAGCGCGGTGTCGCTGCCGTCAAAGGGGCCGCCGGATGACCGATGTGACTTCCGACATGACGAGCACACCCAAAAGCCGCGAACTCGCCCCCGCTCGCCCGACGTGGCACATATTGCTGGTGCGGCCGGAAACCATGACGCTTCTGCTTCTGGTGGCCGGGTTGGTCGGTGCGAGCATCTTGTCGCCCTTCTTCCTGGACGTGAGCTACATTTTGCGCAGCTTCACATTGACCGCTGAAATGTCGATCGCGGCGCTTGTCCTTACACTTGTCATCATCTCTGGCGAAATCGATCTTTCGGCTGCAGCCAACATGGCGCTCTCCGCGTGCATTTTTGCCTGGGGCCAGGATGCGGGCGTGCCACTGCTCTTGGCCATTCTGATCGGGCTTGGCGCTGGATTGGCCATGGGTGCGCTCAACGCTTTCATGTCCATTCGTATGCAATTGCCATCCATCATCGTGACGATTGGAACGCTGATCTTTTTCAGAGGTCTTGCTCAGGTGATCGCCGGTGATCGGTCCATCCGCGTTCCCGAGAGCTTTATAGGCATCAACCAGATCATGCTTTTCGGTGTGCCGCTGCCGGTGGTGATTTTCGTGGTGCTGGCTGTTGCCCTCGGGTTTCTTCTGGCCTCGACGTCGGTCGGTCGCCAAATCTATCAGATCGGCACCAACCAGAACGCGGCGCTTCATGCCGGGATCAATGCAAAGCGGATCAAATGGGGTCTGTTTCTGCTGTTGGGTTTCGTCAGTGCCGCCGCTGGCATCATGGCCGCCTCTCGGCTTGGCTCGGTTCGTTACGACCTCGTTCTCGGTGGCGAGCTGCAGATGGTTCTGATGGCCATGCTTGGCGGGACTTACATCTTTGGCGGTCGCGGCACGATCCTTGGAACATTCCTGGCGGCATGGCTGCTGGTGGTCGTGTCCACCGGAATGACGGTCGCCAATCTGCTTCCGGCGATCCAGCTGACGGTGCTCGGCATTCTGCTCATCGTCGCCATCATCGCCACCAACTTCATCTACGCCCGAACACAAAGGTGACGGGTCAATCAGACGGGAGCCAACCCGGCTTCCAAAACAGGAGGAGACACCATGTTCAAAAAATCACTGATTGCGGCCACCACAGCCCTGGGGCTCATGGCGGGCCCGGCATTGGCCGAGGACATCGACATTGTCTTTGTGGGCAAGAACACGGGTAACCCCTACTTCGACTCACTGACCCAGGGCTTTGTCGATGCATGTGATAAGATCGCGTGTAATTTCGAGTTTGTGGCTCCGGCCACCGCCGAGGCCACATCGCAGATTCCCTTCATCGAAGCTCAGATACAGCGCGGCGTCGATGTGATTGCCATCTCGCCAAACTCTCCTGACGCGCTGAACCAGGTTTTCGACAGCGCTCGGGATCAGGGCATCATCGTGATGACCGTCAATGGCGACATTACGGGCAACGAAGAGCATCGTGACCTGACAATTCTGCCAACGGACTTCACAAAAGTGGGGGCGGACCAGGTGGAGATGGTCGGTTCGCTGATCGGCTATGAAGGTCAGATTGCCATTCTGTCGGCTACGACGGAGGCTCCTGACCAGAACTTCTGGATCGAGGGCATGAATGAAACCCTCGCCAACGACCCCAAGTACGCCAACATGGAATTGGTCGCGACCGTTTATGGCGACGACCAGCCGGAAAAGTCGACGACTGAGATGGAGGCCCTTCTGGCCAACTATCCGGACCTCAAAGGCGTGATTGCACCGACCACGGTGGGGATTGCGGCGGCGGCTCAGGTCGTCCAGAGCCGGGGTATCTCAGAGCAGGTGAAAGTGACGGGTCTTGGCCTGCCTTCCGAGATGCGTGACTTCATCAAGGATGGTACGGTTGAAGCGTTCCAGCTGTGGTCGCCATACAATGAGGGCTGGCTTGCTGCCTATCTTGCCGTCGATCTGAAAGCTGGAAAGGTTGCTAACGAAGTTGGCACAACCTTCGATGTGCCGGAACTTGGTACGATCACGATCAACGAAAACAACTCGATCAATACACAGTCGTCGCTGACAACGTTCAACGCCGACAATATTGACGACTTCAACTTCTAACACTCCTCCCGCGGATGCGTGTGCCGGGTTCGCCCGGCACCGCTTTTTGAAGAGAACGGACATATGAACAGCTACGATTTTGCCGGGCGCACCGCGCTTGTTACCGGGGGTGGCCAGGGTATTGGCTTCACAGTCGCCAAACGTATGCTCGACGGAGGTGCGAACGTAGTTGTCTGGGATGTCGATGAAGCCCTTCTGTCAGCGCTGCACGACAATCTCGGTGTTGGTGAAGAGCGTGTTCTTGCGGACAAGATCGATATCAGCGACCAATCCGCTGTCTTGGCCGCAGCCGACCGCATAAAGGGCCGTTTTGGTGCAATCGATGTGCTGGTGAACAATGCCGCAATCGTCGGTCCCAATGCGACCACTTGGGAATATCCCGATGGCGCGTTCGAAGATGTGATCCGCATTGGCCTGATCGGCACATATTATGTTTCTAAGGCGGTGGTCCCGCACATGATCGAAAATGGGTACGGGCGCATCGTCAATGTCAGCTCTGTTGCTGGCAAAGAGGGCAATCCGGGTGCTCCCGCATACTCATCCACCAAGGCTGCAGTCCTTGCGCTGACAAAGTCGCTCGGCAAGGAACTGGCCGGTCACAACATCTCTGTAAATGCCGTCACCCCCGCAGTCGCCAAAACCAAACTGGCACTGAGTCAGGATCCCGATTTTCTGAACATGATCGTCTCCAAGATTCCGCGGGGCCGCATGCTCGAACTCGCCGAGGCAGCCTCCATGATCTGTTGGCTGGCTTCAGAGGAGAATTCTTTCACGACCGCTGCCACGTTTGACCTGTCCGGTGGTCGCGCAACCTATTGATCGTGTTTCAAACGCCAACAAAGACGGGCGAGTCGATGCGCGTGCCGTCTGAAGTTCGATCAGGAGCGCCTGGGCGGTCTGTCCGCTAGGTCCTTTTCGCCTCGAACTCAGCCCACGCTTCCTCCAGCTTTTCGATTGTGAAGTCTGGCTCGCGAGCAGGGCCTAGGATGATTGCCTCATTGGCAATGACTGTGCCGATGGCACCTTCAAGTTCAGGGACTACATCTTCAGGGATGACGAGTGCACCATGTCGGTCAGCGTGTACCAGATCGTCCTCGGCGACCTGCATTCCCATGACAGAAACGGGAGTGCCGATTTCACGGACGTGGACGAAGCCATGGCTGGGGCCCAGGGATCCCGCCAGGACCGAGAAGCCTTCATCCATCACATCGAGGTCACGCATGACGCCATTTGTAACGGCGCCCTTCATGCCCAGGCCTTTGTGCACTGCGACATGCACTTCGCCCCACCAGCCAGCGATGCAATTGGGGTAGTCCACATCTTCGATCACGGCTACCGTGGGTCCAGGCCCCCGTGCCATGGCGCGGAAATAATCCAGCCGACGATCCCTGATCGTCTGGCCATCTTCCTGAGGTGGAGCCAACCCTGCAATGCGCGCAGTGCGAGCCCGGCCGACCATAGCGGGTGTGCCCGGTGTGTTGTGGATCATCGTCCCCCGCGTAAAGCAGTTGAAGCCGCGCCTGCCTTGGACGACTTCAATGGCATTGCAAACGGTGGGCGTATCGACGCTTCGCAGCTGCTTCAGGAGGGAGTTTGGTATGCTAGCTCGCTTCATTCAGGTGGTCCTCAAACGGGCTTGGTTCTATTTCGGATACGGCGTCGCCGATGGCATTGGCGACCTTTTGCGGATCTTCGATAAGGGCGTAGTGCCCCAGTCCGTCGATGGTAATCAGCGTCGCTGAAGATGCCTGTTCGACAAGGTCTCGCACGCGCTCGGGAGGCGTCAGGCGGTCGCGCATTCCAGTAACAAAAAAGATCGGAACTTGGGTGTTTTTGATGGCTTCCAATGCGCCAGGCCGCGATGCAGCCAGCTCGGTTTGCGCCGCGATCAGATGGACGCAGGCTTCGGCCATGTCCGCGATCTTGTCGATCATGACGCCGTCAGGTCTGGCGACCATGGCGTCTGCATTTTCTGCAACCCAGTCTCGAGCTTCGCCAGCGAGCACACGGTCTCGGAGGATGTTTCGGCCTGTGCGATTCTCCGGTGGGTCGGGGTGAGGCGTGCATGCAAGCAGGATGATGGCAGACGCACGGCTGAGGGCCGCCAGATTGTGGGCTGCTGTTATGGCGCCAAGGCTGAAGCCGCAC
This sequence comes from Pseudomonadota bacterium, assembly GCA_039816825.1. Classification (GTDB taxonomy): domain Bacteria; phylum Pseudomonadota; class Alphaproteobacteria; order Rhizobiales; family Rhizobiaceae; genus JBCBXA01. The sequence goes on along the minus strand of JBCBXA010000088.1, from coordinate 3,782 downwards.
ACGACGTCGCCGGGCTGGATGGCATCTGCCAATTGGGCGCGATAGTCATTCACGTGGGGTTTATCCAGCTCAATGACTTGCCGGCGATGACTGGCGATCTGAAGCGCCTGCATCAGCGGCGCAAAGACCTCCGGCGTGGCCAGAGTGCCCGGAAGAAGCACCCACCGGGCGGCGTATTGCCACTGTTGGTCTGGCGGCCTCACTCCGCAGCAACGCCGTAGACCGGAATGAGATGCGCGTCGGCGACATATCCCTGTGCGTCGAGGGCCAGACCCTTTTCGTAGGCTTGTTCCAACACGTCTCCTCGGAACTGCGGGCGTTTTTGCTGGTCCCCCGTGATGATGACAAGCGCTTCCACTGGTTCGTCGCTCATGTTCTGGATGGAGCGTGTTACGTCAGAGGGCACGGAAAATGTGTCCCATGCCCCGAGGTCCGACACCACGTCTCCCGTGTCATTCATGGAAATTCGCAAGCCGTCTTCCCGAGTGATGACGACCATTTTCTCGGCCAGCGTGAATGGGGCTACCTTTTGTTTTGGTGCCAGGCGCAACCACTCCATCGAGAAGCCATGGGGATTGGTGATCTTGGCTTTGTGCTCGCGCTTCTGGCTGATGCCAAAGCCGATCACGGGCGCGATTTCGGCGCCGCACCCGTCCAGTTTCTGATCGATGAAAGCCGGTCTGAAGTCGCGCTCGCTTGTGTTGACCACATGCTCTGCCATCTCGCTGGCCGAATAGTCTTGCAGTTTCGCCACGTCTTCATCGGCCATCGGCATCATGCGGCTATGCTCTTTAGGAACAGCGTCACCTTTGGAGGTGTCGATCAACTGGCTATCCCGCGACAGGTAAAGTCCGTAGTCAGCGGCTTCCCGGAGTATGTCCGGATGGAAGATCACACCGCCCGTATTGTCCCCGCCAAGGGTGGTAAAAAGCCAGCCATCGCCTTTGCCGGTGTTGGTGAAGCCACGGAAAATCCACGTTGGCACCGACAGAATGTCGCCGGGTCGACCCACCAGCTCGTTCTCGCCATTGGGCCCCCAGCGGAAGGTGTACTCCCCGTCAAAAACCATGAAAACTTCGGCGGTGAAATGGATATGCAGATTGTTGGTTATCCCCGGCGGCATGGCGGCTGCGCCAATGTTGAAGCCGTGGGCTTCCGGAAGGTTGATTACCTGCTCCGACGACGACGTTACGCCGGGCCCGATGATGGAGTAATTCTGCTTGAGGTGTGACCCCGGCTTTTTGCAGTCGATGAAGGCGACTGTGCAGGATGTGTAGTCACTGCGTCGAACGTGCCGCGCGTCGGCCTCGGTTTGCGTTGTCAGCGTCATGTCCGGTCTTCTCCAAATCAGTTTGGCAAGATGTCGGTCAACTTCACGTCGGTGCGCCGCTGCCCGCGTGGCAGCCGCGCCGTGCCCCGCACCACCAGTTCCCCTGGGATGCTCACCTTCTTTGCCGTCCGGCCTTCGCTTGTAATCTCGTCGATCAGAACAGTGATTGTGGCGTTGATCATCTCAGCCAGCGGTTGTCTGACGGTGGTCAGATCGAATGTCCTCCACGCGGCCATAGGCGCATCGTCATAGCCGATCACCGAGACGTCGTCGGGAACGCGCAACTTCAGTTCTTCGCGCAACACCTCCAGTACGCCGAACGCCATATGGTCGTTGGCGACAAACAGCGCATCCGGCGGATCGGGTTGGGCGAACAGTTTGCGCGTCTCCTCCATGGCAACATTGCGCCTGAAATGACAGTCAATCGCGGCGACTGGTTCGAGATCGGCATGGGCCATGGATGCAAGAAATCCCTCGCGCCGCTCGACACCGTTCAGGGCTTCGCGCCATCCGGCCAGATGAGCTATCCGCCGGTGACCGGCTGCAATCAGAAAGTCGGTCGCCGCCTTCGCGCCGTCGAAATTTGTGGCTGTCACCATCGACGTGTCCGAAGCTGCCTGTCCGCGATTGAAGAGGATGCAGGGAATTCCTGACTTGCGTACGTAGGTCACCAGCTCATTGGACAGGCTGACGCTGGCAAGAATAATCCCGTCGACCCGGTCGGCGATCAGATCGTCCACCATGGCTTCGATTTCACTCGACTGATTGCCGGCAAAATAGACCGTCACAGAGTATCCGCGTGCGTTCAGTGCCTTCGACAATTGCTGAAGGGCCTCGCCGTAAAATCCGTTCTTCAAATAGGCCAGAACAATGCCGATACGGAAGGAGTGCCCGGAGTTGAGAGATCTTGCGACGAGGTTTGGCACATAGCCCAATTCGCGAGCCACTGCGTGCACCCGCTCGGCTTTCTCGGGATCAACCGATTTCGAGCGGTTGAAAACACGGCTCACCGTTGGCTGGCTGACTCCCGCCGCCTTGGCCACATCATTGGCAGTGATCCGTGTGGAAGCCATCTCGTCAGGTCCTGATCCGATTTCCGCTTTCGGGATCGAAGAGATAGAGGTGCTCGGGGTTCAGGCTGATGCCAACGGTTTCATCCTGCTCTTTGCGCAGGTGCCGGTCACCGCGCGCGATGACGCGCTGCTTGCCCCATTGCACCGTGAGCAATGTGCTCTCGCCCGTGTTCTCAAAGGCATAAATGCGCACGTCGATATCGCCTTGGCCCGCTTCATGCACCTGCATATCGTCAGCGCGCACGCCAAGAATGGCTGCATCGCGATTGGGTGACTGCACTTTCACAAGCCTGGTGCCGCCGGTGGTCACAAAGGTACCGTCCTGAACAGAACCATTGATGAGGTTCATGGCTGGCGAGCCTATGAAACCCGCCACAAACAGATTGGCCGGGTCGTTGTAGATCTCATCGGGTGTTCCGAGTTGCTGGATGACGCCGTGGCGCATCACCGCCACACGATCGGCCAAAGTCATGGCTTCGATCTGATCATGGGTCACATAGACGGTGGTGATCTGCAGCGCGCGCGACAGATGTTTCAACTCAGCGCGCATGGTCACGCGCAGTTTGGCATCCAAGTTGGACAGCGGCTCGTCCATCAGGAACACTTTGGGCGTCCGCACGATGGCGCGGGCCAAAGCCACCCTTTGCCTCTGTCCGCCCGACAGTGCCTTTGGCTTGCGGTCGAGGAACTGCGTCAGTTCAACCTGCTCGGCGGCCTTCTCCACGCGGGGGGCGATTTCTGACCTTTCAACGCCCCGCACTCGGAGCGGATAGGCAATGTTGTCGAAAATCGTCATGTGCGGGTAAAGGCCGTAATTCTGGAAGACCATGGCCACGTCCCGGTCCTTCGGCAGGTCGTCATTGACCTTTCTGTCGCCGATCCAGATTTCGCCGTCGGTCGGGTCTTCCAGTCCTGCGATCATGCGCATGGTCGTGGTTTTGCCGCAGCCTGAAGGCCCCAACAGAACGAGAAACTCGCGGTCGTGGATGTCGAGCGATTGATTGTCGACGCCGACGAAGTCGCCCCAGCGCTTGGACACGTTTTTCAGTCTGATGTCAGCCATTCTAGCGAACCGCTCCCATGGTCATGCCTTGTACGAAATATTTGCGGATCATCAGGGCCAGCACGAACATGGGCGCCATGATGATGATGCCGGCAGCCGACAGCAGGTTCCAAAGGTCGCCCTCTTCGCCTTTGAAGAGCGCCAGCCCGATGGGCAGCGTCACCGCATCCTTGTTGGTCAGGATCAGCGCAAACAGGAACTCGTTCCATGCGATGATGAAGCAGAAGATGCCGCTCGTGAGCAGGCCTGGCGCGGCCATGGGGAGCACAATGTTGCGGATCACCTGCAACCGCGATGAGCCGTCGACCATGGCGGC
>JBCBXA010000087.1:0-11799 GCA_039816825.1 Pseudomonadota bacterium | reverse complement strand
GCGGCTGGCCTTCGACTTCTACATCATCGATGTTCAGGCCGCCATGGACGGCCTTCGCCGTCACAGTGCCGTAGGGCAGTTCCTTCGCCACCGCATCGCAGTCCACAAGCTCCGGCTCCTGCGCGGCGATGGTGAGATCGATCCGCATGCGCGTCGGGTCGAGGTCCAACGCTCGGAACATGGTGAGGGACGAGTGATGGATGGCGTCCTGCACGGCGCGGCAGGCAGCTTTGGTGTAGTCACCCCCGTAGAGGTCGTTGCCAGTGCCCATTTCCAGGATGATGCGTTTGAGCTGGCTCATTTCGCCTGCTCCAGCCGGTCCAGATCATCCTGCGTGAGATCGAGACGCACGAGGATCGCAGCGTTGGCGAGAATTGTGAAACCCGTCGGCTCTCCGTCCGGGCCCTCGCGGGGCGTGTCGAGACCGCCTTTCTCCAAGCGCACTTCGCGGGTGCCGTAGGGCAATATGGCGGCCACTTCATCGGTGCGGACCGCATCTGGCCTCTGCACGCCGATCACGATCTCGCAGTGCATGTCGTCCCGCGACTTGCCGAAGGCGGGTGCGAGGGCCAGCGAGTTCTGGCGCAGGGCGTTGAACACGGCGCGACAGGCGGCCTTGGTGTAGTCGGAACCGGTTATGTCAGTTCCCATCCCCAGTTCCATGACAAGTCGGGTTCTGCCCGGCTTGGGGGCCATCGCTACGCCGCCTGCTTGGCCGCGCGTTTGCGGTCGTTGGGGTCGAGATGGATTTTTCGCAGGCGAATGTTCTCAGGCGTCACTTCCACCAGTTCATCGTCAGCGATATAGGCCAGCGCTTTTTCCAGCGTCATTTTCAGGGGCGTGGTCAGGCGCACGGCGTCGTCCTTACCGGCTGAGCGAATGTTGGTGAGCTGTTTGCCCTTAAGAACATTCACTTCGAGATCGTTGCCGCGCGTGTGCTCACCGACGATCATGCCGCGATAGACCTTGGTTTGCGCGTCGATCATCATCGGTCCACGGTCTTCCAGATTGAAGAGGGCATAAGCCACCGCCTCGCCGTCACCATTGGAAATCAGCACGCCGGTGTGGCGACCTGTGATCTCGCCGCGGTGAGGTTCATAGCCATGGAATGTGCGGTTCATGATGCCGGAGCCACGAGTGTCGGTGAGGAACTCGCCGAGATAGCCGATCAGGCCACGAGTCGGGACGTGCAGCACGAGACGCTGCTTGCCACCGCCGGATGGGCGCATCTCTGCCAGATTGCCCTTGCGCTCGGAGAGCTTTTGCACCACCGCGCCGGAATACTCTTCGTCCACATCGATGGTCACTTCTTCGATGGGCTCGAGGCGCTCGCCATTGTCACCGGTCTGGAACACGACTTTCGGACGCGAAACGCCGAGCTCGAAGCCTTCGCGGCGCATGGTTTCGATGAGCACCGACAGCTGAAGTTCGCCGCGGCCGGCGACCTCAAAGGCGTCCTTGGTCGCGCCTTCAGACACCTGGAGCGCGACATTGCCCTCGGCCTCAGCCATCAGGCGCTCGCGGATCACGCGGCTCTGCACCTTCTTGCCTTCCGTTCCAGACAGCGGGCTGTCATTGACCATGAAGGTCATGGAGATGGTGGGCGGATCGATGGGCTGGGCTGCGAGCGGCTCGCTCACAGTCGCGTCGCAGAGAGTGTCAGCGACTGTGGCCGTCTGCATACCGGCAATCGAGATGATGTCGCCGGCTTCGGCCTTCTCAACAGGCACGCGCTCGAGGCCACGGAACGCCAGCACCTTGGAGACGCGGCCGGTTTCGATCTGTTTTCCGTCCCGCGACAGGGCCTTGATGGGCTGGTTGGGCACCACGGAACCGGAATGGACGCGACCGGTCAGAATGCGGCCCAGGAAGTTGTCCGATGCAATGGTGGTGGCCAGCAGCTTGAACGGGCCATCTTCGGTCTTCGGCTCCGGAACATGATCTTTGATCAGCTGGAAGAGCAGATCCATTCCGTCCTGTGGGCCGGACGGATCATCCGCCATCCACTCCTGCTTGGCAGACCCGTAGAGCACCGGGAAGTCGAGCTGGTGTTCATCCGCATCAAGCGCCGCAAAGAGATCGAACACCTCGTCCAGCACTTCGTCCGGGCGGCTTTCGGCCTTGTCGATCTTGTTGACCACCACGATCGGGCGAAGGCCCAGGCCGAGGGCTTTCGACAGAACGAACTTGGTTTGCGGCATGGGGCCTTCGGCGGCATCCACCAGCAGCACAACACCGTCCACCATGTGGAGAATACGCTCCACTTCGCCGCCAAAGTCGGCGTGGCCGGGTGTATCGACAATGTTGATGCGTGTGCCCTGATGCTCCAGCGCCGTGACCTTGGCCAGAATGGTGATGCCGCGCTCACGCTCCTGGTCGTTGGAATCCATGGCCCGCTCTTCGACACGTTCGTTTTCGCGGAACGTCCCGGATTTCTTCAGAAGGACGTCGATGAGTGTGGTCTTGCCGTGGTCAACGTGGGCGATGATGGCGATATTGCGCAGGCTGGCGGACATGAGGGGCTCGTTTCTCGCAATGCTGTGCATCGCGGAGTGGGTTGGGTCGTCTTTGCTATGACCGATATGGGGCTATGATCGATATGGGCGACCGGACCGCTGGGACCAGTTTCATCGCCTTTTCGGGGCGCATATCATGGCACCCGCGAGGCTTCAAGACGGGGCGCGCCGCGCTACGGTCCAGGACCCCATCAATGATGCGTCGTGACCTCAGGCGTTCAGCTCGGTGCGGTACTCGCTCAGCTGTCGGCGCACGCTCTCCCACAAAAGCGAGAAGGACTGGAAGCCCTCATCGGTCACTTCATCAGTATCCAGCGCCACAACCACAGTTTGCAGGACAGAGTTCAACTCAGTCTGCAGCTCGGCCAATTCTTCGACACTTGTCGCTTTGTGTCCCCGCTCGGCTATGTCGAGGAGCTGGTAATTGTAGCGGTCGGCTCGGTTCTTTTGCCCCGCTGCGAGCCGTGAACGAAGCGCAAGCAGGGTCGATATGATCATCGCCGTCAGCGTAACTCCCAAAGCCAGCGGCTCGGCATTTTCCTGCAGGTAAGTGGGCTCATTGCGGCTGAAGAAGCGCTCGGCACCGGCATGGAGCGGCACCGTCAGGCCCACCGCCGCGTCCGGTTGTTCAATGCTCCCTGCCAACGCATCACGCGTCACCAGATCAAGGCGGTGTTCGAACAGAACGCGGGTGAGTTCAGCAATCGCATCATCGTCCACATCTTCCCGGGAGACCAGATTGCGGCGGATGGTTGGCGTTGCAATGTCTGCTCGTGGGGCGGGAAAAGCGCCTGTGAACGCGCCGCGGGGCACCGTCTCGGTCACCAAAGCGGGCCGCTTCAGCGCAATGGCTTCTGACTGGTCAATGGGCAAAACTTCCAAGGGCTTACCGGTCAACTCCGCATCTTCGAACAGGCGCAGCAACTCCTGGTCACGAAGAGAAGAAAGGCGGAACACCACATCCACCTCCCCGGCCAGAAGCGCCGCGTGGGCATCGCGAAACGGCATGGACAAGAAGTTGAGCGTCTGACTGGGGAGGTCGTAATGATCCGCAACCATCCAGAAACTCAGCAGGCCATCGGTGCCGTCCGGCGGCAAAGCGATCACGCGGTTCTCAATATCGCGGAAGTTGCGAATACCGGAGCCCGATCGCGCTATGATGATGAAGTGATCCGAGAAGAGGTGACTGACCAGACGCACATCGCTGACAACAGGAGTGCTCGCGCCGATCGTCGCGAGATCAATCGTGTTGGTGTTGAGAAGCTGAACGTTCTGTGACGAACCACCCGTCGCCAGCACGCGGAGTTCGACGCCCTCTCCGTGACGCTTCACCACTTCAGAGATGTCGCGCATCAGCTGGTAGGAATCAGTCCCACGGGGACCTGCTCCCACGGTCAGAACGACTGGCCCCTCATCCCGCGTCGCCACCAGCCAGGCGGCAAAGCCTGCTGCAACGAATGCAATGAGCGCACCAAAGGCCATGAAGCGGTTCATTCGCGCACGGCGTGACCTTTGGTTGGCAGCGGAGATGACCGCCGTGTCGGCTGGTTTATTGGCCTCCGAACGATCCTTCAGGCGGCGAGCATCCTCTTTTCGGCGACGCGCCGCGAGATCCACCTTCTGGGTGCTGTCATCAGCCAAATGCAGGCCTCAGCTGTTGCGCTTGCGAAGCGTGCGCAGACGAAGTGCATTGAGCTTGATGAAGCCGGCCGCATCGGCCTGATCATAGGCGCCCTGATCGTCCTCAAAGGTCACGAGTTCCTCGGAGTAGAGCGACTTGTCGCTTTCACGTCCCTCGACCATGACATTGCCCTTGTAGAGCGCTAGGCGGACCTTGCCCTCAACGTGCTCCTGACTTTTGTCGATCGCCGCCTGCAGCATGTCGCGCTCTGGCGAGAACCAGAAGCCGTTATAGATCAGCTCCGCATAGCGCGGCATGAGTTCGTCTTTGAGGTGCGCTGCGCCGCGATCCAGCGTGATGCTCTCCATCGCGCGATGGGCCGGCAACAGAATGGTGCCACCCGGCGTCTCGTAAATGCCGCGGGACTTCATGCCCACGAAACGGTTCTCGACGAGGTCCAGACGCCCGATGCCGTTGTCACGGCCAAGATCATTCAGCTTCGCCAGCAACTCGTGGGGTGCCATGCGCTGGCCATCGATTGCGACGGCGTCACCTCTCTCAAACTCGATCTCGATGCGTGTAACCGCGTCAGGCGCGTCCATTGGAGAGACGGTGCGCCGGTGCACATATTCAGGAGCGCTCTCCCACGGATCTTCGAGCACTTTGCCCTCTGAGGAGGAGTGCAGCAGGTTGGCGTCTACCGAAAACGGAGCCTCGCCCTGCTTATCATGGGGCACGGGGATCTGATTTTCCCGGGCGAACTCCAGCAGGTCGGTTCGGGACTTGAATGCCCAGTCGCGCCACGGGGCAATGATTTTGATGTCGGGGTTCAAAGCGTAGGCGGCGAGCTCAAAGCGAACCTGATCGTTGCCCTTGCCGGTGGCGCCGTGGGCGATGGCGTCCGCTCCGGTTTCCTTTGCGATCTCAATGAGACGCTTTGAGATCAATGGCCGGGCGATGGATGTGCCCAGAAGATAGACGCCTTCATAGGCCGCATTGGCGCGGAACATGGGGAAGACAAAGTCTCGTACGAACTCCTCACGGAGATCATCGATGTAGATCTCCTTGATGCCGAGCATCTCGGCCTTGGAGCGGGCTGGTTCCAGTTCTTCACCCTGGCCAAGATCAGCGGTGAAGGTCACCACTTCGGCCTCATATTCGGTCTGAAGCCATTTGAGGATGATGGAGGTGTCGAGGCCGCCTGAATAGGCGAGCACGACCTTGTTGATGTCGTTCTTGGTGTAGGCAGCCATGGTGTTCCGTCAGATCAGATGGGCGCAGCCCGGATGGGTTAAGCTGCGGCGCACATTACGGAAAAGCGTTTGACGCACAAGATGTGTAGAGCCGTCGATGTGCGCCCATTACTGGCCGACAGGACGCGGCGACAACCACCAGTGGCAAAGCGCCGTTATCAGCAGTGTGAAGGTCGCCGCCATCACAGCATCGCTGAAATAGTGGGCGCCAAAGACCACGCGGTTGAAGGCAATCGCGCTCACGTAAACCAGAAGCAGCGCGCCACCGGCCCAGGCAACATCCCGATGGGCAAACCGGGCCAGGAGCGGAAGCAAAGCGAGGAACCAGAATGCCCCCGACGCCTCACCGGATACAAATGAGCAGTTGGACAGACAATAGTCGCTATAGGTCCCAGGCAGTATGAAGGGCTGCTCGCCCATGAAGAGATCGGTTGCCCGAGGCCGTGGACGACCCCAGAAAGCCTTCAGGATCCAGTTGACCAGAAGGATCGGACCGAGGAATAGCGACAAGGCTGCAGCACAGAAGAGGCGAACCGTTGGGTGTTGCCGGATGCGGGACAGGCTGAAGCGCAGCTTCCAAGTATACCTTGCCCCAAGCACCAGCATCAAAAGGCCCACTGCACGCTGAAGGAAGACGCCGCTTTCCTGAAACACTCTCAGGAAAGGGTCATGCTCACCAAAGAATGGCGCGCACCAACCGGTCGCTTCGGTGCACAGGGACGGATCGTAGAAGGCTTGGCTGATGCCGATGTCGATTTGCGGGAACCAACGGAAGATCACGAGCAAGACCACGCTCAATGCAGCCATGCGCCAGGCCAGCCACGCCCAGAAAGTATGGGGGGGCGTTCCGGGTAGAAGTTGGGCAGGCCATGGGGTCATGCCGCCCCTTAGCGTCGTCGACACCGGCTGTCATGCGGATTGCACCACACAGAGCCGGTCGCGAGTTTCGGATGGACCGAAGTGTTGCAATCGGCCAAAGCTAGGCCATGACCTTCTTGCCCGACACCGCCACGCTTCTACAGTTCACCGCAGCCGCGATCATGCTGACCATCACGCCCGGGCCTGACATGACACTGTTCCTGTCCCGGGCGATCACCCACGGACGGGCAGCAGGCATGATGTGTATGCTGGGCGCCTCCACAGGTGTTCTGTTTCACACCCTTCTGGCCGCCGTGGGCCTGTCGGCAATCCTGGCCGCCTCACCGACAGCCTTTATGATCGTGAAGTTTGCCGGTGCCGGTTATCTTCTGTTTCTGGGTTATCAGGCCATCCGGCATGGCTCAGCGCTGAACATGCAAACCGGCGAGCCAGCGAAGCCCATGAGCCTGCGTCGGCACTATCTGACGGGGATTGGCATCAATCTCATGAACCCGAAGATCGTTCTGTTCTTCGTGTCGTTCCTGCCGCTCTTCATCAGCTCAACCGACCCGAACGCTGCTGGCAAACTGGCGTTTCTGGGCGTCTTCTTTCTGGTGATCGCCATCCCCATGGTGGTGCCGATGATACTGGCAGCCGACAAGATGGCGGACGCCCTCAAGCGAAACCGCCGCGTGGCGCGCGGGATAGACTATCTGTTTGCGACGGTATTTGGAGCGTTTGCCGTCAAGATACTTGCGGAGCGTTGAGCCATTTCTCGCGGCGCTCGGCATCGCGCTCTTCAAAGCTGGTCATCTCAAGGCCGGCATAGAGCATGCCACCAAGCCCGCCGCTGACAAGGAAGAAAGCGGCCAGCCAAAGCAGGCTGGGGTCGGCGGAGAACTTGATGGACCAGGCGACCAGACCTGCGAGGCTGCCGAAGACGATACCACCCCTTCTCGACATGGCTCCGCGCTTATCGGCTGTCAAAACGATCATCAGCCAGACGGGGAAGCCGAATGTGAACATGATGGACATGGCCGAACGCAAAGCGTTCCCGAAGCTGGCGCTGCTCTCTCCGGCATCCAACCAGAGCGCGTGAGGGATAAGAACCATCATGCAAGCCAGCGTCACCGCGCCACAGAAAGTGCTGATGAGAAAATACAATATTCGGGTGGTCATCTGCGTCCTGCCGCCGTTGATCAGCAGACAGTTTACGTCGAACAGTTGAAGATGTTCCTACCGACGAAAATTCGCCTCGCAGTTCTGGCAATGAGCGTTAATTGCAGATTAAGTCTGTTGTTACTCAGCCGCCTCAAGAGCCTCGCGTTCGCGCTTCTTGAGCCGCTCGCTCTCACTCTTCAATTGGCCGCAAGCCGCCATAATGTCCTCACCACGGGGGGTTCGGATGGGGCTTGCATATCCGGCGGCATTGACGAAATCTGCAAAGGTCTCGATCTGTTCCCACTCAGAACGCTCATAGCCTGAGCCTGGCCACGGGTTGAACGGAATGAGGTTGATCTTTGCCGGGATACCCTTGAGCAGCTTCACCAGATCACGTGCATCTTCCAGACTGTCATTGACGCCTTTGAGCATCACGTATTCGAAGGTGATGCGGCGGGCATTGGACAGACCGGGATAGTCGCGACAGGCCTGCATCAGTTCGTTCAGCGGATACTTCTTATTGATGGGCACCAGCACATCGCGCAGTTCATCGTTCACAGCATGCAGAGATATGGCAAGCATGCAGCCGATCTCTTCGCCTGTCCGATAAATGGCCGGCACGACTCCGGAGGTGGACAGGGTGATGCGGCGCTTGGAAAGACTCAGGCCCTCGCCATCCGACGCTACCAAAAGCGCGCTCTTCACATGCTCGAAATTGTAGAGCGGCTCGCCCATGCCCATCATCACAATGTTGGAAACACGGCGCCCGCTCTCCGGGATGACAGCGCCCATCGGCGCGTCACGGTCGGGGAAATCGCCCAACCGCTCGCGTGCAACCATAAGCTGACCGACAATCTCATCGGGAAACAGGTTGCGCACCATCTTTTGAGTGCCCGTGTGGCAGAAGGTGCATGTGAGCGTGCATCCGACCTGCGAAGAAATGCACAGCGTGCCGCGCCCTTCCTCCGGGATGTAAACGGTCTCGACATCCACGGGCTTGCCCGCCCCCCGCGCCGGGAAGCGCAGCAACCATTTGCGTGTGCCGTCTTCAGAGATCTGCTCTGTGACAATCTGCGGGCGCGCAATGGTGAAAGCCCCATCGAGCTTGGCGCGCAGGTCTTTAGATACGTTGGTCATGGCCGAAAAATCATCGACACCGCGGATGTAGAGCCAGTGCCAGAGCTGGGCGACCCGCATCCGGATTTGCTTTGGCGCAACGCCGATGGATTGCAGCGCCTCACCCAACTGCTCACGCGTCATGCCAACCAGATGTGGCTTCTCGGCTGCTTGGCGAGCGCTCAGATCAGCGCGGACCTCGGCATCTGTGAGATCAAGGCGTGCAGCAACAGGCGCTTCAACAGAAGTTTGCATGGTGGACATGGGTTCATCCGGAATGTGATCTCAGCTGCATACAGGTTTGTGCGCTGGCCGACAAATGCAACCCGTTGGCCAGCTCGCCACTCCAACGCAAAACGCCCGGCAGGAACCGGGCGCGCAGTGAATTCAGAGTGCCGCTGAGAGGCTTACGGGCAGGCTGTTGCATCCCCGAGCGCGGCTGTCACCCCGGACAGGGAATAGTCATAGCTGGTGTTGGTGCCGCGACGGGACGTGGCTTCCACCTTCATGGCACGGCCAGCACGCATGGCTTGGACCAGCGTAGGCTCCTCCGCCTTGTTGCGCAGCCACGCGCCATCGCCCTGGGTGAACATGGTGAAAGCCTTGCCGTCCACATTGACCTTCACTTCGGAGTTCTCTGCAAAGGAGTAACCGGCTCGGAACTGGGGCTCAAAGCCTGATCCGTCTGCCTTCTTGGCCACCATGAAATACACATCACCGTGGTCACGGTCCGCCGGGCGCTTGGCCGTTGGCTTGGACAGCACAAAGCAGTTCTTGGTGCCGTTGGCCTGATAGGAATAGGCACCCCAGTCCTTATGCTGCTTGAACTGCGTCGCCTGGGCGTGGGCCGCACCGACCATGCCTGTCGCTACCACCGCGGCGCCCACCAAAGTGCTGATAATCCGTGTCTTGCTCATCAAACTGCCCATGATTGTCGCTTCGTCTAGCCATGCTGCCGGTCGGACGAAGATCGCTCCGGCACAAGCTCGTTCGTTAATCTATCCTTACAAGCCCTTAAACTTGTCTTAAAATCCGACGAATTGCCACTGTTTGCGATCACACAACCTTGCGAGGCGTCGGACAGGGCGCGCTCAGGAAACATTGAAACTTGGCTCCAATTTGACGCCACATTCACATCGTGAAGTGCTGCCCGAAAAAGAAGCGCTTCGGCTCTATCTATTACCCCTGTATTTATGCCATAATTGATCAAGTCGTAAGAGATTGACTACCCAGCGGCGGAAAACCTGCCGGTGCCACAGGCTCACAGCGAGTCTAACAGGGAGCAAGTGCGACCATGGATGGCAGCTCTGCCAAAAGGACCATAGATGCCGAACGCGCGCCAAGTGGTGAGTTGGCCGCTGCGGACATTCTGCGTGAAAAAGAGCCAGGCCAAACGGCGCAAAAACTGACCCCAATGGCCGAGGCCGCTCCAAGCCCTTTGAATGAAGCTGATTCACAGAAGGCTCGATTCGCTCATCTTGCGCGGAGAGTGGCGGAAGATCGCGACAAGCAGGCCTTTGCCGAGTTGTTTCACCATTTCGCGCCGCGCGTGAACGCTTACCTGCAGCGTCTCAACCTCGACAATGGCAGCGCAGAGGAGATGACGCAGGAGATCATGGTGACGCTTTGGAACAAGGCGCACATGTTCGATCCTGCGAAATCATCGCTACCGACCTGGATATTCAGGATCGCACGAAACCGGCGCATCGACGCGGTGCGTCGTCAGAAGACTGCGCAGCTGGATCCGCATGACCCAATGCTGCTTCCCAGCGAACCGGAACATGCCGACGTGGGCCTAGACGCGGTGACGCGCGAGGCGCGGGTGCGGGAAGCGCTGCTGGGCCTGCCCGAAGATCAGGTGAAGTTGATCAAGCTGGCATTCTTCACCGGCCTCTCCCACAGTCAGGTGGCGAAGGAGACAGGGTTGCCGCTTGGCACGGTGAAGTCCCGTATTCGTTTGGCGTTCAATCGCCTGCGGACAGTTCTGGAAACCATGCCGGACATTGACCGCATCGACGACTGATCGAGCTGCCTAGGGTCAGGATCCTAGTTTCGACCAGGCTCTTCCCGCTCGCCCTGCCACTGAAAGCGCGTACCACCGATGTAGATCGGCTTACCGTGGAGATGCTCTTTGGCAAGCTCCTTTGGACCGCCGGGCATCACGGGCCGCTCAGCAAAGCCGTGCATGGTCGCCACGCGGTCGTACATGACAATGGCACCCGCCATGGCGACGTTGATGCAGAAGCTTGTGGGGATCTTCACCACGTGGGAGCATCGATCCAGCATTGCTGGAGACAGAGATCCGCCCTCCGGACCGAGCACATAGGCCGCGCGTGTGGGATGGCGGAAGCTGGGCAGGTCAACGGCATCATGGGTGAGCTCAACACCGACCAATGTACAATCGTCCGGCAGCCGCATGTCGTCAGCGCTCTCGAAACTGTACCAGGGCAGGTGATCCTTGCTGGAACTGGTGTCCGACTCTGGGCGCCCTATGCGTCGTGACTGGGCAACGGTGAAGACAAAGCTCGCTCCAAACCCGTAGGCCGAACGGGCCAGATTGCCGAAATTCATTGGCTTCGAAATGCCTTCAGCACCGATGGCGAAATAGCCCCGCTTGGCCATCCGTCACCCTTTCTTCCTGGAGACAGGGACATCGGTGGCGTTGAGCCTTCCGATATGTTGCGGGAGATGAGGCACATAATCCTCAGGGCCATTGGCACCCGATGCCACGGCGGCGGCGAATGTGTTCTTAGCGGCATTGCCAATGGGGTTCACCATTCCTGTCGCATCGGCCATGGCTTCCAAATATGTAAGATCTTTCAATGCGTTGACGAGGGTGAACTTGTGGCTTTCAGGATCGCCGTCAATGGTGTGTCCCATGAAGGTATGGTAGAAACCACAATCCATCCGGCTTCCGCGTATGACGCTGTCAAAGGTCTGGGGGGAGATTCCAACTTTGGACGCGAGCGTAAGAGCTTCCGAGTAGAGCGCACCATAGCCGAGGGACAGGAAGTTGTTCAGCAGCTTCATCTTGTGGCCGTCCCCCACGCCACCGATGTGCACGACTTTGCCGGCCCATACATAAAGTAGCGGCTTGATGCGCTCGAACACCGCCGGCTCAGCGCCAACCATCGTGTCCAGCGTTCCCGCCCAGGCTTCTTTCGGCGTCCGACCGAGGGGGGCATCGACATAGTGACAACCCCGCTTCTGCGCCATCTCAGCGTTGATTGCTCGACGGCGGATCCAAACTCTACGCTTCGCAACGCTGAGATGG
>JBCBXA010000086.1:0-11956 GCA_039816825.1 Pseudomonadota bacterium | reverse complement strand
GGCAGTCATGCGATTGCTCATCAGTTTGTGTTCCCTGTGTTGGCGTTCTGCGAAGCGCGGCGCTGGCGTTCGCCTTCAATGGCCGGAAGTGGCAGATATGGCACCACGCCAGACCCTGGCTGACCATCGGCGCTCTGCTCGACGATCACTTTTTGAGAGTCGGCCAAAACGGGCGCAATGCTTTCGAAGAACAGGCGTTTGCGGGTCACCTCAGGTGCCTTGCGGTACTCTTCGAGAACGGAAAGGAAGCGCTGTGCTTCACCGGTGGCCTCTTGAACGACGCGGTTCTTGTAGGCAGCTGCCTCTTCGCGAAGCTGAGCCGCTTCACCGCGTGCTTCACCCAGAATGCGGTTGGTGTCACGGTTGGCTTCTTCGCGGAAACGGTCTTCGTCCTGCTCAGCCCGCTGCACTTCGTCAAATGCGTCAGCCACTTCAGATGGAGGCGCCGCGTCCTCAATGTTCACGCCGGTAATCGCCACGCCAAGATTGTAGCTCTCGACCACGCGACGCACTGTTTGCAGAACCTCTTCCGCAACCGCAGTACGGTTGTCGCGGAAGATGTCCTGCGCTGGCCGGCGACCCACGATCTCGCGCATGGCGCTTTCAGAAACCTGACGGATCACATCGTCGGGATTGGAAACCTCAAACAGATAGTCACCGGGATTGTTGATCTGCCAGAAAACGGAGAACTGAACGTCCACGATGTTCTGGTCGCCGGAAAGCATCAGGCCACTGGCACCAGAGCGAGAGGGCACCGAACCAATGTTCACCTGGTTCACCTGTGTGGTTACGATCTCTTTGGTTTCAAACGGCCAGAAGTGGAATTGCAGGCCCTGACCGATGATCTCATCTTTTGGATCACCAAAACGCAACTCCACCGCCAACTGGTCGGGCTGGACTGTGTAGAAGGAATTGTACAGCCACCCGCCAAGCAGAAGCAGCGCGACGGCACCGAACATCAGCCTGTTGCCACCGCCGCCGCCTTCACCACCGCCACCACCGGGGATGGAATTGCGCAGGCGTTCGGAGCCACGGCGTAGAATATCTTCCAAATCGGGCGGCCGGTTGCCGCCACCACCGCCACCGGGACGCTGTGGGCCACGGCCGTTTCCGCCGCCGCCCCAGGGACCTCCACCACCGGAGCCTCCTGAACCACCGCCGCCGCCCCAAGGGCCGCCGCCGCCGGAACCGCCGGTTCCACCACCATTCTGATTGCTCCAAGGCATTCGCCGGATTTCCTTCTAAAATTCAACAGCCTGATTTATAGGTAGCGCTCCCTCCGCTTTCAACGAGAGCGACGCCTGATGGTTTATCAATACGGCGTCAGAAGTGCCGGTTTTTGCAGTCGGTCGAAAATGTCGCGGCTGGAATGGGCGGTCGACTAATGGCGATTGTCGCCTCATCGCCTTTGATACGTGACATACTCCAGATCAGCGCTGTCCTGCTCGGTTGCCGAGACAGCCTCCCGGGAAGCCGCTTCCCAGACCTCTTGCTCAATCTGGGGAAAGTGCGTGTCCCCTTCCGGCTCCGCCTGAACCCATGTGATGTGGAGAACGTCCGCCAGACCCATCGCCTGGGCGTAGACATTGCCGCCGCCAACCACACAGATCTCTGTGTCGCCGCCCGGTGCCCCCTTTGCCATCTCAATGGCGTGCTCAAGCGAGCCGGCGCGCCACACATTGTCGTCAGCCTTGGCTGGAGACCAATCCTCCTGCCGAGTGATGATGATCGATGTTCTTCCCGGCAAAGCGCTGCCGATGGACTCGAAAGTCTTCCTGCCCATCACCATCGGCTTGCCCAGGGTCAGAGCCTTGAACCGCTTGAGATCGCTGGGGACGTGCCAGGGCATATCGCCCTCGTGGCCGATCACGCCATTGCGCGCCACGGCGGCAATTATGGAAATGGTTGGAAGATCAGTCATCAAGATATTTGAACCATTTGGATGCCATGGCCTCAGACAAGTCGACGTCGAACCGCTCAGCAATCAGCAAAATTTGAGCCATGCAATCAGCCAACTCGTCGTTGAACTGCTGTTGCATTGCCACCGAATCAGCGCCCTTTACGCGGCCTCGGCCTGTTTGCCGGAGGTAAACAGACACCAACTCGCCGACCTCCTCCTGCAACTTCAGAATATACCAGTCATCGTCACGCCTGATGGAGCAGTTTCGCGCGTAGATCTGTGACACTCGCTCTGAGAGTCGCTGGGCTTCTTCGAGGGACGTCACACCGCCACCGGTGCCGAAATGCGTGGGTGGGGATCGTAGCCAACCAGATCGAAATCGCTCAGTTCAAAACTGAACAGGTCTGTCTTGGCTGGATTGATCGTCATTTCCGGCAGCGCGCGCGGCTCGCGTGAAAGCTGCTCGTGAACCTGCTCGAAGTGATTGTGGTAGATGTGAGCATCGCCGAACGTGTGAACGAAGTCCCCCGGCTCAAGATCGCAGCACTGCGCCAGCATCATGGTGAGGAGTGCGTATGAACCGATGTTGAACGGAACCCCTAAAAACAGGTCCGCGGAACGCTGATAAAGCTGACAGCTCAACTTTCCATCCGCCACGTAAAACTGGAAAAGCGTGTGGCATGGCGGAAGCGCCATATCGTCGACAAGCGCCGGGTTCCAGGCCGACACGATGTGGCGCCTTGAATTGGGGTTGGCTTTGAGCGCGTCGACCAGTTGAGCGATCTGATCAATATGACCACCATCCGGCTTGGGCCAGCTGCGCCACTGGACACCATAGACCGGGCCCAGTTCTCCGTTTTCATCAGCCCACTCGTCCCAGATGGTGACGTTGTGATCCTTGAGGTAGCCTATATTGCTGTCGCCACGCAGGAACCAGAGCAGTTCGACGATGATCGAACGCAAGTGAACCTTCTTCGTCGTGACGATGGGAAAGCCTTCACCGAGATCAAATCTCATCTGATGTCCGAAGACTGAACGCGTGCCCGTCCCGGTCCGGTCACCACGATCCGTGCCGTGTTCAAGCACATGCTTCAGGAAATCGAGATATTGGCGCATGAGAAACGCCTACCCCGATTCCCTGTGTTGAGTCTCAGACAGCAATGGGCTGATCAACAGCCTTTGGGTTGCCTAGGCCAGAAGACCCGGCCAGTTGGCGTCGCCCTTCTCAATGTTGCCCGGCACATCCTGCAACCACAGATCGCGCACCGAGAGCGAGAAGTTCAGATAGAGTTTGTCATCGTGGACGGTCCAAGCCTCTGGAACACCCTTGGCAACGTAGCCTTTGGCGGCTGCATAAGCGCAGTGCCCGCCATACTGCGGGGCGTATCGCGTAGGATCGGCCATGAAGAGTTCTTTGTTTGCTGCGGAAGCAAAGCGCCACTGCGCACCATCATGCTCCGCTATGTGGTCGGTCGAGCCTTCCACAGGCTGTCCTTCAGTGAAGTAGGCCACGACGTCGAAACCGCCGGCACCGGTTCCAGCCACAAGCCCAGTGAACACGCGCGGCGCGCCTGCCATGGCGGGCTGCGTAATCCAGAGCGGTGTTGTCGCCAGTGTTGCGGCTCCCACTGCGCTCATGGTCAAGAAGTCACGGCGGCTGAATGTGTTTTGCATTTTGGTCTCCAATCTTTGGCCAGAGTACTATCAGCTTTCGCCATGACTTGCTCATCACGAGAGCCCACAGGGGCTCAACCCTGTGTGAGCCGCGGCGTGATCAGCGCTCGACTCAAAAAGGACCCAAAGACAGGGCCCAAAGAAAAGCCGGACACATGGTGCCCGGCTGCATCGTTCATGTCTGATCTGTCAGCGGATCAAAGGGTGCCAAGCTTGCCCATGTGATCGGCCACCAGATAGTAGAAGGCCACGCGATTTTTCGCACGGTCTCCAGACATGGTCTCACATACCTTGCCGATGATTTCATCACAGGCTGCATCGTCAGTGGCACCGAGCTTTTTCTTGCACCAGCTCTCACGCACACGGTCCAGTTCGGACTGATCGGAGCAGGACACGAGGGATCCATCCCGAGACCGCAGGGCGATACCCAAATGTTTCTCAATCTTTCCAACGGTTTCTTCGCTCGCATCCGAAGCATATTTGCGGACGGCATCAAGATGGTCGGCCATGGGTGTTCCTCTCATTGGCAAGCACAGTCACAACCCGACGTCGGGCTGCCCAAACCCTAGTCACGCATTGGCTTTGGTCAAGCAGATGCATCGCCTTACGTTAGAAAATCACAACTCAGCACGGCGGATCGGCGTACCGGTTGATGGAAGCCGGTCGCACATCTATATTCATCGTGAGCTTCGGCTCTATGGCGATAAATGGCCAGTGCAATAAACCATTCGGACCCGGGGGCGGTACCCGGCGCCTCCACCAAACCGCACCGCACCCCCTGAGGTGCCGTTTGGCGGGGGCGAAATAGGATCGACGAGGGTGTAAAGACTGTGTTTTCGCTCGGAATGGTATCCGCCGTTATCGGGCCATTTTTATAGTTGCAAACGACAACTACGCGGAAGCACGTCTCGCCGCCTAAGGCAGCGCGACAGCTTCACATCAAGTCCTAGCGGTTCGCACTGCTAGGCGGGGTTCGGAGGCACCTGGCAACAGAAGCCTCCACTTTCGTTTTGCCCGCAGATTGATGTGCTTGCGACAGATCAAAGCCTTCCATTGCGCCCACGCACCGCTATGCTGCCCATCACGGCGCGACTCGTTCAGAAGATCGGAAGCGCGGCAATTGAGGCCAAGCCCATGTCGGAAGACCATATCCGCTACGACATTCTCACCCAGGAAGCCCTGCGCGGCGTCGTTCGCAAGGTTTTGCAAGAGGTCGTTCAAACCGGGCTGCCGGGCGAACATCATTTCTTCATCTCATTCGACACGCGGTTCCCAGGCGTACGTTTGTCACCTCGCATGCTGGAACAATATCCCGAAGAGATGACAATAGTCCTTCAACACCAGTTCTGGGACCTCAAGGTCAGTGAAAACGGATTTGAGGTTGGCCTGTCCTTCTCCGACATTCCAGAGCGCCTGATCGTGCCATACGCAGCCATCAAAGGCTTCTTTGACCCGTGCGTGCAGTTTGGTCTCGAGTTCGACGTGGAGCGGGAGGGCATTGAACCTGTCGATGACGAGGATGACGCCGTGGACGAAGCGACGGTCCATCCGCTGCGTTCCAATCAACCGGCGAGCCAGCCCGTCGGTTTGCCAGAGCCCGATCGCTCAGACACTGCAGCTGACGCCGATGAGAGTGCAGACGCTGAAGGTTCTGAAGGCGGCGCGGACGTCGTATCACTCGACGCATTCCGCAAGAAGCCGTGAAGCGCCTTGGCGCAGATCATAAACTTACGCCGCGCCCGTAAGCGGGCTGCAAAAGACGAGAAAGAGCGCATTGCTGAGGCCAATCGTCAGGCCAGCCGAGTAAAGAAGCGCGACATCATGTCGGCTAAGGCGCGCAACGAATTGGAAGAGCGCCGCTTGAACGCGGGAAAACTGGAGCAAGATAAGGAGTAGCAGGCCAGAGCCTGCGCATCACAGCTCCCATTCTTGCTCAAGCCCGACCAAACATCATGCGCAATCACTCCATCACTATTCGTGGTCATGCGACGTCTGTCTCTATGGAAGATGAGTATTGGGCGTCTTTGAAAATGATGGCCAAGGCCCGCGACATGTCAGTCGCCAGTCTGATCGCTCAGATCGACTCGGAAAGAGCCGACGGCCAAAATCTCTCAAGCCAGCTGCGCCTCGCCGTTCTGGCCTGGTGGCAACAGCGCTACAATGCATTGCAAGCAGCCACTGCGGCACAGGACGGTCTTGAAGGCTCAGAACCTGGTGGCGCCTAGTTCGCAAAACCGGGCGACTGGGCAGCCCGGTTTGTGAACAGTCCAGGAAGCGTTTGCACGTCGAAGTTTTCGAGCGGAGGAAGCTCCCCATCCGACGCAGGGGCGGTGTCCAGAATCGGGTCCAGATCGAGGCTCGGCAGAGGCTGCAATTCGGTGGCCTGCACGGGCGCTCGGTTGGGCGCTGGGTCGGGCAGAGTTTCAACAGTCTCATCAGGAGCTGGCGTGGCAGCCGCGCGTGCCGCTTCCTGGGCCAGGCGTTGCGCCTCAGCCTCGCGTTTCAGCCGCGCTTCCTGAGCGGCCTCAGCTTCATCGGCAAGCCGGGCCGTCTCGTAATATCGCACTTCACGCCTGAGGCGCTGCCGTTCCAGAATCCGTACCTGCAATAGCTCCACGCGACGCTGTTCGCGTTCAAACGAACGCAGGGTGAGATAGCTTCCCAAAGCACCAACGTTGATGGAGCGCTCCGGGGCAACGATTGGTCCGCTGTAGCTGATCCCGATCTCGGGTTGCGCACCGGCAACCGCTTCACTGCCGGCATTCAACTCCATCGTACCGTCGATGCTGAGAGCTCCAGCACCAAGATCAAGTGCCGCATTCAAAGCGAGAACGCCTTGCTCACTTTCAAGGCGAACGGCATTGGCTCGAACCTGCCCCCCCGCAATCGAAAACGGAACGATGACTTCAGGCACCTCCATGGCACCACCCCGCAAACGCTCAGCCACCAGCGCTTCCAATTCGCCAGTTTCGAGGGCAGCGTCCTGTTCGTCAGATATCGCAACCACGCCGGTCAAAATGTCAGAACCCAGGTCCGAAATGGTCAGGCCCTTCAATGCCAGGGTCCCGCCCCCTGCCAGTTGCGAGACGATTTCGGCGGGGCTGGCTCCCGTTCCCTGCAAATCAAAGCCGATGTCGGCCATGCTTTCGAGCGCGCTCGCCCAGGGTGCAATCTCGCTCAGCGAGGCACCAGAAATATTGCCCTGCGCCTGAATGGCAGCGGCTTCAGCGCCTGGAGAGATCGACAAATCGCCCGATACGGTCGCCTGGCCGAGCTGGGCCTCCGCATTGGTGAACGACACGGCTCCATCACTAATGCGAAGACCGGCGCGCAGACCAGAAAGAGACACACCAAAACCCGTGGAAACTGAATTCGCGGCAAGCCTGATGTCCGCATCCAAACCGTCGAGCGTGTTTGGCCCGAGCGGCTCGGTCTGACGCGTAACAAAGCTCGAGGGCAAAGTGCCTTGACCAAGCGTCCACTCCGACACCGCTTCAAGAGACAGG
Organism: Pseudomonadota bacterium; assembly: GCA_039816825.1. GTDB lineage: Bacteria > Pseudomonadota > Alphaproteobacteria > Rhizobiales > Rhizobiaceae > JBCBXA01. The sequence goes on along the minus strand of JBCBXA010000086.1, from coordinate 4,876 downwards.
CTCTGCACCAGGAGGTCCCCGCCGATGCCCGGACGGCGGCCCCGGGTTTCGAGTACCAGATCTCCGGTCCACCCGGTGCCATCCACAACGCCTTTGGCATCCCGCAGATCAGCGCGGCCATCCGCCAGCACAACCCGCCCCTCAAGGGAGGCTGGCAATCCATCAAACAGATTGGGAATGACCCGCCCGAACAAGGCCGACCAACGGGCGGCGTCGCCGACAGAAGCCTGGACCTCCTGATCAAACCGCGCCTGGGCTGCTAACCGCTTCTCGGGGTCGTAGTTGGAAGGCAGTGAAACCACGCCCTCGGCACTCAATCTGTCTTCATTGGAGCGCACAATGGTCGCTCCCCTGAGCCCGGCAGCCAAGGAACCGGAAAGATCAACGTCCATACGAAGTGTGTCCTCGAAGGACAGCCCGGGAACGGGCACATTGAACTGGGCCATCAGCCGGGAAGGACGGGGCTGTGTCAGCCGCGTGGAGATGCGCAGCTCTGCATCACGCCAAGTGCGCGCGGTCATGTCTGCCGGCCCCTGAATGGAGAAACTGCCCGACGTGCCGCCGGATTTTCCGTCGGCCCGCACACTCAGCGTATCGTCCGTGGTGACCAGACGAAGGGTCAGGTCCGATCCCTGGGTCAAAGCCGGGCGGTCGATCAAATGCTGAACAAGCGGTCGTGCTGCCGCAAAGCGAGTGGTCAACAGGTCAACGGCGGAAGAAAGCGTTTCGCCTTGTGAGCGCACGATAAGATCGTAGATCTGCCGGGCTGCATCGACACGACCGCTCGCCGACACGTCCAGCCCAGCAACAGATTCAATGTTGATGCTCTCAATATCGACTTCGCCTGTCCCGTCGCGGGACTGGATCGATAGCACGCCCGCAATCGCTCCAGTTTGCAGAGTTCCCGCCTGAAGACCGTCAAGATCGATATCGGCTCTCAAGTTGAGTGCATCGGCATTATCGTCGGTGGCGTTCATCAGCGCAGACAGCGCATTGACCGCGTCCAGATCCAACACCCCGCCACCAAGTGTGACATCCAGCACCCGAGCATCTTCTCCCGGTTTCGGGAAACTGTGGCTGAGGGTGCCGGTGAGCAGCGCGCCATCAAGATCCAGTTCCATGTCCGCGAAACGCTGGCTCTCTGGGGTCAGGTCAACCTCTGCCGCAAGCCCGGCGCGGGCAAGGGAACGGATAGCCGGATGGATATCTTCAGTGAACAGCGCGGCCAAGCCGGATGGCTGGTTGGATGCAACAATCAATGAGCCGGCAAAACCAAAGTCGGTGTCCGTGTTGAGTCGCCCGGCAGCGCGGATTTTGGTCCGTCCGGGGATCGTCGCCTCAAAGCGGGCAATGTTCCAAGCTTCACCTCCGGGCCGCGCTTCGAGTTGCAGATCGCGAACTGCGGCGCCACCAATCACCATGGCAGGCAGGGAAAGCGACACGCTGCCGCTGCGCGAGATCGGCGGCAGCGATCGAATGAAACTGCGAAAGGCGAACAGGCGCTCCGGCAGGGTAACGGCTGTGGCGCCTGGCAGGAAGTTTGCAAAGCGCTTGAGATCAACCTGCTCACCCACGGCATCCACTTCAAATCCGCCTGCCTCGGCAAAATCGAGTTCCGCGGTTCCAGAGATTTTGTAGGGGTCTTCAGGGTCGGCCAGACGGAGTTCGAAATCATTTGATGAGATAGCATCCAGCGCAAGCGCAAACTGGCCATCGGCCTCCCACCAGTCGAAGAAACCGGTGGCCGGCTGCCGCTGGCTTCCATCCTCTAGGGCCTGACTGATCTTGAAGATGCCATCAAGGCTGGGCAAGCCATCTTCAACCAGCGTGTCCCCCTGGAGTTCCAGCTCAATCGGCTGACTCTCAGGCAGCACGTTGAGCCGGGTGCGGAAACCGCCATCATCCTGCACGCTGCCCGTCCCCAGATCAAAAGCAAAACTCTCAGTGAACGGCGGGCGGCCCTCCACTCCAGTCTTTATCTCAACACGGCTGGTGCCTTCCGCACGCCAAGGGCCGCGAATGCTTCGAGCGTTCAGCACCGCGTTCATATCAGTCAGAGTGAAAGAGCGCCCGGACGCCAGATCGTTCAGCGCAAAGCTTCCGCCTGTCAATTCAACATTCTCGAACACCACTCGAGTGGATGCGCCGCCAGCGTCATCCGCCACTTCTGCCGGGAATTCAAACCGCATGTCCTCGGCCAAGCTCATGCGCAGGTCAGGCTCGATGACCTTCATGTCAAAGATACGAACCTCGCCGGTGGCAAGAGGTGCCAATTCCATATCCATCTCAAAGCCCGCGACGGTGCCCGAAAGCGCGCCGCCCCCATCGCCGGTCTGCTTGCCTATCTCAATGTCCGTGAAACGGACTTTGGGAGTTGGCAGAATACGGATCGCAGTGTCACCGGTCACACGGACAGGCATGCCAACAAGTTCGCTGGCCTGAGCTTCAAATTGTTCGCGATATTGCGACCAATCCCAGAACAAGGGCACGACAAACAGGCTGGCAAAGGCCAAGGCCAGCAGGCTGGCAAGCACAAGAAATATGCGGGTTAGCCAAAGCAAGGATCAGTTCCCAAGCCGTTCACGTCAGACGTAATCTGTAGTGAGCAAATGTGGCAAGGCGGCGAGCTCACACGACGGCTCAGGCGGCGCTGACCGGCAGAATCTTGCCGGGATTCATAATGTTGTCAGGGTCGAGAGCCTTCTTGATGGCCGCCATGACGGCAACGCTTTCGCCCAGTTCCATCGTCAGGAAGCGACGCTTGCCCTGCCCTATGCCGTGTTCGCCTGTGCAGGTGCCACCCATCGCAATGGTGCGTTCATTCAGCCGCTCGACGATCCGCTCGGCCTTTGCGACTTCTTCGGCATTCTGAGTGTCCAGCAGCAACAGGACGTGAAAATTGCCATCGCCCACATGGCCGATGATCGGAGCCAGAACACCTTCGCTTTCGATATCTGCACGGGTCTCGGCGATGCACTCGGCCAGCCGCGAGATCGGCACGCAGCTGTCGGTGGAAATGCCCTGCGCGCCAGGACGCAACCTCAGCGCCGCCCAGTAGGCGTCATGCCGAGCCTGCCAGAGACGGTTGCGGTCCTCAGTGTGGATGGCGGCCTGGAACCCCTCCCCGCCAAAGTCTGAGGCTATGGACGCAAAATTCTCCAACTGTTCAGCGACGCCGGTTTCCGTGCCGTGAAACTCCAAAAACAGGGTTGGGCGAACAGGATAATCCAGATTGGAATAATCATTGATGGCACGCATGTTCAGTTCGTCCACCAACTCAATGCGAGCCACGGGCAGGCCGATCTGGATGGCAGCGATCGTTGCGTCGACGGCGCCATCCACGGTTTCGAAGCCACAGATGCCCGCTCCAATCTTTTCAGGGATGCCATGAAGGCGCAGCGTGATCTTTGTGATGATACCAAGCGTGCCTTCGCTGCCCACCATCAGCCGTGTCAGATCATAGCCCGCCGAGCTTTTGCGCGCCCGTGATGCCGTGTTGATCACAGTGCCGTCGGCCATCACGGCTTCGACCGAGATCACATTGTCCTTCATCGTCCCGTAGCGAACGGCGTTGGTGCCGGACGCACGGGTTGCCGTCATGCCGCCCAGCGAGGCGTTCGCGCCCGGATCAACTGGAAAGAACAGCCCCATATTCCGGATGTGCTCGTTGAGCTGTTCGCGCGTAACACCGGGCTGCACAACGCAATCCAGATCTTCCGGGTTCACTTCCAAAACTGCATCCATGCGGGACGTATCAATGGATATGCCCCCGGCAGGCGCGTTGACATGCCCTTCTAGGGATGTGCCGGTGCCGAAGGGAATGATCGGCACCTTGTACTGGGCGCAAATCTGCACCGCGTCGGCAACCTCGTCAGTGGATGCCGCAAAAAGCACGCCGTCGGGAAGCTGGGCGCGAATGTAGGTGGTAGTATGGGCGTGTTGTTCGCGAATGGCTTCGCCGGTTTGCAAAGCATCGCCGAAGCGCTGTTTCAGAACGCCGATCGCGGTCTGGATACCATCTTCGTTCCGGGATAGGGCCTGGATGTCCGCAAGTGCCATGAACAACTCCTCCACCAACGTTTTGCAGCGCCACGGGCGATTGGGCAAGGCTGGAAACCTTACCAATGACAAACACTTTGCCGCGCACCGCCGGGTGTCTAGGGTCATGACGCACTCATCTGATTGGATTGGCGTCTGATATGACAAGATACTCAAGGAAAAGACTGCAAACGGACGGGATCACTTTGACCGGTGGACATTGTTGCGAAGGCTTGAACGTCGACAGACTTCCATCGCCTTCGCTCCTCGCCACTGGGCAAATTGACTCCCACCAATGCAACCAGATTAATGGGTCCTGACCCTAAGGTCGCAGCGGCATGGGAGATCCGTCACATGAACAACCCGGACAGATCTATAGCAGGATTTGCCTCGCAAACGCGGGGACTGGATCCCACCTGGATCGACTATAACGGGCACCTCAACATGGCCTACTATCTGGTGCTGTTTGAGGAGGGCGCCGAGGATTTCTGGAAACCCATCGGACTGGGCGACCGCTATCGAGACCGCACCGGACATACCACCTACACGGCATCAACGAAGATCGACTACATCGCCGAAGTAGCGGCAGATGCGCAGGTGTTTGTGCAGACGGTTCTGCGAGAGGCCGGACCCAAGAAATTCCTGATCTGGCAGGGCCTTTACACAAGCGACGGCACACTCCGTGCTACATGCGAAACACTCACGCTCCATGTTGATCAGACGGGCGAGACGCCGAAGGTGGCACCGTTTGATGCGACAATGCTCGAGAAATTGCATGAGCTGGTGGACGAGCACGCGGAGTTTGAACCACCTCATCCAACCGGACTGCCGGTGCAGA
>JBCBXA010000085.1:0-12138 GCA_039816825.1 Pseudomonadota bacterium | reverse complement strand
CGCCGGAATAGTTGTCTCCCCATGACACGACAGGCCAGCCATAGTTTTCGCCCGGCAGGGTGAGGTTGATCTCATCGCCGTGGCGGGGGCCCATCTCATGGGTCCAGAGCTGGCCGCTTGCATCGAAGTCGATGCCCAGGAGATTTCTATGGCCGGTCGACCAGAAGGTCTTCGCCAATTCCCCCCGCTCCTGCCACGGATTGTCGGCTGGGACTGAGCCGTCATCATTCAGTCGAACAACTTTACCGAGATTCATATCCCAGGCCTGGGCCGGGGTCTGCTTCTGGCGGTCGCCCGATGTGATGAACAACATGCCCGCCTGATCCGTGCCGTCCGGCCCGAAAGCAATCCGATGGCTATAGTGCCCGCGGCCAGAGACCTTGGGCTGCTGTTCCCAAATGCGCTGGATGTCGGTCAGTTGTGGAGCCGAGCCGCTAGTATCCAGCGTCGCGCTCACAACGACGGCACCGAAGGTGGACCCATTGGAAGATGCTTCCGCGTACGAGATGTAAACCCGATTGTTGCTGGCGAATTCGGGGTGCGGAACCACATCGCCCAGACCACCCTGACCGCCATAGGCTACATCAAACATGCCACCCACCGGCGTGGAAGTTCCGTCCGCTTGAACGTGGAACAGCTGACCCGGTTTGGTGGCGACGAGCATCGTGTCATCGGGCAGAAAAGTCATGGACCATGGCTGGTCAAAACTGGCGATCTCGGTGGCTTGCAGCTGGGAGCCGGCGTTGCCTTGGATGGTAAAAGCATGGGCTGGAACCACAAGCGCGAGGACTGCTGCAATGGCCGTGGTGCTGCTTGTCAAAATTCGGGGCATATTTGTCTCCGATGAGTGGGGCTCTCCTTCAACGTGGCAACTGGCCGAGAAGTTTCCAGTACCCGTTCACCAAATCGTGGTGGTGGACACCGGAACGCCTCAGCCGTAGCGTTTTCGAATGCAAGATATCTCCTACGCCCAGATCATCGCCTTCAACGCCACGCTCATCGCCGCGATCCTGTCGCCCGGGCCGGCCATGTTGCTCTCCGTGCGCAATTCGATTGCCGAGGGCCGCGCGGTGGGCATGGCAACGGGCCTTGGCCTGGCCACCATGGCGGCTATCTGGACCGGCTGCGCGTTGATGGGCTTGGCGGCATTGTTCGAGATCGTCCCGTGGCTTTATGGCGCCATGAAGCTGATTGGCGCGGCCTACCTGATCTATCTCGCCATCGGCATGTGGCGCAGCGCTGCCGACCCGCTGCATCTGGACACAGAGCATAACAGCAGCACCTCGCTCTGGCGGGGTTTCCGCAGCGGGCTCCTGATCAATCTGTCCAATCCGAAATCGGTGCTCTTTGCAGGCGCCGTGATCGTTGTGATCTTCCCCGCCGGCCTTTCGGCCGGTGGCGCGGCTCTCATCGTCGCCAACCATCTGGCGATTGAGATCGTGGCCTATTCCAGTTTCGCGCTTGCTCTATCAACGCCACTCGCGCGGAGAGCTTTTCTGAAGGGCAAAACATGGTTCGACCGGGTGGCCGGAACAATCATGGGCGCACTTGGCCTTCGGTTGCTCCTGGATCGTTCGGCTTAGACCAGAAACCGGAGCACAAGCGACACAGCCAGGGCGGCAAAAGCCACCCCGAATGCCCCATCTGCCAAGCGGTGATGACGCTCGTAGCCGGCTCGGACTTTGGCGTTGGAGAAAACCAGCGCCATGGAACCGTAGATCACAAACACCAGCAGTGCGCCGAGAAGCCCGAATACTAGGAGCGGCGCGATGGATTGAGCGGAGAGCGCGACAAAGCCGGTCAGTGACAGCCACATCAGGCCCGCCTTTGGATTTGTGAGCGTGACCAGAAATCCTCTTCGCAACGCGGACCAGAACGTCTCAGAGGAGCGCGCGTTGAGCGATGGCGCAGACCCTCCGAAAGCGGAGCGCAGGCCCTTAAAGGCGAGGTAAGCCAGATAGGCAGCGCCGGCGGCCGCCAGCAAGGTGATCGTCTGAGGAAAGGCCTGGAGAAGGCGCTCAAGGCCGAATGCACTCAGTGAGGCCCACACCAGACCACCGCAGCCAATGCCCAGCGCCACCACAACGCCCATGGCACGGCCACTGCCGAGAGCGGTGGATATGGCCGCAAACGCGTTGGGGCCGGGCGAAAGAGCCGCTGCGCCCAAGGCAAGAAGAGCGGGCATGACGAGAGTGAGAAGTTGCATGAATTTCCCCGAGCGTTGCGAACCGTCAGCCGACATCTAAAGCAAATCCGCAACCGACGTTTCGTCCAGCAACGAAGCATTGAGCAACCCACCATGTTATGGCCCCTGCATGACTTCTGCCAACGACATCGCCCGCACAGCCCATCTGTTGGGAGATCCAGCGCGAGCGGCCATGGTGGCAGCCCTGATGGGCGGCAAAGCTCTTGCTGCCGGAGAACTGGCGACCGTAGCTGGCGTGTCGCGCTCCACCGCAAGCGCCCAAATCAAGAAATTACTCGATGGTCAGGTTTTGGAAGTGGCGCAGCAGGGGCGTCATCGATATCTGCGGCTGGCGGGGCCCCACATCGCTGAACTGATTGAAGCGCTGGGTGCACTCCCCGCTTCAACGCCGCCGATCAAAACCGGGCCGCGCAACAGCGCATTGGTGGAAGCGCGTATCTGCTACGATCATATGGCCGGTGACCTAGGCGTCGCCGTTCTGGACGGGCTTCTGGAAGGCGGACATCTCATCGCCATGGAGGACGGAAGCTTGCGGCCCAACACGGACAGCGCGCTGTTTCGAGAGCTCGAAATCGACATTCCGAGCCTGATCAGCCGGAAGCGGCCCATCTGCCGACGCTGCCTCGACTGGAGTGTTCGCAGAGATCACCTCGCTGGCGGTCTTGGCGCCGCGCTTCTGGAGGCCTTTGAACGCAAGAACTGGGTTCGGCGCACCGATACGCCACGTGAACTCGCCATCACTCCCGCAGGCCGAACCGCTCTGCGGCAAAGGCTCGGCTATGGCAGGCATGCGCCCGACGCCTGAGCGCCGGGCGACACCTCTTGCTACATGTTTGGATAGACTGGACCCTCGCCGCACAGATTGGCGGTGTTTCGCCAATCACAACAAAAAAGCAGGGCGACCAAGCCGGGACGGAAATCCAAACATGTGGTTTCCCCGTCGCGGCGCAGCCGCTCCACGCCTCTTGTTACATGTTTGGATAGACTGGACCTTCACCACCCTGTGGCGGTTGCCAGTTGATGTTCTGGTTCGGGTCCTTGATATCGCATGTTTTGCAGTGGACGCAGTTCTGAGCGTTGATCACGAAGCGAGAGCCGCCATTGGCCGTCGTCCGGTCTTCATGTGGAATACCATTTCCGTCGGCATCCACCCATTCATAAACGCCCGCCGGACAGTATCGGGTGGACAGGCCGGCGAACTCTCTCAACTCGCTCGAGCGTTGCAGGTCCGCGTCCTGCAGCACGAGGTGAACCGGCTGCTCTTCCGCGTGGTTGGTGTTGGACAGAAAGACAGATGACAGCTTGTCAAACGTCAGCTTGCCATCGGGTTTGGGATAGTCGATGGGCTTGAAACCACTGGCGTTTTTGGTGGCGGCATAGTCCGGCTTGCCGTGCTTCATCGTGCCGAAGAAGGAGAAGCCGAAGAGCTCGTTGGTCCACATGTCGAGGCCGCCTAGCGCCACACCGATGGTGGTGCCGAACTTTGACCACAGCGGCTTGGCGTTGCGCACGGGCTTCAGGTCTTTGCCGATGGCAGACGTACGCCAAGCATCCTCATAGGACACCAGTTCGTCATTCTCGCGCCCCGCAGCCAAGGCTTCCAGCGCATGGTCAGCCGCCAGAATGCCGGAATGCACAGCATTATGGCTGCCTTTAATGCGCGGGACATTCGTGAAGCCCGCTGCGCAGCCAATCAGCGCACCGCCCGGGAACGACAGCCGTGGAACGGACTGCCAGCCGCCTTCGGTGATGGCCCGCGCGCCATAGGAAATACGTGTGCCACCCTCGAAGGTTTCCGCAATCTTCGGGTGCGTCTTGAAGCGCTGGAACTCGTCGAAGGGCGAGAGATAAGGGTTCTCATAGTTGAGGTGCAGCACGAAGCCGACCGCAACCTGATTGTCGGGCAGATGATAGAGGAAGGATCCACCGCCGGTCTTATTGTCGAGTGGCCAGCCGAATGAGTGCTGCACCAGACCCGGCTCGTGCTTGGAGGGATCAACCTCCCAAAGCTCTTTCAGGCCGATTCCGAACTTTGGCGGCTCGGACTCCTTATCGAGCCCAAACTTCGCGATGAGCTTCTTGGAAAGTGATCCGCGGGCACCTTCTGCAAAGAACACATATTTGCCGAGCAGTGCCATGCCGCGCTCAAACTGCGGTCCTGGCTCGCCATCGCGCCCGATGCCCATGTCGCCTGTCGCAACACCGATCACAGCGCCATCGTCATTGTAGAGTAGCTCTGCTGCCGCGAAACCGGGATAGATTTCAACGCCAAGCGCTTCGGCCTTCTCACCAAGCCAGCGGCACACGTTGGCCAGCGACACGGCGAAGTTGCCGTGGTTGTTCATCAGCCGTGGCATCAGGAAATTTGGCAGCGTGATGCCACCGGCCGGTCCGAGGAAGTAGAAGCGATCTTTCTTCACCGGGTTGGTGAAGGGATGCCCCTCCTCTTCCCGCCAATCGGGAAGAAGCGCATCAATGCCAGACGGATCCACAACGGCGCCGGACAGAATGTGCGCGCCCACTTCGGCAGCCTTCTCCAGAACCACCACGTTGAGGTCGGGATTCTTCTGCTTCAGTCGGATGGAGGCAGCCAGACCACCTGGCCCCGCACCCACTATCACCACATCAAATTCCATGCTTTCGCGTTCAGGAAGCTCAGCAGCTTCGGTCATGTCTCTTCCCCATCCATCAGCGCGCTTGGCGCGGGCTATCGTGAAATCCTAAACATTCTCGTGGCAGGCCAAAAGCCATCAAAAGCGACCAAACCCGGACAAATCCGCACCCTTACATCGCAGAATGAACGGTCCGCGCAGAGCCAGTCGCAGCGCTTTTGCTGTGTCAGCCGAAAGGCAGTTGCTGAACTGCCTCGTCAGTCCGGCTCCCCATTGCACGTTCTGCCAAAACGTTTCCTAGAAAATATCTAACGTTTACGTTCACGTCAAACGTAGAGAAGCGGCGTCTGGCTGCAGTGCGGGCTGGGGTTGTGCTTGGGGCTTGGGCGGCGTGAACCGTTGATCGGGCAAGACTTGTTGACCAAGGAGTCCGTGATCTCGGGAGGAGATGGCGGAGAGCAGATGTGAGCCGTCGCATCTCCGTTGTGGTGAACTGGCTCGCAATGCCGCTCGGTTCGAGTGTCGGGATACGCCAGCCCAGCCTAGCAAAGATCAATGGATTCGATCCCTGCAGGAAGGTGCAATAGTATTCGTCGTGGCCACCCGGAAAAGTAGGGTTGCTTGCTACTGTATAAAGTCGCTTTGGCCGTCTCGGCGGGCGAACGCGTCTGCCAGGAAGTCCCAAACCACTCTGTTGCGCCTGTTGTGCTGTAAAGTTTCATGGGTGGCGAGCCACACCGGCAAGGGCGGAAGCCGGATATCAACGGCAAGACGGCGCACCGCCGGATCCGCATCGCCGACCAGTGTCTGCATCGCGCCCAGGCCGCAGCCGCTGCGCACGAGCTCCCAGAAAGCCGCCTGATTGTCACAACGCACGCCGAAGAAGCGTCGACTGACGTCAAAACCCAAAGAGCGCATGTGGCGAATGATGAGATCATCGCGGTCCAGACCCACAAAAGGGTATGCTTCGAGTTCTTCAAGGGAGCCCGGCTCTCCCATGCGGTCCAGCAGTGAAGTTGCGCCGTATAGCGCCAGCGGCTGCTCCGCGACCTTGCGGGTCACAACATCCATCTGCGTTGGGCGGTACATGCGCACGGCGATGTCCGCCTCGCGGAACAAAAGATTCTCGGACGTATCGGTCGGCACCAGTTCGATTTCGATCTCAGGTTCGGCCAGCCGCAGGCGTGCGATGATGGCCGGCAAGACGTAGTGAGAGACAACCATGCTGGCCGTGATGCGTACTGTGCCGGCTACAGCATCGCCTTGTCCGAGGGCTGCGTTCTGCAGCCGCGCGGCAGATGCCTCCATCTCCTGCGCATGGACCAGAAGCTCCACGCCCCTATCGGTCAGCATCAAGCCCTTGGCCACTCTGGTGAAGAGGCTTGTGCCCAGAGCGACTTCAGCGGCCTTGATGCGGCGCCCGAGCGTGGGTTGGCTCTGGCCCAGTTTCCGCGCCGCGCCTGAGAGCGATCCCTCCCGCGCGACCGCGCAGAAGGCCTGAATATGATCCCAGTCGAGGCCGTAATGATCTTTATCCATTCAAATATGAATATCTACTCTGCACTGAAAGGCAATTCCCAAACGCAGGCGCATTGAACATCTTCTGACGAACCAAAGGAGAGTCAGATGCAAAAAACAGTTCTCATTCTAGGCGGATCAGGCCGCGTGGGCCGGGCGACCGCACGTTTGTTCGGTGAAGCCGGCTGGAAAGTCCGCCTTTACGATCGTCACAACCAGTCCATGGTCGAGGCAGCGCAAGGCTGCCAAGTGATCGTGAACGGCATGAACCCGCAGAACTATCACGATTGGGCCAACCAGGTTCCAGGCATCACCGCCCAAGTCATTGAGGCGGCACAAAGCGCCGGAGCGACGGTCATCATACCCGGGAACGTCTATCATTTCGGGAGCGCCGGAGGCGTGTGGTCAGAGCGAACCGCTTCAAATCCGGTGAGCAGGAAAGGCCAAATCCGTCTCGATATGGAGCGTGCTTACCGTAAAAGCGGTGTCCAGACGATCGTGCTGCGGGCTGGAAACTTCATCGACCCGATCGAGCTGCAATGCGTGATGGGCCTCATCTATCTGCGGGCCATCAAAAAGGGCCAGATCACGCTGCCAGGGCCTGCCCTTGTGCGGCAAGCTATGTGCCTGGTTGAGGATTGGGCGCGCGCCGCGCTGGCACTGGCTGAAAAGCGGTCTGAGTTAGCACAGTTTGAGGACGTTCCTCTGCCCGGCCAGACCATGACGGGCCAGGACCTTCGGCAGACGCTCGAGGGCATCACCGGGAGATCGTACCGTTTCGTCAGCTTCCCATGGTGGTTGTTCCGACTGACAGGCCCTTTCTGGGAGTTGGCACGAGAAATGAACGAGATGCGATATCTGTTTGAAACCGACCATGCCCTTTGTGGGCAGCGACTGTCCGAACTGCTGCCGGACTTTCGCGCCACGCCTTTCAGGGATGTGCTGGAACAGGTCGCCACCAACTCAGTATTCCAAGCAGGCTCGCGTAGCGATTTAGGACTCGCGAAGGCGTAGCGTGATGTGCGAAAGCTGAGGCGAATGCGGTGGGTGCAGCGGTGAGCGATCAACAATCGGCAACACAGACAGACGAGTTCAGCGCTGCGGCGCTGCTCGATTTCCTGCGATTTCATGCCGATTGCGGGGTGGATGAATGCCTGTCGGAAACGCCGATCAACCATTTTGAGGTCGCGACACCGCCAGCACCCCAATTGCAGGAAAGCCTGACGGCAGAGCGCCATCGCCGCGAAGAAGCACCTCTGCCGCAAGTGGCTGTGGCACCCACGAACCAGGTGCCTGAAGCGGAGGCCGTTGCGGCAGCCCAGCAGGCGGCGGATGGCGCCAAGTCGGTTGATGAGTTGCGCGCGGCGCTGGAGGCCTTCTCTCACTGCAGCCTCAAACGCACTGCCAACGCAACCCTGTTTGCAGCCGGTCCATCGGACGCCAAACTGGTCGTCATCGGCGACGCACCGGGACGGGATGATGACCGAACGGGCGATCTTTTTGCAGGCGATGAAGGCCGCCTGCTCGATGCCATGTTGCGCGCCATCGGATTGAGCAAGGACGAAGTCTATCTCACCTGCGCCCTACCCTGGCGACCCCCGGGGAACAGGCAGCCGACACCGGCGGAACTCGCCATGTGCGCGCCGTTTCTGCGCAGACATATGGAACTGATCAAAGTTCCATTCGCTCTGGGCTTTGGCGCGCTGCCCCATCGGATGTTTGCAGCGCCCCCCGCCGACGCCAGAGCGAAACCAAAGACCGTGATGCAGTTGCGCGGCAGCTGGACTGAGTTTCCTGGTGAGCCCGCGAAGCCAGCCATGCTGACCACTCTCACTCCACGCTATCTGCTGCAACAACCGGCGCACAAACGGCTCGCCTGGCAGGACTTGCTGGCGCTTCAGCAGCGCATGCCCGGCACTCAGTCCAAGTAGCCAAACCGAGTAGCAAAGCGACATTGGCGTCGCCGCCAAGACAAATTTCTCCGGCGTTGCATTTTTCGATTGCCCGCGCGTCGCACCAGGCGTATGGGCGCAATCCGACCCGGTTTCGGTCTTGTAGCGTTCAGCGATCGGTAAAGCCTCCGATCAGTTGCCAACCGCCCAACCCCCTCGTGGTGCCATGCTGCAGCTTCGCCCCTTTGCTCCTATCCTGATCTCCACGGCATTCTTCATGTTCAGCCATGGGCTGTACTCGTTGCTCGTGCCCGTTCGCGCGCAACTTGAAGGCTTCGGGCCGACGGCTATCGGTACCATCGCCACGGGATACGCGATCGGGTTCACCGCAGGTTGCTTTCTCGTCCCCTTTTCGGTGCGAAAGGTAGGCCACATCCGGGCATTCGGCGCGCTCCTGGCAAGCCTTTCAACGCTTGTGCTTCTTAGCGCCATTATCGTGCATCCCATCATGTGGTTCCTGGTGCGCGCTGCGATGGGTATTGGCGTCGCGGGCAGCTACATGATCATGGAGAGTTGGCTGAATGAGCGAACAACGAATGCAAATCGCGGTTCGGTTTTCTCGATCTACATGATCACCGGACAGCTTGCGATGCTGCTCGGTCAGTTTGCCCTGCCACTTGCCGATCCAAGCAGCGCGCTGCTGTTCATGGCGACGGCTATGGCGTTCACATTGGCTGTTCTGCCGACAGCCCTGACGGGCATTCAAAGCCCGGCGCCCCTTGGCCATGTCAGCATCGACTTCAGGAAGCTCTATCGAAACAGCCAAGTGGCTGTGGTGGGATCGTTCCTTGCCGGCATTATTGGTGGTGCGTGGTTTTCATTTGCGCCTGTTTTCGGCGAACTGGTGGGCCTTTCCAACGCATCCATCGCACTCATGATGGGTGCTGCGATGACGGGCGGCATGGTGTTTCAATATCCCATCGGTCGGGCGTCTGACGCCACCGACCGGCGCTATGTCATGATCGCCTGCGGCGTGTTGGGCGCCGTGCTGGGCACGGTTCTGTATGCGATCTCGGCCGGAGGCACGACGGGATCTCCCGCGTTCTTCGCCATCATGTTCTTGTTCGGTGCTGTTTTGCTGAGCATCTACTCACTTTTTGTGGCGCACGCGAACGACTTTGCAGACCCGGCAGACTTTGTTGAAACGTCTTCGGGACTTCTGGTGACTTATGGTGTCGGCACGATGGTGGGACCACTTGCAACAGCCGTCTTCCTCGAAGCCTCGGGCCCTGGGGGCATGTTCGCACTGACGTCGCTGAGCCATCTGGGCATCGCCGCGTTCGCGGCCTGGCGCATTCTGCGCAACCGCCTGCCCGAGAACTTCGAGACGGCAGACTTCCAATCCATCGGTCTGGCCCGCAACAACACGCCGCAAACCTATGAGTTCGACCCTCGCGCAGACGAGGAAGAGGCCGCGGGCTAAGCGGCCTTGGCTTTAGCGTCACGGATCATCTGCCACACCATTTGCGGTGTCGCCGGCATGTCGATGTGATCGATGCCATAGGCGTTGGACAGGGCATCCACCATCGCGTTCATCACCGATGGGCAGGCGCCAATGGTTCCGGCTTCCCCAGCACCCTTTATGCCCATCGCATTGGTGATGGACGGCACATTGTGGGTTGAGAACTGGATGAATGGTACGTCGTCCGCCCGCGGCATGGTGTAGTCCATGAAGGACGCGCTCAGAAGCTGCCCTTCATCGTCATAGACCGTGCGCTCGGTCAGGCATTGGCCGATGCCCTGCACCACTCCGCCATGGACCTGGCCCTGGAGGAGAAGCGGGTTCACCACCACGCCGAAATCATCGACGATGGTGTAGCCGATGATCTGCGTGATGCCGGTGTCGGGATCGATCTCCAGCTCGCATATGTGCGACCCATTGGGATAAGTGGCTTCTTCTTGCTTGAAAGTGGCGGTGGCCGTCAGAACGTCATCCGCTGCTTGTGCGATGTCAGCGAAAGGCACATAGGCATTGCCGCCGGTGTGGCGCGCAACGCCGTCCGCCAGTTCGATCTCATCGGCGCTGAGATCCAGCATGTCGGCGGCTTTAGCCCGGATGTGGCTGGCCAGCGTTTCTGATGCTTGGGACACGGAAACGCCTCCAAGTGGGATGGAGCGCGAACCACCCGTGCCGCCACCACTGGCCAATTCGTCCGTATCGCCCTGGCGCACATCAATGAACTCGATGTCCAAGCCCAGCTTGTCAGAGGCAAACTGCGCGTAGGCGGTGGCGTGGCCCTGGCCGTTCGCCTGGGTGCCGATGAAGATCGTGGCCGTGCCGTCCTCATTGAGCCGCGCGACGGCAGGCTCCGACCCGGCAAATGCGCAGGCTTCGATGTAAGTGGCGCAGCCGATGCCGCGCAGCTTGCCGCGAGCGGCCGCTTCCTGCCGTCGAGCCTCGAAGCCCGCCCAGTCGACTTCGGCCAGAGCCAGATCGAGGTGTTCGGTAAACTTACCGACATCGTAAGTCCGCCCGGCCTGCGTTTCATAGGGAAACTGATCGGGCTGGATGAAGTTGCGCTTGCGCAGTTCTATACGGTCCACACCCATTTCAGCAGCACAGACATCCACCAGGCGCTCGATCAGATAGGTGGCTTCGGGCCGCCCGGCACCGCGATAAGCATCGACCGGGCAGGTGTTGGTGTAGACCAGATGCATATCCATGGAGAGCGCCGGAATGTCGTAGAGGCCGGTTGCCATGGAAGCGCCGAGCCACGGGATGAAAGGCGAATACTGGCTCAGGTAAGCGCCCATATTGGCTATGAGATCAATCTTCAGACCAAGGAACTTGCCGCTCTCGTCCATGGCCATCTTGGCCGTCACGAGATTGTCGCGGCCCTGCGAATCTGTGAGGAAATGCTCGGTGCGGGTGCCAACCCATGCGACGGGCTGCCGCAACTCGCGGGCAGCGATGAGCGCCAGGGGGTACTCACGGAAAACGAAGGCCTTGGTGCCAAACCCGCCACCGACATCCCGGGTGATGACGCGCAGATCATCCAACGGCACGCGCAAGATCTTCTGGGCGATGATTTTCTGCACGGAGTGCACGCCCTGTGTGCCTGCTGTGAGCGTCATGCGCTGATCATCCACCTCAGCCAGGCAGGCGCGGGGCTCGAGAAAGTTGGAAACAAGCCTGTTGTTGACTAGCGTCAGTTCGGCCACATGGGCCGCCTTGGCGAAGGCTGCATCGGTTTTGGCATCGTCGCCCACGAAAATATGGCCCGCGAGATTGGTGCCCAATTGCGGGTGCACGATCGGCGTTGCAGGATCGAGCGCAGTGGCGGTTTCCGCCGCCACCGGCTGGTTGTCATAGTCGACATCAAGAGCTTCAGCCGCGTCCGCCGCCAACTGCTCCGTTTCGGCTACGATGATGGCAATGGCGTCTCCGACATAAGATGCACGAACCTTTGCCAGCAATGGAATGTCGGCACCATTCATCTCGCTGCCATCCTTCTGCTTGCGAAGAGCTTCGCAAGGCAGGTCTCCATAGGCCGTGAGATCATCGGCGGTCAGTACCAGTTGCACACCGTCCAGGACTTTGACCTCGTCGAGATTGGCAATCGAGAAGTCCACGCTCGCAAAGGGCGAACGAACCACCACCATCCGCAGAGCGTCAGCAGGGATGTCATCAGCCGTGAAACGACCGCGACCGCGCAGAAGCGCATCATCTTCCTTGCGGTGAGCGCTGGCACCGAGGCCGAAAGACTTGGGGGCTTGCATGTTCATAGCGGTCTCCGTGCTTGCCAAGGCTCCTGTCCGAGGCTGCTGTGTTGAAACATGTGGCGCGCCTTCACAAGATGTCTCGTGGGCTCTTGGTCGCGATACGCTGACATTTCACGAGACATCTTGT
>JBCBXA010000084.1:0-12473 GCA_039816825.1 Pseudomonadota bacterium | reverse complement strand
GGGCGGCGCAAGAGTTTGCGCTCAAGAGTTTCTATCAGGGTGAGAGGGCCGGTGACTCCACCTGGGCACCCATCGTTTGGCCGGTGAAGATGAGCCTCGCGGCTGGCGTGGGCTTTCTGGTCCTGCAGGGCATCTCTGAAATCTGTAAATCTTGGTACGCGGCAACCCGCGGGAAGTGGCCAGTCTAATGCTTGAAGTTCTCCAGGCCTTTTTCGACGTCCTGCCGGACCTCACACCTCAGATCATCGGTATGGTGATGATTGGCGCGATGCTGTTCGCGATCTTCGTCGGCTTTCCGATCTCTTTCACACTCATCTTCCTTGGCATCTTCTTTGGTGCGTGGGGCTTTGGGCTCAAGGTCACCATCTTCCTGATGAACCTGCAGTTCTATGGGTCCATGATGGAGCAGACTTTGGCCGCTGTGCCGCTGTTCGTTTTCATGGGCTTCATGATGGAGCAAGCGGGCCTTATGGAGCGCCTGTTCTCGGCTGTGCAGCTGATGCTCGCGCGCATGAAGGGCTCGCTTTACGTGGCCGTGCTGTTCGTGTCGGTGATCTTTGGCGCCGCGACAGGTATTGTGGGTGCCTCCGTGACCATTCTTGGCATCATGGCGGCGCGCACGATGAACCGCTCTGGCTATGATGTGCGCCTTGCGGCCGGTACCATTACTGCGGGTGGTACGCTGGGTATCCTCATCCCTCCATCCATCATGCTGGTTGTGATGGGTCCCGTGTTGGAGATCCCAGTCACAGATCTGTTCGCTGCGGCGATCATGCCAGGCGTTCTGATGGCTGCACTTTATCTGCTGTACGCTGTCGGTCGTTCCTATCTGAACCCAAATCTCGGTCCGCCACTTCCTGAGGACATGATCCCGGATAACCGCTCCTTTGTTTTCAAGGAATTCATCCTTGGCCTCGTGCCGCCGAGCATTCTGATCGCCTTTGCGATGGGGTCCATCCTCACCGGCTGGGCAACGCCCACAGAGGGTGCTGGCATCGGCGCGCTGGGCTCAATCCTGCTGACCATTGGCTACCGCAAGTTCACTCTCAAGAGGACCTATGAGGCGCTTCTCAAGACACTCGAAATCTCTGTTCTGATCCTCTTTCTTGTGGCGGCGTCCAACTTCTTTGGAGCGGTCTTCTCGCGCCTCGGCACGCCAACGATGATCACGGAATGGCTGATTGCGCTGGACGTGAGCGCCGCATGGATCATCGTCATTGTGCTGGCTTTGGTGTTCGTCCTTGGCTGGCCGCTCGAGTGGGTCCCAATAGTGCTCATTATCCTGCCAATCTTCTATCCAGTGCTGTTGGAACTGGACATCGGCATGCCCACGGAGGACCTAAAGCTCTGGTTCGCCATATTGGTTGCGGTCTGTTTGCAGACGGCGTGGCTCAGTCCGCCCGTCGCGCTCTCAGCCTACTTCCTGAAGGGCGTGGTGCCGGAGTGGGACCTGTCAGACATTTACCTGGGCATGATGCAATTCATGGGCATCCAGCTGATCGGTCTGGCTTTGGTCTTCCTCGTTCCGGGTATCGCTCTGTGGCTGCCGCAATTGTTCTACGGCCAATAGGCCCCAAAGACGCGATATGCGGAGGAATAGATGGGCATTGAGTATCTGAAGAAGGCGGAGAAAACCGCCTTCACTGGAGAGGATAAGACACGCGACATTGTCGCCACTATGCTGTCGGATATTGAAGCGCGCGGCGAAGAGGCCGTGCGTGAGTATTCCGAGAAGCTTGATGGCTATACCGGCGACATCGTTGTGTCCCGGGAGACGATTGAGGCGGCTTCCAGCAAGGTCTCCCAACAGCTCAAAGACGATATTCGCTTTGCCTACGACCGTGTGACCAAGTTCGCCGAGGCGCAGCGCGCCTCGGTGCAGGAATTCGAGACAGAGTTGTCTCCCGGCCTTTGGGCCGGACAGAAGCTGATACCGATTGATGTGGCCGGCTGCTACGTGCCAGGTGGCCGCTATGCGCACGTTGCGTCGGCCATCATGAGCGTTGCGACGGCCAAGGTCGCCGGTGTCGATCATATCGTGGCCTGTTCAGCGCCCAAGGGCCCGGACGGTCCCCATCCAGCTATCCTCTACACGATGGACCTTTGTGGCGCGGACACTATCCTCGCTTTGGGCGGTGTGCAGGCGATTGCGTCCATGGCGTTCGGCCTGTTCACAGGGCGGGAAGCGGGCATTCTGGTGGGGCCGGGCAACCGGTTTGTCGCTGAATCAAAGCGGATGCTGTACGGGCGCGTTGGCATCGACATGTTTGCCGGACCCACCGAGATCGGCATCATCGCGGATGAAACCGCAGACCCCGTTCTGGTGGCGGAAGACTTGGTGAGTCAAGCCGAGCACGGCCTGGATTCCCCCGCTTGGCTTTACACGACCTCGCGCGAACTGGCTGACAAAGTCACGGCCATGATGCCGGGGCTGATCAACGCGCTCCCAGAGGTCCAGCAACAGGCCGCGGAAGTGGCGTGGCGCGACTATGGTGAGATCGTCTTGTGCGACACACTTGAAGAGTGCGCCGAGGTGTCGGATCGCTACGCGCCCGAACATCTGGAGATCCACACGGCCCAGGACGAGTGGCTCACCCAGCGGCTCAAAAACTATGGTTCTCTCTTCATCGGTGAGGAGACGACGGTCAGCTTTGGCGACAAGTGCTCGGGCACCAACCATATTCTGCCGACCAAGGGCGCCGGCAAATACACCGGCGGTCTGTCGGTCCATAAATATCTGAAGATCGTGACGACCCAGCGCATGACAGCGGAGGCCAACCGCGAGGTTGCCCAGGCGGCTGCGCGCATATCGCGTCTGGAGGGCATGGAAGGGCACGCACGGGCTGGTGATGCGCGCTTGCGCAAATATTTCCCGGGCGAGAACTTCGACACAGACGCTGCCTAGCAGCTTCTATGTCCGGTCTGTTTGATCTCTCTGGCAAGACGGCCCTGATCACGGGTGGCGGCTCCGGTCTCGGTGCCGCCATCGCCCGTGGGCTATCGGATGCGGGAGCGCGCATTGTGCTCGCGGCCCGTCGGCGCGACCGTCTTGAAGAGACTCTGGGCGATCGCGCGGGTGCTGTCTGTCCGGTGGATCTGATGAACGCTGATGCTATCGGTGAACTGCATGGCTTCTGTGAAGCGCGAGACATGATGCCTGACATCATTGTCAGTGCTGTCGGCATCAATCTTCGGCAAGCCGCGGACGAGGTGGATGCCGATGGCTGGCACCGCACTTTGCAGCTGAATCTCACTGCGCCGTTTTTCACGGCTCAGGCCTTCGTGCCTCACATGAAGGCGCAGGGCTGGGGCCGGGTGATCAACATTGCCTCGCTCCAAAGCAATCGGGCCTTCGCGAATTCGGTTGCCTACGGCTCGGCCAAGGGTGGTGTCGCACAGATGACCCGCGCCATGGCCGAAGCGTGGTCGCAGCACGGCATTATGTGCAACGCGCTGGGACCTGGCTTCTTCCCCACCGAGCTGACGGCTGCTGTCTTTGGCAATGCTGAGCTGGCAGCAAAGAACGCCGCACAGACAGCTATAGGGCGCAATGGACGATTGGACGATATTGTCGGCCCAGCGGTGTTCCTGGCATCGGAGGCGAGCGGCTATGTGACAGGTCAACTGCTCTATGTGGATGGAGGGTTCACAGCCAAATGAAGGCACTCGTCTATACCGGCCCCGAAGAGCTGGAGTTTCGCGACTTTGCCGATCCCAAGCCGGCCAGTGGTGAAGCGCTGATCTCAGTCGAGGCCGTGGGTATTTGCGGGTCTGACATGCACGCTTTTCTGGGTCATGATTCGCGTCGGCCTGCGCCTTTGATTCTCGGTCATGAAGCGGCTGGCACGGTTGTCGATGGGCCTGCAGACTGGATTGGAAAGCGGGTCACAATCAATCCGCTGGTCACATGCGGTGTTTGCCAGGTTTGCCTGTCGGGGCGCGAAAACCTCTGCGCTGAACGACAGATCATTTCCATGCCGCCGCGAGAAGGGGCCTTTGCGCAGCAGGTGTCCATTCCAACCGAGAATCTGGTCGAAGTTCCCGATCATGTGACCTGCGTTCAAGCCAGTTTGGTGGAGCCGATTGCTTGTGGCTGGCATGCGCTTCGGCTGGCAGCACTTTTGCTGGGGCGTTTGGCCGATACCAATGTGCTTGTCATTGGCGGTGGCGCGATCGGAATGGGTGCTGCTCTCTCCGCCCGTGCTCAAGGATATGGTGATGTGACGATTGTCGAGACCAACACTCTCCGTCACGACGCTTTGCTTGCTCAGGGCTTCAAGGTGGTTTCACAGGTGCCGGATGGAGAGACCTACGCGTGCATTGTTGACGCGGTCGGCTATGAAGCGACACGTTCCATCGCAAGCGCAGTGGCGAAACCAGGTGGCGTGATCACCCATATCGGCTTGGGCGGCGGCGCTGCTGGCCTCGATACGCGGCGCATGACGCTTCAGGAGGTGAGTTTCATCGGAACCTACACCTACACCAAACGAGATTTCCGCGAGACAGCCAACGCGTTGTTCGATGGTTCTTTGGGCGATTTAACCTGGATTGAGGAGCGGTCTCTTGAAGAGGGGCCAAAGGCCTTTTCCGATATCCGCTCCAATCAGGTCGGCGTGCCCAAGATTGTGCTGCTGCCATAGGCACACTCGTCACTGCGAAGACGCCTGACAATCTATTCCATGACCCTGGTTGCAACCGGTTGCATTTTTCCCCGCTGGCTCGATAGTGGTGGCGGGAGAGGAAATTGGCAGTCACATTGAAAGATGTTGCGGCGCGCGCCGGCGTGTCCCGCTCAGCTGTTTCGCGCACTTTTACAGATGGCGCGTCTGTTTCAGCGCGGACGCGGCGCAAGGTCATGGAAGCGGCTGATGCGCTGGGCTATCGGCCCAGTGTCTTTGCTTCCAGCCTTACCACCCGTCGAACGCGGCTGATCGGGTTGGTTTCAGACAATTTCCGAAATCCAATTTTCCTTGAGGTGTTCGATCAGTTCACCCGTGCCATTCAGGCAGTTGGCTACCGGCCTTTGCTGGTCAATCTCGGTGATACCGAGGGCGCCACCAATCCAGTGGAGATGCTGCAAAGCTATTCGGTTGACGGCGTGCTGATCGCTTCATCAACACTACCGGCGGAAACTGTATCTGAGTTCGCTCATTCTGGTATTCCGCTGGTGCACACGTTTGGCCGATATACCAATAGCCCGACCGTGGATACGCTGGCTGTGAACAATGAACGCTGTGGCGCGCTTGCAGCTCGGGCGTTGCTCGATCGCGACTATAAGCGCATCGCCTTCCTGGGCGGCCCCGAAGAGGCAACGTCAACACAGGATCGTATGGCTGGCTTTCTTAGCGAGGCGGCGTCTGCATCTGGTGTCTCGACATCGGTTAGCTTTGCTTCGGCCTACAGTTTTGCGGCTGGGCGCGCCGAGATGCAGCGGTTGATCGCCGCCGATGACGCGTTGGCCGAAGGCTACTTCTGCGGCGACGATGTGTTGTCTGTGGGTGCCATGAGCGCCCTTCAGGAGGCTGGCATCCAGGTGCCGAGCGATGTCGGAATCATCGGCTTCAACGACATGGCCATGGCGAGTTGGCAGAACATCAATCTGACGACTGTTCACCAACCGCTCGAAGAGATCATTGGTGCCTCGGTCAACCGCCTGCTTGAGCTTCTCGACAACAAGGAGGCGACACCGCAGAGCCGCCTGTTTGAAGGTCAGGTGATGGATCGCGGGACGCTGCCGCCCCTTGGATAGATCATCGGAGGCTAAGTCATCCGAGGCTAAATCAGCGAAACATGGGTGGGCGTGCATCCACCCACTGTCCGCTCTTGCCTGCTGACTCCACTGCAGCATGAACCGCTGCCATGGACCGAAGGCCGTCTTCAGCCCTCGGATAGAGGTCAGCGGCCGTGTCCATGGTCCGGTTTTCCTTCCGTGCACGGATGGCTTCGGCCAGATCGAGATAGATGTTTGCGAACGCCAGGGGCATACCTTCGGCATGGCCGATGGTGACGCGCGTCGTGCGGTCGGCTTCCGGTGAGAGCCCGGCTTCTCCGCGCTCAATCACTTGGGTACGCCGGCCAACTGGAGTGTAGAAAAGCTGGTTAGGATGTTCCTGGCTCCAGCGCAGCCCGGCTGTTTCGCCAAAGATTTGGATCGCCAAACCGTGTTGGCGCCCTATGGCGATCGAGGAGGTCCACAAACGCCCGGCGGTGCCACCGTCCATCCGGAAGTTGACCATCGCATCGTCTTCCAGAGTGCGGCTTTCAATGCCTGATACGAAGTCCGCAGAGAGGTCCGTCACTTCTTGGCCGCAGATGAAGCTGGCCATGTGGAGGGCGTGAATTCCGCAGTCGGCAAACTGCGCGGAAACGCCAGCCTGGGCCGGGTCGTAGCGCCAGCGGACCCTTGGGTTATCTGCATCTGCTGCATCGGCGTGGTGGCCGTGGGCAAATTCAGCCATCACCATTCGCACTTTGCCAAGGTCGCCGCGCGCCACCATAGCTTTTGCATGGCGAACGAGGCTGTAGCCGGTGTAGCCATAGTTCACCGCGCAGATACGATCGCTGCTCTGGGTCAGCTTCACGATCTCTTCGCCTTCTTCGACCGTCATGGTCATGGGCTTTTCGCACAGAACGTGAAAGCCGGCTTCGAGGAAGGCCTTTGTGATCTCAAAATGGGTGGCGTTCGGCGTCGCCACCGTGACCAGGTCGATGCGGTCTTCGCGATGACGCTCGCCTTCGAGCATTTCTCGCCAGTCGCCATAGGCTCTATCAACTGCAATGCCGAGGCGCTGCCCATAGTCGCGGCCAGCCTTGGCATTGGCGTCCAAAGCGCCAGCGACAAACTGGAAATTGCCGTCGAGACCGGCGCTGAGGCGGTGTGCCGGGCCGATCTGGCTGCCTTCGCCACCACCGATCATGCCCCAGTTCAGTTTTGCCATGGTCGCCTCCGTCAAAAGCCCATGGACTGCAAATATTCGCGGTTGGAGCGGGCGTCTTCCATGGGTGTCCCGGGCAGGGTGGGGTCGCAATCCTGTTCCACCGTGCACCAGCCCTCAAATCCATTGTCGAGAAGGATCTGCCGGACCGCCGGGAAATCCACGTCGCCTTCGCCGAGGTTGCAAAAGATGCCTTGGCCGCACGCGTCGTAGAAGCCGATGCGCTTGGAGATGACGTCTGCCTTCACCTTTGGGTCGATGTCCTTGAAGTGCATGTAGGAAATGCGCCCCACATGCTTCTGCATAAAGACGACCGGATCAAACCCCGCATAGGAGTGGTGACCGGTGTCAAAGCAGATCTTCATGATGGACTCGTCCACCTCGTCCAGCAGGCGCTCGAGTTCAGGTTCAAAATCCATAAATCCTGCGGCGTGGGCGTGGATGCCGACTGTTAGGCCGTACTCCTCCGATCCCATTTTGGCGACGTTGCGGATCCGCTCGACATAGCTGGTCCACTCGGCATCATCCATCCGCTCCGCTTCGTCCCAGCGTCCCGCAGTGGGCGCACGGCGTGGAGAGATGGAGTCGATCAACACGAGGTGCTCGGCGCCATGGGCGGTGAGTGCTTTGCAGGTTCTCACCGCGCCATCAAGCACATCGTCCCAAGCGCTGGGGTCGTGAAACGCACGAAAAACCACGCCGCCAATCAGCTCAAGATCATGCTCTGCCAACCCGTCGCGAAGGATGGCGGGGTCCTCGGGCATGTAGCCGACGGGTCCGAGTTCTATGCCCTTATAGCCCGCTTCCGCGCACTCCTTCAGAACCTGCTGCCATGGCGGGTTGCGGTCATCATTTGCGAACTCGACGCCCCAGGAGCAGGGTGCGTTGCCGATACGGATGGTCATGGGCCGAGCCTCTCAGGAGTTGTCGACGTTCTGCCAGGAACGGGTTTCGGATGATTTGAGCGCGGCATCGCAGATGCGCGTGACGGTGAGCCCGTCTTGGAAGCTCGGGCTGGCCGGCTTGCCGGTCTCCACCGATTTCAGAAATGCCGCCGCCTGCATGGTGATCTGGTCCACATAGCCGGTGCCGTGACCTTCACCCTGGTTGAACATCAGATAATCCGGGTGCTGCGGGCCGGACAGGACGCGTCGGAACCCGCGTTCCTCTGGCGCGTCCTGGGTGTTGTAGAAATGGAGCTGGTTCTGCTCTTCCTGGTCAAAGCGCAGTGTGCCTTCAGTGCCGACAATTTCGTAGCGAAGGCCCATTTTGGTGCCAGTCGAGACGCGGCTTGTGTGCAGAGTGCCTGTGACGCCGTTGGCAAAGCGCAAGATCATATTGACCTGATCATCGTTCGTTACGACGACGCGCCCGCCATTCTGTCCCGGGCGCTCCGCGTGAACTGTCTCGACCACCGCCATCACTTCTTGCACTGGGCCCATGAAGGACAGCGCGCAATGGATCGGGTGGGGCGCCAGATCACCCATGGTGCCCGCCTCCATGCTCTCCGTGCGCCAGTTCGCTGGTGTCGCCGGGTCCGCCAGAAAATCCTCAGCGTGATCCACGCGGAAGGACACGATCTGCCCCAGCCTGCCATCGCGCACCATATTGATAGCGTGCTGCGAAACCGGCGTGCGCAGGTAGTTGAAACCGACCATATTGATCAGTTCTGGATGAGCTTTTGCTGCTGCTACCATCGCTTCGCAGTCGGCCAGCGTGGCGCCGAGCGGTTTCTCGCAGAGCACGTGCTTGCCGGCGGCCAGTGCCGCCTCTGCGATCTCGCGATGGGTGGACTGGGGAGATGCGATGACGACAGCATCAACCTCGGCATCATCAATCACTGCCCGCCAGTCTGCCGCGGCGCGTTCGTAGCCAAAGGCATCCCGGTAGCGCTCTGCGGATGACAGCGAGGAAGCTGCCACTGAAAAGAGCCTTGGTTTGAGGTGCGTTTCGAACGCGACCCCAACCGATGCAAAGGCGGTTGCATGGGCTTTGCCCATGTAGCCACCGCCAACAATGCCGATGCCAAATTGATTTTGTCCCACGGTTTCCTCCCAGAACCGGCATCCCGGCACTTTGCAACCGGTTGCAAAACTCCTATCGTCGTTTTCAGGCGGGCGGTCAATGGGCGCTCGCGGCACGGCCAAACGCTTCTGGGAGGGGGCTTCCATGTCAAACGAGTTCGAGACTGCGCGCGGTTCCGTCCGGCTGACGGTTGCTCAAGCAATCGTGCGCTGGATGGCACAGCAGTTCATCGTCATCGATGGCGAAGAAGTTCGTGTTTTCGGCGGCGGCTTTGGCATTTTTGGTCATGGCAATGTGACGTGCCTGGGCGAAGCGCTTTATGAAAATCGTGAAGCATTGCCGCTCTACCGAGGCCAGAACGAGCAGGGTATGGGCTTTGCCGCGGCGGGTTATGCGAAATACCATCTGCGCAAGCGGATTATGTTCTGCACGGCCTCTGCGGGGCCGGGCACGGCCAATCTGCTGACGGCTGCCGCGCTGGCCCACGCCAACCGTCTGCCGATGTTGATGCTGTGTGGGGACACTTTCATCACACGTTTGCCCGACCCAGTTTTGCAGCAGTTGGAACATTTCGGTGATCCGACTTTGGGTCTGAACGACAGTTTCCGCGCTGTTTCGCGCTATTGGGATCGCATTACGCATCCTGCTCAGATCATCCAGTCGCTGCCGAATGCACTGGCGACCATGCTGGACCCGGCTGATTGTGGCCCGGCTTTCATCGGTCTGCCGCAGGATGTTCAGGGCTGGGCCCATGACTATCCAGAGGAGATGTTTGAGAAGCGCGTGCACCGCGTTCGGCGGCAGCACCCGGACGAGGTCGAGCTCGCCGATGCTGTTCAGGCGCTCAAAGTTGCCGAACGTCCCGTCATCATTGCGGGTGGTGGCGTGCAGTATTCCGGTGCGGTGGTCGAGCTCACAGAGTTTGCCGAGGCCCACGATATCCCGGTCATCGAGACCATAGCTGGACGCGCCAACCTGAAGGACGAGCATCCTCTCAACATCGGCCCGGTGGGGGTGACCGGCTCCGACAGCGCAAACACTGTCGCGGCGGAGGCAGACGTCATTCTGGCCGTCGGCACGAGACTGCAGGACTTCACGACCGGCTCGTGGACCGCTTTCGACCGCAATGCACAGCTCATCTCTTTGAACGCTGCGCGGCATGATGCGGGTAAGCATCGGTCGCTCCCTGTTGTTGGGGACGCAAAACTTGGCCTTTTGGCGCTTCATGAGGGTCTGGGCAACCACAAGGCTTCCGAAAGCTGGGTGAGCCGAGCGAAGTCGGTTCGGGCTGAATGGACAGACTATGTCGCTAGGAACACCGCTCCTGACTCCCTGGGTGCAAACGGTCCGAATTCCTATGCGCAGGCCATCGGTGTCGTGAATCGCAATTGCGACCCTCGAGACAGGGTGGTTGCTGCAGCGGGTGGTCTGCCCGCAGAAGTCACCGCGAACTGGCGCACGCTGGAAACCGGTACAGTGGACGTTGAGTTCGGTTTTTCGTGCATGGGCTATGAAATTGCGGGCGCGTGGGGCGCGCGGATTGCTCAGACCCAATTGGAGCCGGAGCGCGATACGATCGTGTTCTGTGGAGACGGTTCTTATTTGCTGATGAATTCCGACATCTATTCGTCGGTTCTCACGGCCAAGAAGCTTATCATTCTGGTGCTCGACAATGGAGGCTTCGCGGTCATCAACAAGCTCCAGAACAACACTGGAAATGAGAGCTTCAACAATCTGATTGCCGACACACCAACCGCCGTGGAGCAGGTGAGCGTGGATTTTGAGGCTCATGCAAAATCCATGGGCGCACTGGCGGAGACGTGTGCCAATCCCGCCGAGCTCGAGGCCGCATTCAAGCGCGCTCAAGCCGCGGACCGCACGACCGTGCTCGTGATGAACGTGGATGCCTATGAAGGCTGGACCACCGAAGGTCACGCCTGGTGGGAGGTGGGAACTCCTTCTGTTTCCAACAGCCAGAAGGTGCTCGACGCCCATGCGGATTGGGAGTCAAACCGCCCCAAACAGCGCCCGGGCATCTGATGACCCTCACACTTGAAACTCTGAAGGATTGCCTCGCGCGAAAGGCCTTTGTGGTCGTCGGGCGCGTGGGAATGGATCTTTGCCCCGAGCCCCCGGGCACCGCCACAGAGGATGCCGAGACATTGTTTGTCGGCATGGGTGGCTCCTCGGCTAACATTGCAGCCGGCCTGGTGAAGCTGGGTTGTCAGGCTGATCTGGTGACGCGCGTCTCAGATGACGCTATTGGCCGATGTTGCAACAATCAGCTTGAGAAATACGGTGTTGGCACCAGTCACGTCACTCCGGTTGGCGGAGAGTTCCGCAACTCGCTGGCGGTATATGAAAGCCGCGTAGAGGACCATCAGTCTGTCATCTATCGCAATGGAGCGGCTGACTTTCAGATGAGTGTGGAAGACGTCGAGGCCGTCGATTATTCTGCATACGGTGCCCTCGTGACTGCGGGTACCGTCTTTGCTGCCGAGCCTTCGCGCAGCGCAGCTTTCCGTGCTTTTGAGTTGGCGAAGACGGCGGGCATACCGATCATTTTTGACGTGGACTACCGGCCCTATTCCTGGCCGTCTCCGGCGGTTGCTGAAGATGTTCTATCACGAGCCGGCGCGCTTGCAGATGTCATTGTGGGCAATGATGAAGAATTCGGCTTCATGGCAGGAGGCATCGAAAAGGGCTTGGCTAAGGCGCGCGACCTGGCCGACTCCAGCGCGGCTTTGGTGGTCTACAAGATGGGCCCGGAAGGCGCGATAACCTTTGCCGAGGGCGATGAGATCAAGACGGGCATATACCCGGTCACCGCCCTCAAGCCGACGGGCGCAGGCGACAGCTTTATGGCCGGATTGCTGGCCTCACTCGCCAACGGCACCGATCTGAAGGACGCCATCCTGCGTGGCTCCGCCTGCGCATCCATCGTCGTGGCCAAAGTCGGTTGCGCTCCGGCTATGCCCGTGGCTTCCGAACTGGAAGCCTTTCTCGCCGATCATCCAGGACCAACGGAGGCCACGTAAGCCCCATGCATATTGCGCCGTTTGACAATCAAAATCAGGCGATCGTCGATGCTGACGATTCGCTCGTGCCACTGAACTACTTCAACATCGTCAAACTCACGCGGGGGCAGGCTTTCGACTATCAAGTGCCCGGTTATGAAACTTGCATCGTTCCGGCCACCGGCAGCGTGGACGTGGAGGTCGAAGGTTTCTCAGCGCAGGCCCTGGGTGGTCGTGGCGTGGATGTGTGGGATGGTGAGCCAGAGGGCGTCTATGTTCCATCTGGCGCGAAAGCCACCATGGTCTGCACATCTGAAGCCTGCGAAGTCTTTGTTGCCGGTGCGAAGTTCGACACGGTTCTGGAGCCGTTTGCTGTACGATCTGACGCGCTTGATTTGGTGCAATACGGGTCTGACGACACAAAGACACACCGCAAAATCAAGCACATCCTAGGTCAGAAGCAGGCGGACAAAGTGGGTCGCCTGCTGGTCTCCGA